>NZ_JABMCX010000343.1 GCF_013179505.1 Paenarthrobacter sp. CM16 | reverse complement strand
ACCGGCCCGGGCCGTCAGGACAACATCGGAGTCCGGTGCGTACTTCACCGCGTTCTCCACGATGTTGGCCACCACCCGCTCCAGCATGCCGGCATCGGCCTGCACCGGCGGAAGATTGGGCGGAAGCTCGTTGCGGAGAAGCCCTGCCGGAACACCCCGGAGCGCCTGCGGCAACACCTCGGCCCACACGATGCCGGTAAGCAGCGGGTTGACCGCATCAGCGGTGATCCGGGACATATCCAGGAGATTGTCCACCAGGTGATCCAGCCGGTCCGCATATTCCTCGATGGTCTCCAACAACTCCCGCTCCACCTCCGGCGGGAAATCCACGTCCTCCTGCCTCAGGCTGCTGACAGCGAGCTTGATCCCGGCCAAGGGCGTCCGAAGATCATGCGAGACTGCGCGGAGGATGGATGTCCGCATCTTGTTGCCCTCTGACAGCCGGACGTTGTCCCGGCGGCTCTTCACCAACTGCTGCCGCTCACGCACTGCCACCACGAACGCGCCGAACGCGGCAAGCAGGCGCTGGCGCTGTGGGGACAAAGGGCCACCGCGCAGCAACAGCGTGTAGTGGGGATCGACGACGGCGGCATGATCGGCGGCGGCATGGGTCACCGGCGGATTCGGCCCGGCGCTGGCCAGGACCTGCGATGCAGGAGCAGCACCGGATGGGTACGGTGTGCCCGGGGCCGCGGAACCCAGCAAAGTCACCGCATCCATCCCCAGGTTGACCCGGACCTTCTCAAGGAACGTTTCCAGGCTTCCATCCGAGCTCAGTATCCGCAGGGCCAACCCGCTCAGCGCAGTGGCTTCAGCTTCCGACCGGGCTGCCTCCTGGGCACGCCTGCCGGCCAGTCCCACTGCAAGCGCTACGCCGCAGGCCACCGCCAGGAACACCACCAGAGTGAACAACGTGGTGGGATCGGCAATGGAGAGGGAGCCTACGGGATCGGCAGAGAAATAGTTCAACAGGAAGCTGCCCAGAACGGCAGCGACCACTGCCGGCCACAAACCACCGATCGCGGCAACCGCCACCGCCACCGCCAGTTGCAGCAGCATGATCATGGAAAAGTTGCGGAAATTCAGGACCGTCACAACAAGTTCGACGGCGGGCGGCAGCAGCAATGCCAGCACCAGGCCCAAGATCACCCGTGTCCGGCCAATGCCACGCACCGGCGGGAGCCGCAGCAACACGCCGTCGTCGCCATGGTTTTCTGCCGTTGGTGCCGCCATGGCTCCATCCTTACACGCTTCCCACAGTGGGGAGTTCTCCCCAAGTACTGCGCTTGGCCGTGCCTGCACGGCTTCCAAGGACTAGGCTTGCTCTGAGCATTCTGGTCCGGCGTGGCGCCGGGCACACCAACGGTCTATCCAGGGGGATACACATGGGCCCAAAAGACAGCCCTGACGCAGCCGGCAACAACGGCGGCAGCAGGGACAACAACGCCGACTTCGGAGCGGGCAACAACCCGCCCAAGCCCCCGCCCTGGCAGGTGCCCAAACCCGACCTCCACCCGGAGCTGTTCACACCTGTCCAGGACAACCCGCAGCAGGGCAAGCCGGCCAGGAACAAGAAGGCGCCCGCGGGAGCATCACCCAGTGGAAACCCACGTCCCGGCCAGCCCCTTCCCGTGGTGGATCCCTTCGCCAGGGAACGCGAACGCGGTGAGGCCGAGGCAGCCAAGAAGAAGAAGCGCTCGCAGCGACGCACCGTGGTGGTCGGCCTGGGCGTGACCGCGCTGTTGGCTGGAACCATCACCGCGATCGTGGCCAGCAACGAGCAGGAAGCCGACTACGCCCAGGTTTGTTTCAATGAGGAAACCGGCGAGCGCGTCGATGACAACGATTGCAACAACAGCAGCTCGGCGGGCCGAAGCTCGGGTGTGTACGCGTGGTACTTCTACTCCCGCGGCGCCAGCGTGCCTGCGGTGGGCCAGAACCGTTCCGCCTACCCGAGCTACACCAAGAACGTCCCAACAGGAGCAAAGTCCTCCACGGGCTACAGCACCAAGGGCGGCACCGTCAGCCGCGGCGGCTTTGGCAGCAGCTCCAAAAGCGGCGGAAGCTCGGGAGGCTAGGCGTGCGTCGACTGCCCTCCGAGCCCAGGCCGGACTGGAAGCAAAAGATCGAAGAGCAGGGCCTGGTTTTTTCCACCACCACCATGCCCGATGGCCGCAAAATCGAATACTGGAACGAATCGGCGTACTACGAGTTCACCGAGGACGAGGTGGAGACCCTCGAGAAGACCGCGGAAGACATGCACATCATGTGCTTGGAAGCCGCCAAGTACCTGGCCACCGGAGCCATGGGCGATCTCGGCATCGGGCAGCAAGCCCTGGAACTGGCCGGCGAGTCCTTGTTGGCTGCCGACATGGATATTTACGGTCGCTTTGACTTCATCTATGACGGCAAAGGTGGTCCGGCCAAAATGCTGGAGTACAACGCCGATACCCCTACCGGGCTGATCGAAGCCTCCGTGGCGCAGTGGTTCTGGCTCCAGGACGTTTTTCCGGAAAAGGATCAATGGAACGGAATCCACGAGGCCCTGATCCGGCAGTGGAAGAAGTTGCAGTTCCGCACCGGCATGAGCACCCTGCATGTTGCCCACTCGGAGGCAGAGGAATCCGGGGAAGACTGGATGACCGCTGCCTACATGCGGGACGTCGCCAGCCAAGGCGGTTGGACCACCATCGGCATCAACATGTCCGATATCGGTTGGGACCCCAACCTGAACCGGTTCGTGGACCTGGACAACTTCATGATCAGCACCATGTTCAAGCTGTACCCATGGGAACTGATGATGAAAGAGCCGTTCGGGCAGCGCCTCCTGCAGCGCGCACACAATCCGCGCTGGGTTGAGCCGGCGTGGAAGATGCTGCTGTCCAACAAAGCACTCCTGGCGGCCTTGTGGCATCTCTACCCGGACCACGAGAACCTGTTGCCCGCCTACCTCGGCGATCCCGGTCCCCTCAAGGAATGGGTAGCCAAGCCGCTCCACGGCCGTGAGGGCGACAACATCCGTATCCATGCCCCGGGCATTGAGATCCAACAGCCCGGTGGCTACGGCCGTGAAGGCTGGTGCTTCCAGCAGTACCACTCCCTGCCCGATTTCGATGGCAACCACCCCGTCCTGGGACTCTGGGTGGTGGATGGCGAATCCGTTGGTTGCGGCATCCGCGAATCGGACGGCCCCATCACGGACTACTTCTGCCGCTTTGTCCCCAATACCATCGACGCCCCGGCGCCCATCGCGCCCACTGCTACTTCCTACGGAGCCGCACTATGAGCACTGAAACCTCGACGCCGGGTGGCGGCCCGGCGGGCGGCGACCGTACCGCCGTCGTACCTTCCAAAGGCCTCCACGCCGGGATCCTTGACCTTGGCGATTCCGTCATGCTGGGCCTGGCATCCACAGCGCCTGTCTATTCGCTGGCGGCTACCCTGGGGCTCATTGTTGCAGTCAACGGCAACTACACGCCGCTGATCCTGATCCTCGGCTTCATTCCCGTCCTGTTCATTGCCTACGCCTTCCGTGAGCTGAACAGCGCCATGCCGGATTGCGGCACCACGTTCTTCTGGGCCCGCAAGGCGTTCGGGCCCTGGGCCGGTTGGCTTGGCGGCTGGGGTGTTGCCCTGGCAGGAATTGTGGTTCTGGCGAACCTGGCACAAATTGCCGGCAAGTACTTGTGGCTTTTGATCGGTGATGGTTCCCTGGCCGACAACACCTGGCTGGTGACGGCAACCGGTGTGCTCTTCATTCTGTTCATGACGTATGTAAACCACCGGGGCATCCGGCTGGGCGAGCACGTCCAGCGCACCCTGACCTACATCCAGTACATCTCCTTGGGCATCTTCGCGGTGGCCATCGTCTTCCGGATCGCCGGTGGCGCCCCTGAAGGACAGGCCTTCGACTTCGAATGGTTCAACCCGGCCGGCGCTTTTGCCGACCCCGGCGCCGTGGTCCACGGTGTCCTGCTGGCGCTGTTCATCTACTGGGGCTGGGACACATGCCTTGCGCTCAATGAGGAAACCGAGAACCCCACCAAGACCCCCGGCCGTGGTGCCGTCATCTCAGCCTCCGTGCTGGTGGCAATCTACGTTTCCGTAGCCCTGCTGGTGATGATGTACGCCACGATCGGTACCGACGGAATCGGCCTTGGCAACGAGGCCAACCAGGACGACGTCTTCCTGGCCATGAAGGACGTAGTACTGGGCCCTTGGGGCTGGCTGATCATCGTCGCTGTGCTGGCGTCGGTCCTGTCCTCCACCCAGACCACCATCCTGCCCACCGCCCGCGGAACACTGTCCATGGGCGTCCATGGTGCGCTGCCGGCCCGGTTCGGCAAGGTCCACGAGCG
>NZ_JABMCX010000342.1 GCF_013179505.1 Paenarthrobacter sp. CM16 | reverse complement strand
GCCAATTCATCCCCAACGACTTCGCCTCCCTCGGAGCAGACGGCTTCGGCTTCTCCGACACCCGCCAAGCCGCACGCCGCTACTTCAAAAACGACACCCACTCCATCGTCACCAAAACCCTCCAGCTGCTGGCGGCGAGGGGCGAAGTTGAGGAGGGCGCGCCGTCGTACGCTATTGACCGCTACAAGCTGTTGGATGTGAACGCCGGCACCACCGGCGGCGCAGGCGGCGACGCCTAACCAACCGCATTACCAAGATGGCGGCAGTGTTCGTGAAGAACACTGCCGCCATCTTGGTGTTTCGCTGGTTTGCTTGACCGGGCTCAGGTGCCCAGGTTCCTCCGGTCCACCACGAAGCCGGTCGCCGCATTTTCGCGGACCGCGTTGATGCCGTCCACCACGGCTTTAAGGTTAGGAAATTGTGGCGACACTGCCACAACCGTGCCGTCCTCGGCGGTGAGCCTGAACCGGAATGAGTTGGATCCTGCTTTGAGAATTTCGAAATTGCCAGCCATTTTCCCCTGTACTTTCACGCATCGTTGCGTTTTCGAGCTGACTTCATAACTCCCCCATAGACGATATCGGCCATTTCAGACGTCCAAAAGCCCTACTGATCGGTAATTTACAACCGATATAGGTAGATCAATTCGAAAGTCCCCGAGGAGCTAGAGACCGCATGCACCCCCGCGCGTATCGTGAGGATATGACTGACACCGGCACGGCCCCCACCACGGGTGTGCTCCTCGCTGCGGGCGCCGGCACCCGTTTGGGCCGCGGACCCAAGGCGCTGCTGCCGTTCCGCGGCCGGACCCTGGTGGAGGTTCTCGCCGATACCCTGTTCGACGGCGGTTGCCGCGAAGTTGTGGTGGTGCTGGGTGCTGAGGCCGACGAGGTCCGTCGGAAGACCGATCTGGGCACCTATACGGTGGCGGAAAACCAGAACTGGGCCAAGGGCATGGCCGGATCCTTCCGCGCAGGAATCGACGCCGCCACCCCCGGCAACAGCATCATGGTGGCGCTGGTGGACCAACCCGGTTTAACCCCGACGGCGGTGAGCCGGCTGCTGGGCAGCCACCGTCCCGGCCGGGTCACCGCAGCCGCCTACCCTGACGATTCGGGTCACCTGAAGCGCAGGCACCCGGTGATTTTCGACGTCGCGCTCCGTGCCGATGCCGCAGCAGCGGCTCATGGCGACACTGGCGCGCGCTCCTTCCTCAAAGCGCATCCCGGCCTGGTGGACCTGGTGGATTGCAGTGACCTGTGCTCGGGCGAGGACCTGGACACCAAGGATCAGCTGCATCTTCTGGAAGGGTAGCCGGCGGGTAAATTAGGGGCATGATCAGCATCGAACCCGACGATCCCGCGCGCCCCGACGTCCACCAGCTCCTCAGCGAGCACTTGGCTGACATGTTCGCGACGTCGCCTGCAGAGAGTGTTCACGCGTTGGATCACTCGGCGTTGTCCCACGAGGCCATCACGTTCTGGACAGCCCGCGAGGACGGCACCTTGCTGGGGTGTGGTGCGCTGAAGAAACTGTCCGCCGGGCAGGCAGAGATCAAATCCATGCGCACCACATCCGCCGCACGCGGACGTGGCGTGGCCACCCGGATGCTGGAGCACATTGTGGCCGAGGCTGCCCGGCTGGGTTATGAACGCGTGAGCTTGGAGACGGGAACAGAGGACTACTTCGCTCCGGCACGCAGGCTGTATGCCCGGCACGGTTTCACGGAGTGCCCGCCTTTTGGGGATTACACCCTGGACCCGAACAGTGTGTTCATGGAGCTCACCGTCTCCCCCAAGTAGGTAGCAGCAAACGTCGCAATGAGGGCTCATAGCGACGTTTGCTGTTACCTAGTTGGGCTGGCACGGGGACAGGGGTCAGTTGGGGATGAGGGTGCGGTCGCGGAGGGCCAGGTAGATCTTGTCCCGCGCGATGGGCAGCTCACCGAAGCGGATTCCTGTTGCGTTTCGGATGGCGTTGGCCAGTGCGGGCGCCACCGGGTTGAAGGGGCTCTCACTCATGGACTTCGCTCCCAGCGGGCCGGTGGAGTCGTTGGTGGTGGCGAAGTACACCTCGCTCCGGGGCACGTCCGCGAACGACGGTATGTGGTACTGCCGCAGGATGTCCGTGGTGACGCGGCCGGCGTCGTCCACTTTTACTTCCTCGTACAGCACCGCGCCGAGCGCCTGCGCAATACCGCCCTCGATCTGCCCACGGCACTGCCGCGGGTTGACCACCACACCGGCGTCCGCGGCTTGGACGCTCTGCAGGATCCGCAGCTCACCGGTTCCCGTGTTGACGGCAACCCTGAAGCCATGGACGTTGAATGCCACAGACCGTGGCGTCCCTCCCCAGTTGCCGTCGGTGGCGAGCCGGACGCCTTGCAGCCGGGCGGCGTCGACGATTTCCGTCAGCGGCACGGTCCGGTCACCGCACTCCACCGCACCGTCCACCAAGCGGCAATCCGTCAAGGCCGCTCCCGTCAGCGAAGCGGCAACAGTCTGGATCCGGGTGGCCAGTTCCAGCGCCGCACCGAGCGTCGCCTTACCGGCCACCACAGTTCCGGCAGAACCGAACGCGCCGGTGTCGTGCTCAAGGAGGTCGGTATCGGACTGCCGCACTGTCACCTTGGACGCCGTGGTAGCCAGGGCCGTGGCAGCCAGCTGCGCGTGGACAGTGGTGGTGCCGTTCCCGAATTCAGCAGTACCGACGTCGACGGCGAACCTTCCGTTCGCTTCCAGGCTCACCCGGGTGTGGGCGAAGTGGCCGCGGGGCGGGACGGTGTCGATCATGGACAGGGCTGAGCCCTCCCCCACCACCCAATCGGGTCCGAGGTCATCCAAGCCGGCAGCCCGGTAGCGTTCCTTGCCGCGGTCCAAAGCGTCCCGGACCAAGGAAACACACTGGTCCAGGCCGTAGCTTCCGTAGTGGACGTCTTCCTCGGGCTCAGGAGTTGTGGAGAGCATGTGATCTCCGGGCCGGACCATGTTCTTGAGCCGGAACTCGAGCGGATCCATGCCGATCCCTATGGCCAGCTCGTCAATGGCCGACTCGATGGCGAAGATCATCTGGCTCAGCCCATAGCCACGGAAAGCACCTGCCGGGACGGTGTTGGTGTACACGGCGTGGGCATCCACTTTCTTGTTCACGCACTTGTACACGGCCAGGGACTCCCCGCAGCCGTGGAACATTACACCGGGAGCGTGGTTTCCGTAGGCACCGGTGTTGGTGAGGACGTTCAACTGCAGCGCGGTCAGCGAACCATCACGGCTGGCACCGGCCTTCAAGTGAATGGTGAAGGGGTGCCGGGTGGTGGTAGCCGTGAACTGCTCGGTGCGGGTGAACTCCAGCTGCACGGGCCTGCCGAGTGCCAAGGCGGCGAGAGCCACCAGGTCCTCGGTGAGGACTTCCTGCTTGCCACCGAATCCGCCACCAACCCGGCCGGCCACCACACGGATGGTCTCCGGGGCCAGGTTAAACACCCGGCTCAGCGTCCGCTTCACCAGGAAGGGAACCTGCGTGGAGGAACGGATCATCAAGCGGCCGTCCGCGTCCACCCAGGCAATGGATGCGTGGGTTTCCATGGCCACATGCTGCACGCGCTGGGTTTGGTACGTGTGCTCGTGGATGAAGTCGGCCGCTGCAAAGCCGTCCGCCACGCTGCCCAGTTCGGCGTGCACCTCGGCCACGACGTTCTGGAGCGGACGGGAAATGCGCGAGAAAACACCGTCCTTTTCCCCATGGACCGCCGGGGCTCCGGGGAGGATGGCCTCTTGCGGAGTGAACACCGGTTCCAGGAGTTCGTACCGCACCTCCAGCGCGCGGGCACCTGCCTCGGCGGCACCCACCGACTCGGCCACCACCGCGGCAACCCGCTGTCCGATGAACCGCACCACGTTATCCAGCACGCGGGTATCGTCGGGGTCGTCGGTGTAGTTCTCGTGCTGGGCCGTGGAAAACAACAGCTGCGGGGCGTCTTCATGGGTGAAGACCGCAACGACGCCGGGAACAGCCAGGGCCGGTGCTTTGTCTATGGACACGATCCGGGCATGCGGGTGCGGCGAACGCAGGAGTTTCATGTGCAGCAGGCCCGGAAGATCCTCGGCCGGCACGTCCAGACTGTAGCGGGCGGTTCCGGTGACCACGGCTTGGCCGGCCGGAGCGGGAACGTTGTCGCCGAGTTGGCCCGGCGTGGCAGGCACGGCGGCTGGAGCTTGAGCGTTTTGCACCGGCTGCGCCCCCGAAACGTCAGCACCGTGCTGGTGGTCGCCTTGGTCGCTACCGTGAGCATCACCGTGAGCATCGCCGTGAGCATCGCCGTGAGCATCGCCGTGACCGCAGACCGCGTCCGCAATGGAACGGTAGCCTGTGCAGCGGCACAGGTTTCCCTTGAGGTTGCGGGGCAGGTTGGCGCGTTGCTCGTCGTCGAACGTTGCCGCGGTCATCATCATCCCGGC
>NZ_JABMCX010000341.1 GCF_013179505.1 Paenarthrobacter sp. CM16 | reverse complement strand
GGTGGCCGAACTGGACTCCCTGGAAGACCTCGGCGGCGGACGCCACCTCTTCCACGGCTCCCTGGTCATCAACCGCTCAGGCTCGTTCGGCTACACCGTCCGGGTATTCCCGAAGCACTCGGCGTTGGCATCGAAGGCTGAACTGGGATTGATCGCGAACGCGTAAGCCCTAACCAGACGACATCCGCCGGATGTCAGTCATCCTCCGCGTGCTGCTCCTTCGTCGCTTTGACGCACGCTTCCGGATAACTGGCATCCGGCTTGTTGTTTGGCGGGCCGCTACGGTTGGGATCCATAGGGCCCGTTGGCGCGACTAGTTTTCGAAGACGGCGATCACTGCGAGGTCCCGGCCGGCGTAGCGCTCGGCATCCTGGAGGACTTCGCAGACCACGCCGAAGGAACGGTCCGTGCGGTAGGCGGCCGGGACCTGCCAGATCATGGTCACCGGGCTGCCGTCGTCCTCTGAAAGAGCGTCTGCGTAGTCGTGCAGGGAGTCGTTCAGGGCGTCGAGGTTTACGCCGTAGTACTCAGGGAAATCCAGGACCTGGGCGAATACTTCCAGCACTGCCTGCTTGGTATTTGCCGGCGGGACCATCACTGTCCTGCGACCGGCGTCGGAAATTTGTTCCTGCAGTTCGTCCAAGGTCCAGGTGTCTGCGGAATAGATCTTCATGGGCTCCTACTTGCCTTCGATGATGAATTTGAACGACTCGTAATGGTCCTGGGTGTAGTACTTGGCTGAGTCCTTGCCCACAACGATCCTGCGGGCGCCCCGGTCCGACTCTCCGGGCGTCTTTACCGTGTACTCCTTATAGAACCCACCGGACTTCTTGGGCAGCAGGCCTTCAAAATTGCCGAAGTTCACGCCGTCACGGTCGTACGGGTAAGGGCCGCCCTTGGCGATCAGGGCCAGGGTTTGACGGGCTTCCCTGGGCAGCTGAGAGGCGTTGATGGCCGGCAGCGTTGAGGGGTTGGCCACGGCGGCAGCGGCCGACGACAACGCAGGGCCAGGTGCCGGCGTCGTGCCTTGCGTTGTTGTTTGTCCGCCGGAAGGCGGCGCGCTGCTTGGCGCCGTCAGCGAGCCTCCGCCCACCATGGCGACCACCAGCACGACGACGGCGATCACCAACCCCGCGAACGCCACCAGTTTGCTGCGGCTGCGGTTCATGTGAAGTGCTCCTGGGGTAAGTACCTACGTGCGGTAAATGTTGATGGTGTTGGCTTGCAGGATATCCCGCTCGCCCGAGGCCACCAACGCGCCCTTTCGGCGTTCGTGCAGCACGGAAGTAGTGAAGCGGAGTTCAAACATGCGCTTGCCGATGCCCGTTTCACTGAGGATCTCCGGCAGGACCATCTTGACGTCCTGGTTGCTGCCGTTCACCGAGATCAAGCCACGAATCTCGCTGTCCTCATGCCCCATCAGGAGTTGAACGGAACGGACATTGGGATCATTCCAACGCGCCGGAGTCATCCTCTGGCCTTTGTCGTCAAACCATTGCAGGCTGGAATCGTTCGCGTTGCCAGGGAAACTCTCGGGCTGGTGCCGCAGGAACCAACGGCGAAGCCGGACCAGCTCCCGCGTGGTCTTGAACATGGCATTGGCTTCCTGCGTGCGGCTCCAATCCAACCACGCCGTGGGGTTGTCCTGGCAGTAGGCATTGTTGTTGCCCTGCTGGGTCCTGCCGATTTCATCACCGGCTGTGATCATCGGGACGCCAAAGGACAGCAACAGGGTAGCCATCAGGTTCCGGACGGACAGGGCGCGGGCGGCCACAATGGCCTCGTTCTCGCTCCGGCCCTCCACACCGTGGTTGTAGCTGCGGTTGTCTCCGTGACCATCGCGGTTCTGCTCACCGTTGGCTTCGTTGTGCTTCCGGTCATAGCTCACCAGGTCCTTGAGCGTAAAGCCATCGTGCGCCGTGATGAAGTTGACGCTGGCCAGCCGTGTGCGTCCCGAGGAAGCGAAGAGGTTCGCGGAGCCGGCCATGAGCTCAGCCAACGACGCCACGGACCCACCCTGGCCGCCGGCCTCGATGGCTGCGCGGTCGGACAGCCAGAAGCTGCGGACGCCATCGCGGAAGTGATCGTTCCAGTCCGCCCATCCGTGCGGGAACCGGCCCGTCTGCCAGCCACCATAGCCAACGTCCCAAGGCTCGGCGATGAGTTTGACCTCTGACAACACCGGGTCCTCCGCAATCGCCTGCAGGAACGGGTGCTGGGGATCGAAGGTATTGCCGGCGTCCCGGCACAGTGTCACGGCAAGGTCGAAGCGGAAGCCGTCCACATGGAAGTCGTTCACCCAGTAACGCAGTGAATCAAGGGCCAGGTCCACCACTACGGGATCGCTGAAGTCCAAGGTATTGCCGCAGCCGGTGGTGTCCAGGTAACGCCCGTGGGCATCGTGCCGGTAGTAGCGTTGCTCCGCCAGCCCACGGAAGCTCAAGGCCGGGCCATCCGGACCCGCTTCGGCGGTGTGGTTGTACACGACGTCCAGGATGACCTCGATGCCCGCAGCGTGCAGCAACTTGATCATGCCCTTGAGCTCATCCTGCACCGCGTGGGGGCCGGCGCTGCGCGCAGCCTCCGTGGCGTAGTCCGAGTGCGGCGCGAAGAACGCCGCCGTGTTGTAACCCCAGTAATTGGTCATGCCCAGGTCCTGCAAGTGGGACTCATCCAAGTGGAAATGGATGGGCAGGAGCTGGACAGCCGTGATGCCAAGTTCGGTGAGGTGCTGGATCATCACCGGGTGGGCCATGCCCGCGTACGTGCCGCGGAGATGCTCCGGGATGTCCGGGTGCAACATGGTCTGGCCGCGCACGTGCGCTTCATAGATGACGGAGGTCCGCAAAGGGACGCGGGGCGGCTGGTCCTCGCCCCAGTCAAAACCTGTTTCCACATGCACGCTGGTAAGGAACTCGCCCCGCTGGTCCACGGCGCGGCCGTAGGGATCGAGCAACAGGCGATGTTCGCCGTCGTTATCCAGATCAACAGCCGGCAACGACATGGGGAAGGTGCCCTCGGACGGTGCGGCGCGGAAACCGTAGCGCGTGCCGGGCGGCATACCGCTGACCACTCCGAAGTGCACGCCGTCCTCGACGTTTGGAAGGATGTGGGCGCGCCACGGATCTCCGGGGGCCTGGAAGGCGATTTCCACCGCTTCCAGGTCGGGTGCGAAAACGGCCACATTCACTGGGTGGTTGTCCGTGTTTCCGGCATCAAAAACCCCGGGCTGGGGCACGCTCAGTCCGAGGGGCCGTGGCCGCGAGGCGTCGACGGCAGCTGCTGTGTCAAAAATAGGCATAACCATTGCTTGCAAGTTTAGTTCCACGCCCAGTATGTGCCGCGCAGGCCCCGCATGTGACGACGATCCCCGTCGCTATTTGATTACTTGCCTGCCGATGGCCGGATTCCTCGGGCCGTTCACGTGCTGCAACGCGGTTTCGGCCTGTGCATGCATACCTTTGCTGTTGCTCCAATAAGACGCTTGGACAGTCTTCCGGCGCGGCCACTTGGCATACTGGGACAGAGACAACTGGAGGTTCTATCGTGCGTGTGGCACTCGCCCAAGTCATCACCGGCCGGAACGTGGCCGGCAATCTGCGGCTCCTGGAGGAGTACGCCCGCCTGGCGAAGGAGGGCGGGGCCGCGTTGGTGGTCTTCCCCGAAGCCATGATGCGCGCATTCGGGAACTCCTTGCTGGACATCGCCGAACCTCTGGATGGACCCTGGGCGGGCCGGGTACGCGCCATCGCCGAGGAACTGGAACTGGTGATCGTGGCGGGTATGTTCACCCCTGGCGCTCCCTCGCCATCAGGGTCGCGCCGTGTGCGGAACACGCTTCTCGCAACTGGACCCGGAGTAGAAGCGAGTTACGACAAGATCCACCTCTTCGACGCGTTCGGCTTTGCGGAGTCGGACACCGTTCAAGCGGGTACCGAACCTGTGACGTTCGACGCCGGTGGCCTCACCTTTGGCTTGGCCACCTGCTACGACATCCGTTTCCCTGCACTGTTCACGGCCAACGCCGATCGTGGAGCAGTGGTCAACATTGTCTCGGCCTCTTGGGGATCCGGGCCTGGCAAAGCCGAGCAATGGCAACTCCTGGCCCGCGCCCGTGCCGTGGACACCACCACGTTCGTGCTCGCCTGCGGCCAGGGCGACCCGGCAACGCAAGGCATTGAGGTCAAAGGTGCGGCGCCCACAGGAGTGGGGCACTCCGCCGTCGTGTCCCCGTTCGGCCAGGTGCTGGAAGCCCTTGAGGGCGAACCGGGCCTCATCTTCCACGACCTCGACCCGGCAGTGGTGAAAGAAGCCCGCGAGAAGCTCCCGGTGCTGGCCAACCGCCACCACTTCTAACCCTCGTTACCTTTTTCGTAGCCCGTTTCCTGGTGCAGGATATGGGTGTGCTGGCCTGCTGATCCCGGCATGATTGCGACCCTCTGTTGATTCGATGATCTTGAGAGTGTTGTCACCGGGGTTGG
>NZ_JABMCX010000340.1 GCF_013179505.1 Paenarthrobacter sp. CM16 | reverse complement strand
GCTGACCGCGATCATTGCCATTGTGTCCGCTGCATTGCTGGGATGGTTGACGGTGTGGATCATTGAGGACGTCTTGGACGTCTTCCACGTGGGCTTGACTCCACGGGTATGGTTCTGGGCCATCTCCTGCTTCGCAGCGCTGGGACTGGCCGTAGTCAGCTTCCGCCATAGCCGTGCGTGGCGGAAAGTGGTGGCTGCGTTCTCCATCCCTGTGTTTCTTCTGGTCGCGGCGCTGGGCATCAACACCGAGTTCGGGCTGAACAAGACGCTGGGCTCGGCCTTGGGGATTTCCACTGAGGGTGCCATTGCGTTGAACAAGCCCAACCCGGATGCGTCCATTCCTGCAGGTCCGCTGTGGCAGAGCTGGAAAGCCCCTGCCGGAATGCCAGCCAAGGGCGAGGTGGGCACCCAGGTGATTCCGGCCACGGCCTCAGGCTTTGACGCCCGGCCGGCCGGCATCTACTTGCCTCCGGCGGCTCTGACGGACAATCCGCCCCGGTTGCCCTTGTTCGTCCTGATGATGGGGCAGCCCGGCCTCCCGGACCCCCAGTATGTCTCGGCGGCCTTGGATGAGTTTGCAGCCAGGAACAACGGCCTGGCCCCCATTGCGATCGTCGCGGACCAGATCGGTCCGGATGAGAACGACACCCTGTGCTTGGACACCGCCAAGTACGGCAACGTCGAGAAGTACATCAACGAAGACGTGGTGAACTGGGCCAAAGCCAACCTGAACATCCTTCCCGACAGGGAGCATTGGACCATCGCCGGCTACTCCAACGGCGGCCAATGTGCCATCTCCTTCGCCGTCAAGTACCCCAAAATGTGGGGCAACGTGGTGGACATTTCCGGTGAGGAGTTCCCGGGCGCCGAAGACCCCGCCGGCAACCTCGCAAGCATCTTCGGCGGCAAGCAAGCGGACTACGATGCCCAGAAGCCCATCAACATCATGAAAGGCAAGCAATTTCCGGATACGACAGCCGTTTTCACCGTTGGCTCTGACGATGTGACGTACGTGGCCGCCGCGAAAGCTGTCTCTGCGGCGGCACAGACTGCAGGGATGACGGTGACCTACTACGAGGTCCCCAACGGCGGACACGTGGGGCTGGCCCTGAACGCGGGCCTGACCAAAGGTTTCGAGGTGCTGTACCCCCGCTTGGGGCTCTCCCGCTAGCGCTTCCCCTGTTGCGCGAGTCATGCCGGCGATAAAGTTGAGATGTGCCCCATTGGCAAGAGCTGCAGCCGTTTCCGGCACCGTGGCAGCGTCGGGATGAACGCATCCTGCCGTTGTGGTGGGACCGTCTGTGCTCAGTGACCAGCCCCCAGTCGGCCGCCCTCTACGCCGCAGGGCTCTTCACGGATGATCGCCGCAGGCCCATTGCCCAGTGGTACAACCCCGAAGCCGACGCCGCCCTGCTGGTTGCGCCGGAGACGTCCCCTGAGTGGCCGGTACAGCGGTTCGGAATCTTCTATGCGCCGCCGGGTGGCGGTTTCAGCCGCGTCTACTCGGCCCCGCATGAATGGCATCCGCGCGAACCGAGGACCCCGCCCACTGAGCAGGATTCATTTCTTGCCGCTGTTGCCGAGGCCGCCCGTTTCCTGCAGGTGGAAATGGATTTCGTCTAGGAAAAGACGAACCCCGCACCGGCATGATGCCGATGCGGGGTTCCGGTGCTCCTCCGACTGGACTTGAACCAGTAACCCTTCGATTAACAGTCGAATGCTCTGCCAATTGAGCTACGGAGGAATGAAGCGGTTATGACTTTAGCAAAGGTTCTACCCGAATGCGAAATCGGCTCCGCATACCCCGTGGGGGTATAAAAAATACCCCCGCTCCGGAGACCGGAACGGGGGTATTGTGCGCTCCTCCGACTGGACTTGAACCAGTAACCCTTCGATTAACAGTCGAATGCTCTGCCAATTGAGCTACGGAGGAATGAAGCGGTTACTAGCTTAACAGGGCCCCGCCGGAAAACGAAATCGGGGTTCTCAGCCGTCCGAACGCAGCGCCCGGCGCTCCATTTCCAGTTGCATCAGCTCGCGGTTCAGCCGCTGGAATTCCTCCGGATTGGCTCCTGCGTCCAGGCGCTGCAATTGGCCCATCTTGTCTGCTTTGATACGGGTGATCTGCAGTTCAAACAGGCGGGCCAGGATGTCTCGGCAATACCTCTGCATGGCCTCCGGGGTACTGGCGGGCAGGGGGGTCACTGCAAGCTCGGAGACCAAGGCACGCAGGGGTTCGGGAACCTCCTGGCGGACCTGCTCCACCCAGGCCACCGGATCAGCCGCGTGGGCGAGTCCCGCAGCCCGCACGGCCGTGTGGACGGCGGCGTAGGCAGGGGTGGCAAAGTGCGAGGCCTCGAAGCGCTCCCATGCTCCCCCACCCAGCACGCCTGGCTCCTGGAGCACAACCTCCAGCGCCTGGCGTTCCATCCCTGCGATGGGATCCCGGGGATCGGGCCGTTGAAAGACAAGACCGCCCGACGGCGGTGCTGCCGCGGACTGCTCAGCTGCGCCTGCCGGTGCTGGCGCACCGGCACCGGAAGAGACACGCTTGGCGGCGGCGCCAACAAACCGGCTGACTTCTTCGATGGGCATGCCCAGCCATCCTGCAAGTTCCCGGGTATAACCGGGCCTGGCAGCGGAATCCCTGATCTGGGCCACCACGGGAGCGGCTTCACGCAGTGCCGCAACGCGGCCTTCCACGGTGTCCAGGTTGTGCCTGCGCAGCGAGGCCCGGATAGCGAACTCAAAGAGTGGTTTCCGCGTGCTGATGAGATCGCGCACCGCGGCGTCGCCCTTGAGTTGGCGAAGATCACAGGGATCAGCACCCGTGGGCTCCACGGCAACGTAGGTCTGGGCCTGAAAGCGCTGGTCTTCTTCAAAAGCCCTCAGGGCAGCCTTCTGGCCTGCGGCGTCACCGTCGAAGGTGAAGATGACCTCGCCGCCGCTGCCATCGTCCGACAACAGCCGCCGGGCCACCTTGATGTGTTCGGTCCCGAAGGCAGTACCGCAGGTGGCTACCGCCGTCGCGACTCCTGCAAGGTGGCAGGCCATGACGTCCGTGTACCCCTCCACCACCACCAGTTGCCGCTCCTTGGCGATATTCCGCTTGGCGATGTCGATCCCGTAGAGGACCTGCGATTTCTTGTAGAGGGTGGTCTCCGGGGTGTTGAGGTATTTAGGTCCTTGATCGTCCTCGTAGAGCTTGCGGGCGCCGAACCCGATGGTGTCCCCCGCGATGTCCCTGATGGGCCAGATCAGCCTGCCGCGGAAGCGATCATAGATGCCCCGGTTTCCTTCCGAGAACATCCCGGTGAGTTTCAACTCGGCATCGGTGAATCCGCGCCCACGGAGGTGCTTGAGCAACGCGTCCCATCCCTGGGGTGCGTATCCCACGCCAAAGTGTTCGGCGGCGGCGCGGTCGAAACCACGGCCATCGAGGAAGTTCCGCCCCTCGGCGGCGCCGGGGGTCAGGAGCTGGGCGCGGAAGAACTCGTCGGCTATTTTGTGGGCGTCCAGCAGGCGTTGGCGTTTACCCACTTCTTCACGGCTGGGACCGGTGCCGCCGTCCTCGTAACGAAGCTCGTAGCCGATCCTGGCCGCCAGCTTCTCCACGGCCTCGTGGAACGAACTGTGGTCCATCTTCTGGACGAAGGAGATGGCGTCGCCGTCCTCGCCGCAGCCGAAGCAGTGGTACCGGCCTACTTGCGGGCGGACGGTGAAGGAGGGCGAGCGTTCGTCATGGAACGGGCACAGGCCCTTGAAACTGCCCAGCCCGGCACCCTTGAGCGTGACGTAACCGTCAACGACTTCCTTGATATCCGTGCGCTGGCGTACTTCATCGATATCTTCACGTTTGATCAGGCCAGCCACGTGACCATCCTAGTCGCTTGCCCCAAGGGTGCCCGCCGTTAACGGTAACGGCCCAGCTGTTACCAGAGCGAGGGAAGACTGCCCACAAGCCGCTCGTACATTGCCAACGCGGAGACGTCCGTCAGCGAGGCAACCTGGTCTATCACCACTCGAAGCCGGGCACCGTCGTCGACGGCGTCACGCCAGTCAGCGGCGAACATCGGCTCCAGGTGACGGTCGCCGGTGGCGTTCAGAACACCCACCAGCGCGTGCAGCACTTCGCGCTGGCGCTCGTACACCGGCTGGCGGTGGTCCGTGGAAATCACGAACGTGGTGGCCAAACCCTTGAGGACGGCGATCTCGGCGACGGTGTCCGCGGGGACCATGAGCTCAGCGTCGTAACGGGTCAGGTTGGCCGGGCCGAAGTGAGCACGTGTTGTTTCCATGGCGCTCTGGCAGAACCGGCCGATCAACTGGCTGGTCATGTCCTTCAACGCAGCCATGGATTTTCGGCTGCCGTCAGCTTCGCGGACCCAAACCTTGGTGGCCTCCAGCCGGGCCAGGGCGGCGTCAATTTCAGCGGGGTCGTTGTGGGGCAAGTACCACTGCTTGGTGTAGCCCACCACACGCGCCCGGTG
>NZ_JABMCX010000034.1 GCF_013179505.1 Paenarthrobacter sp. CM16 | reverse complement strand
ACACCGACGCCGACCGCCAGGACCTCGAAACGTTGGCCGCAGCCCTGAAGCCTTTGAGCACCTGGCATGCCCTGGACACGCTGCAGGAATGCCGGGAAGCCTGCGGCGGCGCCGGTTTCCTGATCGAGAACCGCTTTGCTTCCCTGCGCGCGGACCTTGATGTCTATGTCACGTTCGAGGGTGACAACACCGTCCTGCTGCAGTTGGTGGCCAAGAGGCTCCTTGCCGATTACGCCAAGGAATTCCGCAGCGCCGATTTTGGTGTCCTTGCACGCTACGTGGTGGACCAGGCAGCCGGTGTGGCCCTTCACCGCACAGGCCTTCGCCAAGTGGCGCAGTTCGTGGCAGATACCGGCTCCGTGCAGAAGGCCGCTTTGGCGTTGCGGGACGAGGAAGGCCAGCGGACGCTGCTGGCGGACCGTGTGCAGTCCATGGTTGCCGAGGTAGGTGCAGCCCTGAAAGGCGCCAACAAGCTTCCCCAGCACCAGGCCGCGGCACTGTTCAACCAGCACCAGCACGAACTCATCGAAGCAGCCCAGGCGCACGCCGAACTGCTGCAGTGGGAAGCCTTCACGGAGGGCCTGGACCAGGTCACGGACGAGGGAACCAAACGCGTGCTGACCTGGCTGCGCGATCTGTTCGGCCTGTCCCTGATTGAAAAGCATCTCTCCTGGTACCTGATGAACGGCAGGCTCTCCATGCAGCGCGGCCGGACCGTGGGCACCTACATCAACCGGCTCCTGGTCAAGATCCGCCCTCACGCCGTGGACCTTGTGGACGCCTTCGGCTATGGTCCCGAGCACTTGAGGGCCTCCATCGCAACCGGTGCCGAGGCTGAGCGGCAGGATGCTGCACGCAAGCACTTCCGTGAGCAGCGTGCCAGCGGCAGCGCTCCGGCCGATGAGAAGACGCTCCTGGCCCTCAAGGCTTCCAAGGCCCGTTAGCAGCAGCCTGTTGCCTTGCGGTGAACAGTTGCGGAACTGTTGAAAAACGACGACGGCGCCGTCCCCACCAAGGGTGCGGCGCCGTCGTCGTTGGGCCTGCTGTTGGAGCGCTGTTGGTTAGCGCAGGACCGACCGGTAGACCTCAAGTGTGGTTTCCGTGATGGATTCCCACGAGAAGTGCTCCTCTGCGCGTCGACGCCCGGCAATTCCCATTTCGCGGGCACGGGCGGGATCGGCCACTACCTCGTTCAGGGCCGCGGCAAAGTCGCTGACGAACTTTTCCGGATCCAGGGGTGTTCCGGTTCCATCGGTGACCTGCTCGAGTTCGACCAGCAGCCCGGTTTCACCGTGTTGGACCACCTCCGGAATGCCGCCCGTGGCACTGGCCACCACGGCCGCGCCGCATGCCATGGCCTCGAGATTGACGATGCCGAGGGGCTCATAGATCGAAGGGCAGGCAAAAGCCGTGGCATGGCTGAGCACCTGGATGAGCTCCTTGCGGGGCAACATCCGCTCGATGAGGATGACCCCTTGGCGCTTGGACTGCAGTTCCTCGATGAGGCGTGCAGTTTCAGCTGCAAGCTCGGGAGTGTCCGCGGCGCCAAGGCACAGCACCACTTGGACGTCGTCCGGCAGGCTCGATGCTGCGCGAAGCAGGTATGGCACCCCCTTCTGGCGCGTGTTTCGTCCTACGAAGACCACGCTGGGCTTGGCGGGATCGATGCCCAGCGCACGGATGGCATCATCTTCTTCATCGCGTTCCCAGAGGGAAACATCGATCCCGTTATGGACCACGCGAACTTTATCGGGATCCACGTCCGGGTAGCTGCGAAGGATGTCCTGGCGCATCCCCTCGGAGACGGCGATGATCGCTGCGGCTGCCTCATAGGCGGTCTTCTCCACCCAGGAGGAGAGGGCGTAGCCGCCGCCAAGCTGTTCAGCCTTCCACGGGCGCAGGGGCTCCAGGCTGTGAGCGCTGAGCACGTGCGGAATGCCGTGCAGCAGCGACGCGAGGTGACCGGCCATGTTCGCGTACCAGGTGTGCGAGTGGACAAGGTCCGCTCCCGCAATATCCGGAACTATCCTCAGGTCCACGCCCAGGGTCTGGAGGGCGGCGTTGGCCCCGTCCAGGTCCTCGGGCGTGGCGTAGGACGCCACGGACGCCCCATGGTAGTCGGCATCCCGGGGCGCACCGAAGGCCCGTACATGCAGGTCGACGTGCTTTGCCAGCACGCGGCTGAGCTCGGCAACGTGGACACCGGCACCGCCGTAAATTTCCGGAGGGAATTCTTTAGTCACAATGTCTATTCGCACGCTAACCAACGTAGTCGTTCCGGCGTATGTGTTCTAGTGTGAAAGAGTCCGGAAAATCGGACTTTTGGGGGATACGAAGACGTACGGGGAGCTGTGACCATGGCGTTGAAGAAAGTTCTGGCAATCGTATTGGCAGGCGGAGAAGGCAATCGACTGATGCCGCTGACGGCGGACCGGGCAAAACCCGCGGTTCCGTTCGCCGGCGGCTACAGGTTAATTGACTTTGCACTATCCAATCTCGTTA
This sequence comes from Paenarthrobacter sp. CM16, assembly GCF_013179505.1. Classification (GTDB taxonomy): domain Bacteria; phylum Actinomycetota; class Actinomycetes; order Actinomycetales; family Micrococcaceae; genus Arthrobacter. Next base: position 21,772 of record NZ_JABMCX010000034.1, on the reverse strand, counting down.
ATTCGGGATATTTGAAAATTGTGGTACTGACGCAGTACAAATCGCACAGCCTTGACCGGCACATCTCCGAGACTTGGCGTATGTCCACGCAGCTGGGCCGCTATGTAGCCTCTGTTCCCGCTCAGCAACGCGTGGGCAAGAGTTGGTTCCTTGGTAGCGCCAACGCGATCTACCAATCGCTGAACCTCATCCACGACGACGCCCCGGACATCGTGGTTGTGGTCGGTGCTGACCACGTGTACCGCATGGATTTCTCCCAAATGGTGGAGCAGCACATTGCCAGTGGCGCGAAAGCGACGGTTGCTGCTGTGCGGCAGCCGCTGAACATGGCCAACCAGTTCGGTGTGATCGAAGTAGACCAGAACGATCCCCAAAAGATTGCCGCGTTTGTGGAGAAGCCGGCCAGCACCCCCGGGCTGGCGGCAGATCCCACGCAGTTCCTGGCCTCCATGGGCAACTATGTCTTCAATGCCGATGCCCTTGTTGAAGCTCTGCATGTGGACGCGGAGAGACTCGATACCAAGCACGACATGGGCGGGGATATCATTCCCTACTTCGTGGACCAAGGTGAGGCCGGCGTGTACGACTTCACGCTCAACGACATTCCGGGCGCCACCGATCGGGACCGGACGTACTGGCGCGATGTCGGTACCATCGATTCGTTCTATGACGCGCACATGGACCTCATCTCCCCCGTGCCGATCTTCAACCTCTATAACTCCGAGTGGCCCATCTACACCCGCCAGAGCATCTCGCCCCCTGCCAAGTTCGTCCGTGGTGAGAACAACACGGTGGGTACGGCCCTGGATTCCATTGTTGCCAGCGGTGTGGTGGTCTCCGGTGGAATCGTTGAAGGTTCCGTGATCTCCAACGACGCCTACGTGGCGGCCGGCAGCCGTGTCCAGGACTCCGTGCTGATGGACAAGGTCCGCGTTGGTGAAGGCGCGGTCATCAAACGGGCAATCCTGGACAAGAACGTCAAGGTCCCTGCCGGTGCCGCCATCGGCCTGGATCCGGCCCTGGACAAGGCCCGGGGTTACAAGGTCACCGAATCCGGCATCACCGTGCTGGCGAAGGGCCAGGTTGTTCCCGAACCCGGTGAAGCAGAGCTTGCCCTTTCGGCGCAGCACCGCCGAGGGCTGCCCGAGGCCGTGAAGGCAGCTACCCATGATGATCCGGACATCCGCGATTCTGCCGAAAAGGTAGCCGCGGGAATCCAGTCACGCGTCGCGGACGCCGCAGCGCAGGGTGCCTCGCACTAAGCGCCGGACTCCCGGCTGACGCCGACAGAACCCGAGGCAGGCCACTGGCTCCCAAGGCTGTAAAATCAGGTCAATGAGCTCCACCGATCTGACGCCTGAAGAGATCCAGGCCTGCCTCAAGGTTCTGACCACGATCCACGTCTATGACGAGGAGCACCCGGACTACGTTGCAGTCCGTCGTGCAACCGGCAAGATGTTCAAAGCCGTCAAACGCCACCGCCGTGTCACCAAGCGCGATTCCATCGCCGAGGCCGATCGTGCCGTCCTCGCCCTGACGGCCACTGCAGCTCCCGACCGTATTGACGATGAAACCCGCGGCAACAAGCTGGCGCCCTCGGCTACCGGTGAAATTGCCGGGCACCTGATCCGCTCCCGTCCTTGCTACATCTGCAAAAAGCACTACACGCAGGTTGATGCCTTCTATCACCAGCTGTGCCCGGAATGTGCGGCGTTCAGCCACAGCAAGCGCGATGCCCGCACCGATCTCACAGGACGCAGGGCCCTGCTGACAGGTGGACGCGCCAAGATTGGCATGTACATTGCGTTGCGCCTCCTCAGGGATGGCGCGCACACCACCATCACTACCCGCTTCCCCAAGGACGCTGCCCGTCGCTTCGCTGCCATGGAAGACAGCAGCGAGTGGCTGCACCGTCTCCGGATCGTCGGGATAGACCTCCGTGACCCGGCGCAGGTCATGGCTCTGACGGACTCCCTCAACGAGGCCGGCCCGCTGGACATCATCATCAATAACGCAGCCCAGACCGTGCGCCGTTCCGGCAATGCCTACAAGCCCCTGGTGGACGCGGAGGACGAGCCCTTGCCGGCAGCTTTGGAAGCCGCCAACGGTGGTCCGGAGTTGGTCACATTCGGCCATGCCCATGACAAGCACCCGTTGGCCCTGGCCAGCAGTGTTACCGAACACCCGGTCCTGGCAGGGGATGCAATTACCTCGTTGGCACTCTCCACAGGTTCGGCTTCGCTGGAACGGATCGAGTCGGGAACAGCGATCGACGCCGGCGGACTGGTTCCGGACCTCGCCTCCATTAACAGCTGGACCCAGGTGGTGGACGAAGTGGACCCCCTGGAGATGCTGGAGGTCCAACTCTGCAATGTCACGGCCCCCTTCCTGCTGGTCAGCCGCCTGCGCGATGCCATGAAGCGGTCCACCGCGCACAGGAAATACATCGTTAACGTCTCGGCCATGGAGGGACAGTTCTCCCGCGCCTACAAGGGCCCCGGACACCCCCACACCAATATGGCCAAGGCCGCATTGAACATGATGACCCGCACCAGCGCCCAGGAAATGCTGGATTCGGACGGCATCCTCATGACCGCCGTGGATACAGGCTGGATCACCGACGAACGTCCGCACTACACCAAGGTCAGGCTCATGGAAGAAGGCTTCCATGCTCCTTTGGACCTGGTGGACGGCGCCGCGCGTGTCTACGACCCCATAGTGATGGGCGAGAAAGGCGAGGACCAGTACGGTGTCTTCCTGAAGGACTACAAGCCCTCGCCCTGGTGATAATCGCACGACTTTGAGTACAGATAAGGCCCTTAAGAGAGTCACTCTTAAGGGCCTTATCTGTAACAAAAACTGCTATGCGAGGCGGGTGATCTCCACCGAAACGGCGAGACCCGAACCGCCCCCTCCGGACAGGATGCCCTTCAAAGGTGGAACGTCGCGGTAGTCACGCCCGCGGGCCACCGTGACGTGGTAATCACCTGCCGGCTTGTGGTTGGTGGGGTCCCAGCTTCGCCATTCTCCGTCCCACCATTCCAGCCACGCGTGTGACTGGCCGGCAACCGTTTCGCCGATGTCGGCCGAGGACCTTGGATGGATGTACCCGGAAACATAGCGGGCCGGGATGCCGCTGCAACGCAGCGCCCCGATGGCCAGGTGTGCCAGGTCCTGGCAGACGCCCTGGCGTTGCGACCACGCCTGCTCCGCATTAGTGGTTACTCCGGTGGTGCCCTTCATATAGGTCATCTCACCGGCCATCCAGGCGAAAACGGCCAAGGCAGCCTCATGGGGATTCTTTCCGTCCACAACACCAGGAACAATGCCCAAAACCTCCTCGCCCGGTCCACTGAGCCGGGACTGGGGCAGCCAATCGCTGAACTCGTCCTGGACCTTGTCCGAAGCAATGACGTCCCACCCAACAATGTCGTCCTCCACGGCCACGCGTTCGGTGCGGTGAACTTCCACAGTGGCTGTGGCGAGGACTTCGAGGCTCTCGTGCGGCATCTGCATATCGAAGGCCGTCACCCGGGTGCCCCAGTAATCGCGGTAGGTGCTGACCGAGGCCTGGTTGGGTGAAACTTTCAGGGACGACTCGAGGACCACCTGCTGGCCGTCGGTCAAGGGGGTCATCCGGGCCTCGTTGTAGGACAACGTCACTCGGCGGTTGTACTTGTACGCCGTCTTGTGGACGATGCTCAGCCGGGTCATGAAACTTCTCCCACCCAGGCGTGCTCATCAGCCTGATTGAAGTACTTACGGGAAATTGCGTCGGACGCCTGCGTCACGGCCTTCTGCACACGTTCCATGTGCTCGGGCAGCTCGGACATGAGGTCGTCGGTTCGGTGGAACTCGAGGAACGTCCGGGCCTGGCCAACAATGCGCCGGGCATCATTGATGAAGCCCACGCGCTGGGCTGAAGGGTCCAGCTTCGCAAGGCATTCATCGGCATCGCGCAGGGCGTAAACGATGGACCGCGGGAACAAACGGTCCAGCAGCAGGAACTCCGCGGCGTGCTGGTCGCCGAAGGCAGCCCTGCGCGTGCGGATGAACGACTCATAGGCGCCGGCGCACCGGAGCATGTTGACCCACGACATGCCCGCAGACTGGACGTCGCGCGTTGAGAGCATGCGGGCAGTCATGTCCGCGCGTTCCAAGGAACGGCCCAACACCATGAACAACCAGCTCTCGTCATGGCTCACGGTGGTGTCCGCGAGACCGCGGACCATTGCTGTCCGCTCCAGGACCCAGTTGCAGAAACGGTAAGTTCCCACCACGTCCTTGCGATGCTGGTTGAGGCCGTAATAAGTGGTGTTGAGGCTTTCCCAGAGGGACTGCGAGACGGTTTCCCGGGCACGCCGCGCATTCTCGCGTGCTGCACCCAAGGATCCGGCAATGGAGGACGCGCTCTGCTTGTCGTAGGCCAGGGCATGCAGGAGTTCCGGCAGGCCAAAGTCCTCGCTTTGGGGTTTGGCACCCATGACGGCAAGGAGCTCCCGGGCCACACTCCGCTGTTCTTCAAGGGGCAGGTGGTTGAGTCGTTCGAGGTGCACATCCAGGATCCTGGACGTGCCATCGGCGCGTTCTACGTAGCGTCCGATCCAAAAGAGAGACTCAGCAATACGGCTCAGCATGGAACTGCCTCCTTCGAGTGGTGCAGGTCGAAGTTCAAGTGGTGGTGGAGCGGGGTCACTGTTGCTGCTCCGTTTGGCGGTCACGCCAATTGCTTTCCACGGGCCACACAGATACCTGTTCACGGACGGTGACCGACTGGCGTGGGATGACCTCGGCGGGAAGTTTCGGCGAGTCGGCCAGGACCCAGGTGTCCTTGGAACCGCCGCCCTGGCTGGAGTTCACAATCAAGGAACCTTCCTTCAGGGCCACCCGGGTGAGGCCGCCGGGCAGGACCCAGACGTCGTCGCCGTCGTTGACTGCGAAGGGCCGCAGGTCCACGTGGCGGGGACCAAATTTGTCCCCGGAGAGCGTCGGCACGGTTGACAGCTGCAGGACCGGCTGGGCGATCCACCCGCGGGGATCGGCGATGACCCGTTTACGCAGGGCTTCAAGCTCGTCCTTCGTGGCATCAGGTCCGATCACCAACCCCTTGCCGCCTGAGCCGTCCACCGGCTTCACCACCAGTTCGTCAAGGCGGTCCAGCACATGCTCCCTGGCTTCCTTTTCCTCAAGCCGGAAAGTGTCAACGTTGGCGATGATCGGCTCTTCGTGAAGGTAGTACCGGATCAGGTCAGGGACGTAACTGTACACGAGCTTGTCATCAGCTACGCCGTTGCCTACAGCGTTGGCTATCGTCACTCCCCCGGCGCGTGCTGCGTTGACCAGCCCGGGGCATCCGAGCATGGAGTCGGAACGGAACTGGAGGGGATCCAGGAAGTCGTCGTCGATGCGCTTGTAGATGACGTCCACTCGCTGTTCACCCGCGGTGGTCCGCATGTATACACGGTTGCCGCGGCAAATGAGGTCACGGCCTTCCACCAGTTCAACGCCCATGAGACCGGCAAGGAGCGTGTGCTCAAAGTAGGCGCTGTTGAAAACGCCCGGCGTCAGGACCACCACGGTGGGATCGTCCACACCCGCCGGTGCAGTCTTGCGAAGTGCTGAAAGAAGCCGCCGTGGATACTCTTCCACGGGGCGGATGTGCTGCTGGCCGAAAGCCTCGGGCAGGCCCTTGGCCATGGCCCTTCGGTTCTCCAGGACGTAGCTGACGCCGGAGGGAACCCGGACGTTGTCCTCGAGCACCCTGAAGGTCCCGGCAGCGTCACGGACGACGTCGATGCCTGAGACATGGACGCGGACACCACCGGATGGTTCGAAACCGTGGACTGCACGGTGGAAGTGCGCGCTGGTGGTGATGAGTTGCCGAGGGATCACGCCATCGGTGACTACGGCCATCCGTCCATAGACGTCATTGAGGAAAGCCTCCAAGGCTTTGACCCGCTGTGCTACGCCACGTTCGAGGACGTTCCACTCATCGGCAGGAATGACGCGGGGCACAATGTCCAGCGGGAAGGGGCGTTCCTCCCCCGCGTAGTCGAACGTGACTCCACGGTCCAAGAACGTGCGTGCCATGGAGTCGGCCCGGGCGGTCACGTCGGCCAGGGACAGCTCCCTGAGGGCGCCGGAAACCTGACCATAGGATCTTCTGGCAACGTGGCCTTGGGCAAACATCTCGTCATAGGCACCACTGCGCGCTGCGGCCTCGGAGTAATCCTGGAATAGGTCAGACATGGGATTCAGGTAATCACCTTTTTGAGTCGAGCGCATTACGCACTGATTGTGTCGCGGTTTCCGGATGCTCCCGGTTCGCCTTTCCCTGCCTTCATCCGGCAGGGTTGAGGCATGCCCTTCAACAGTCCTGTGCCCCAGCTGTCCCGGCTGGGGCCCGGGTTGGTCCTGAGCGTCGCCGCTACGGGTCTTGCCTTCGCAATCCACACCGTGCTTCCGGCGGTTCCCGCCATGACGCTCGCTGTTGCTTTGGGCCTGCTCTCAGCAAATATACCGGGCACGGCGGTCCTGACCGCGGGGCGCGCCCGGCCCGGACTGGACTTCGCGGGGAAACACCTCATGCGTGCCGGGATTGTCCTGCTGGGACTCAAAGTCAGCATGGGCGATGTCCTGGGACTCGGCTGGCTGGCACTGCTGCTGATCGCCGGTGTGGTCCTGGTGAGTTTCGCGGGAACCTATGGCCTTGCCCGCTTGTTGCGCCTGCCCGGCGAGGCGGCTTTGTTGATTGCCACAGGATTTTCCATCTGCGGTGCTTCGGCGATTGGTGCCATGGCGGCAGTACGGCGCATCAGGCATCAGGATACTGTCCTGCCGGTAGCTCTGGTGACCCTCTGCGGCACGTTGGCCATTGGCGCGCTGCCGCTGCTGATGCACCCCCTGGGCCTGTCTCCTGAACAGTTTGGTGCCTGGACCGGTGCGTCCGTCCACGATGTCGGCCAGGTGGTGGCCACCGCCCAAACCGCGGGGACCTCCGCGCTGGCGATCGCCGTCGTCGTGAAATTGACCAGGGTTGTCCTGCTGGCGCCGATAGCGGCAACGGCGGGGCTGCACCAACGCATCCTCCACCTTCGTGAGCGCGCCAACGGCGTCGCGGACGAGTCGGGCAGCAGGGATGGCAGGTTTCCTCCGATCGTCCCCCTCTTCGTGGTGGGTTTCCTCGCCATGGTCGCTGTTCGATCGTTGGGTTGGGCGCCGCCGGCGGCCCTGGAGATCGCCGCGGCGGTACAGGACATCCTTCTGGCGACTGCCCTCTTCGGACTGGGTTCGGCCGTACGCATCAGGACCCTGATCCACACCGGCGGCCGCGCTGTCCTGGTAGCTTTGGGCTCGTGGCTGCTCATCGCATCGCTGGGCCTGGGGGCCGCTTTGATCATGATTAGATAGCTGTGTGTCGAATCACAATCTCTCGCGCGATGAAGCCGCTACCCGTTCAGCCCTGATCACCACCCACAGCTACGACGTCACGCTCGATGTCCGCGACGCGGAAGATCCCGCAGTCCCCGGTTACCCGAGCACCAGCACCATCACCTTTTCTGCCGCACCGGGCTCCGCCACGTTCCTGGATTTCATCCATGGCGGCGTCCAGTCCGTGATCCTCAACGGCCAGCCGCTGGACGTCGGGTCGGTGGTTGACCGCCACAGGATTACCTTGGAAGGACTGGCGGCGGAAAATACCGTGACCGTGACCGGAACAGCGCTCTACAGCCGCTCCGGTGAAGGCATGCACCGCTTTGTTGATCCCGCTGATGGCCAGTGCTACCTCTACACGCAGTACGAGCCCGCGGACAGCCGACGGGTCTTCGCCAACTTTGAACAGCCGGACCTCAAGGCCGAATTCACTTTCCATGTGATCGCCCCGGCAGGCTGGGAAGTCGCGTCCAACGGGGTGGAGGAATCGCGGTCTCCGGAGAGCGGCGATGCCGCCCGCTGGGACTTCGCCACCACCCAACGGATGTCCACGTACATCACCACCGTGCTCGCCGGACCTTACTTCAAGGCCACGGACCACTGGGGAGCAACGCTCGACGACGGCACCCGGCTTGAGGTGCCGCTGGCACTCTTCTGCCGGGCCTCTTTGGCGGAATCCTTCGACGCCGACGAACTGTTCCGATTGACCAAGAGCGGCCTGGCCTTCTTCAACGATCTGTTCGACTACCCCTACCCGTGGGGCAAATACGATCAGGCCTTTGTGCCCGAGTACAACCTCGGAGCCATGGAAAATCCCGGGCTGGTGACGTTCACGGAGAAATATGTCTATGCCTCCCGTGCTACTGATGCCCAATACCAGGCCCGGGCCAACACACTAATGCACGAGATGGCGCACATGTGGTTCGGCGATCTGGTGACCATGAACTGGTGGGACGACCTCTGGCTCAAGGAATCGTTCGCGGACTATATGGGGACGCTTGGCGTGGACCGTGCCACCGATTGGGACACCGCATGGGTCAACTTCGCCAACAAGCGCAAGGCCTGGGCGTACGTCCAGGACCAGTTGCCCACGACGCACCCCATTGTGGCCGACATTCCTGACCTTGAAGCGGCCAAGCAGAACTTTGACGGGATTACGTACGCCAAGGGTGCTTCCGTGCTTAAACAGCTGGTGGCCTACGTTGGCTTTGATGCCTTCATTGCCGGCTCCCGGCAGTATTTCAGGGATCACGAATTCGGAAATACTTCCCTGAAGGATCTGCTCCAAGTCCTCAGTGCTGCGTCCGGAAGGGATCTTGGCGAGTGGGCCGGCCAATGGCTGCAGACCTCCGGTATCTCTACCCTTTCCGCAGAGATCGTGGACGATGCCGGAGTCCTTGGCGCCGTCACGCTTAGGCAGGATGCCCTGGACCCCATAACCGGCCATCAGGAACTCCGCCCGCACCGGCTGCGCCTGGGACTCTATGACGCTGATGCCGCCGGCAGGCTCGTCCGCTCCGAAAGCCTCGAAGTGGACGTGGCGGGCCCCAGCACATTGCTGCCTGAGTTGAACGGCAAGCGACGTCCAGCCTTGCTTTTGATCAATGATGATGACCTCAGCTATGCCAAGGTCCGTCTGGACCCCCGCTCCGAACATACAGTCCGGACCTCGCTGGACAAGATCAGCGATCCCATGGCCCGCGCCCTCTGCTGGACCGCGTTGTGGGACTCCGCCCGTGACGGAGTGACGCCCGCTGTGCGCTATGTGGCGGCCGTAGAGCAGTTTGCGTCTGCGGAGACCGGCATAGGGGTCTTGTTGAACGTGCTGGGTAATGCTTCGGGCGCCATTGAACGTTATGTCCCTGCGGGAGCCCGGGAAGGGGTCCGAAAAGACTTCCTGGCAGTGGTGGCTGACAGGATGAAAGCCGCGGATCCCGGTTCCGACCATCAGCTGGCCTGGGCCAGGACCCTCGCGGACGTATCCCGGCACGGGGACAGCGAACTCCCCTTGCTCCGGGGAATCCTGGACGGCAGCATCGTCATTGAAGGATTGGCTGTTGATGCCGAACTACGTTGGAGCCTCTGGCAGGCCTTGGCAGCCCATGGCCAAGCGTCCCGCGCCGAATTGGACCGGGAACTACAGGCAGACAAGACCGCCTCCGGAAGCGAGGGTCATGCCCTGGCGTCGGCATCCATTCCCGATGCTTCAATCAAGGCAGCTGCCTGGGATTCCACAGTCAACAGCACAGGGCTTTCCAACGAGATCCTCAGCGCAACCATCAGCGGCTTGATGACAGCCCCGGCGTCCCTCCTGGAACCCTATGTTGAACGCTATTTCGAATGCCTCGAACGGGTGTGGGCGGAACGCAGCATCGAGATAGCCGGCAGGATTGTGCGCGGACTGTTCCCAGGGGCACAGGACCTGGCGGAAGGCATGCAGCCGTCCGAGCACCCGGTTCTGGTCCGCACTGACAGTTGGTTGACCGACCACGCTGACGCTCCCCGGGCACTCCGCCGACTAGTGATCGAGCAGCGAAGCCACTTGGCACGGGCCCTGACGGCACAAGCTGCCAAGGGCTAGTTCCCGGCGGGGGCTAGGGAACCCTGTTCAACCACTCGTCGGTACCGAACTTCGCCTCCACGCGTTTACCCGCCTCATCGAGCTCTCCCTCGGTGAGGCGGGACTCCACGGCACCATAGCGTTCCATGAAGACTTCCTGCATTGCCCCAAGGATGGCTGCCCGGGCCAGCCCTGTTTGGCGTCGCAACGGATCAACACGCTTCTTGGCGCTGCGTGTGCCCTTGTCGGAGAGCTTTTCCTTGCCGATACGCAGGACGTCCACCATCTTGTCTGCGTCGATGTCGTAGCTCATGGTGACATGGTGAAGCATGCCCCCGTTGGCGAGGCGCTTTTGTGCTGCGCCCCCGATCTTGCCTTGATCGGTGGCGATGTCGTTGAGGGGAACGTAGAAGGCGGAGATCCCCAATTTCTCCAAGGCTGCCATCACCCAGGCATCCAGGAACGCGTAGGAATCGGCAAAACTGATGCCGTCCACCAACGTCTGTGGCAGGTAGAGCGAGTAGGTGATGCAGTTGCCTGCTTCCATGAACATGGCGCCGCCGCCGCTGATGCGTCGGACCACCTTGATGCCGTGTCGGGAAACCCCTTCCGGGTCCACTTCATTACGCACTGACTGGAAGCTGCCAATCACCACTGACGGCTCTTCCCAATCCCAGAAGCGCAGCGTGGGATTGCGCAGCCCCGCACCTATTTCCTCGGTGAGGACCTCATCAAGTGCGACGTTTACCTCGGTGGGCAGGACGGACGGCGGGATGACTTCCCATTGGTGGTCGGCCCAGCTGGTGGCTTTGGACAGCGCCCGCCGGACGGTGATAGCCACGGCTTCGGCGGAGAATCCGAACAGTACGGCATCCCGTGGCAGCCCTGCGGAGACCGCCGCAGCGATGTCCGCCGCCGTTGAATCTTCCCTCAGGGCGGTGAGTGCCGTGTTGATGTCCTGGAGGGCCTCGTCCGGTTCCAGGAAGAAGTCGCCGCTGAGGGAGACGTTGGTGAACTTTCCACCCACTACATCCAGATCCACCACCACGAGTTTGCCGCCGGGGACTTTGTATTCGCCGTGACGGTGGGTGTCGGCGTCGTTGTTCGGTGTTTCAGGTGTGGGCTGGGAAGTCATGCTGTCCATCTTGCCGGAAAAAGCAAAGGCCCGCATTGCCGAAAAATCCGGCAATGCGGGCCTTGAAAGCCTTGGGGTGAAGTGGGTTACTTCTTGCCGCCGAAGCCCTTGAAGCGGGCGTTGAAGCGCTCGACGCGGCCAGCGGAGTCCATGATGCGCTGCTTGCCCGTGTAGAACGGGTGGGACTCCGAAGAGATTTCGACGTCGATAACCGGGTAGGTGTTTCCGTCTTCCCACTCAATGGTCTTCGAGGAAGACACGGTGGACTTGGTCAGGAACTGCGTACCGGAAGCCAGGTCGTTGAAAACAACAGCTTCGTACTTCGGGTGGATATCAGACTTCATAATGGGACCTTTTGTTCACGCAACTGGATTTTGCCAGCTGCCAGGTATGAATGGAGGTGGTCCGGTTGTTGCAGGACGAATAATCCAGCAGCCGGGCCAACAACCAATCATAGCGGAAACCCGCCCGCCGAACTAACCGCTGTCAGTCCCGGGGACGGAGTTCCCAGAAGGCCACAGCCGAGGCGGCAGCGACATTGAGTGAGTCAACGCCCGCGCGCATCGGAATCTTGACTGCGAGGTCAGCTGCGGCCAACGTGTCTTGGCTCATGCCGGGACCCTCCGTGCCGAGCACCAAGGCCAGTTTGGGGTACTGCCTTGCGGCAAGATCGTCCAGGTCCAACGCGTCCTCGGTCAACTCCATTGCCGCTACCTTGAAGCCTTGCTCCTTGAGTCGGACCAGGTCATCCGGCCAGCTTTCGAGCCTGGCCCAGGGAACCTGGAACACCGTGCCCATGCTGACCCGGACACTGCGCCTGTACAAGGGATCCCCGCATCGCGGGGAGACAAGGACGGCGTCCACGCCCAATGCTGCGGCGGAGCGGAAGATTGCCCCCACATTGGTGTGGTCAACAATGTCCTCAAGCACGGCAACACGTTGCGCATTGGCCAGCAGCACCTCCAGCGGGACAGGGGCCGGGCGCTGCATAGCCGCCATTGCTCCGCGGTGCAGGTGGAAACCTGTGATCTCTTCCAACAGGGATGCCTTGCCGATGAACACGGGAACGTCGGGATAGTCCTGGAAGACGTCGTCGAGGTCTTCCAGCCATTTCTCCGCCAGGAAAAAGGAGCGGGGCTGGTGTCCGGCGGCCAGCGCCCTGCGCAGGACCCTGGACGATTCTGCGATGTACATGCCCTCTTCGGGCTCACGCAGCTTGCGGAGGTGGACGTCGGTAAGCGTGGTGTAGTCGGTCACGCGTGGATCATGTGCGGACTCAAGGTAATGGAAAGTCACCGGGCGATTATTTCAGCAGGTTGGCGATCATGAAGCCGAGGGCCACGATGCCAAGGGTGAAGATCACGGCGCGGAGGACGCGCGGGGACAACTTCCGGCCCACTTTTGATCCCACCAACCCGCCGATCGTGGAGCTGACGGCAATGAGGAGAACAACCAACCATTCAATGCGGTCGAAGGCGAAGATCAGGTAGGAGATTGCTGCCACCATGTTTACGCCGAGCACCAGGATATTCTTCATGGCGTTGGCATTTTGCATTGTTCCGCTGAGGAACACGCCAAGGATGCCTACCAGCAAAATCCCCTGTGCCGCCACGAAGTAGCCACCGTAGACGCCGGCAAGATAGACGAGCACAACCAAGAGGATTCCGTGGCTGCGATCCCGGATGGCATGTTCCGGGTTTTGTTCCCGGCTGCGGACCCAGGACTGCAGCTTGGGCTGGAACAGGACCATAAGGAGGGCCATGACCAGCAGGACGGGCGCAACGTAGTGGAAGACCTTCTCCGGCAAGTGCAACAGAAGCCACGCACCGGTAATGCCGCCCAGCAGCGAGGCAGGCAGCAGCTTCATCAGCTGCCGTCCCCGGCCGGCCAGCTCGCGGCGATACCCCCAGGCTCCCGCCGCTGTGCCTGCCACCAGCCCCATGGCGTTGCTCATGGACGCAACTACTGGGGTGATGCCGATGGCTATGAGCACAGGAAAAGTGACCAGGGTGCCGGAACCAACCACCGCGTTGATGGTGCCGGCCCACAAGCCGGCGAAAAAGACCAGGATGCTGCTAAGGATTTCCATTGTCGACTATGGACCCGGCCTAGCGGCGGGCAGTGGCCGTGTAGCGGCCACTGTTTTCTGAAACATCAAGGGGCAGGCCGAAGGTGTTGCTGAGGTGTTCGTCGGTGAGGACTTCCTTGATGGGGCCGGCAGCCACAACTCTACCTTCGCGCAGAAGCATGGCATGGGTGAATCCGGGCGGCACTTCTTCAAGGTGGTGGGTGACCAGGACCATCGCGGGAGCCGCTTCGTCGCTGGCGAGTTCGCCGAGCTTGTGGACCAGTTCCTCCCTGCCGCCCAAATCCAGTCCCGCAGCCGGTTCGTCCAAAAGCAAAAGTTCGGGGTCGGTCATGAGGGCGCGGGCAATCTGCACACGCTTGCGCTCCCCTTCGGACAGGGTGGCGAAGGTCCGGTTCAGGAGCGGACCCATCCCCCAGTCGTTCAGCAGGCCAAAGGCACGTCGCTCGTCGTCGCGCTCGTAACCTTCGCGCCAGCGCCCGGTCACACCGTAGGCAGCGGTGACCACCACGTTCAGGACGTTCTCATGCTCTGGAATCTGGGTGGCAAGCGCCGCCGAGGAGAGTCCGATGCGGGGACGAAGTTCGAAGACGTCCACGCGACCCAAAACTTCATCAAGGATCCCTGCCCTCCCGCTGCTGGGGTGGAGGCGGGCTGCAGCAATTTGGAGAAGGGTGGTCTTGCCGGCGCCGTTTGGACCCAGGATGACCCAGCGCTCCCCTTCGTTGACCTGCCAGTCAACCTTGTCCAGCAGGGTTTTCTTGCCTCGGACAACGCTGACGGAAGCCAATTCCAGAACATCACTCATAGCAGTAGACACTAGGACAAAAATCCATATGACTGATAACCGGTCACTTCGCACTGGTGCCGTCCGAAACGAATTCGGGTGGAAGTGTTGCGCTCAGTAGGATTGAGGCCATGACTTCGAACTTGGCTGCGGTCAGCTATGGCGTGCATCTGTCCCCCGAATCCCTGGTGAACCTTCGGAAGGTACTGGCTGACGCCGGCGTCGCAGTGTCATCGGAATCACAAGCAGGCGACCACCGCTTCAGTGTCATGACCGCCGGTCTCGCTACAGGTACGGAGACGTCGGCGGATCTTGAAAGCGTTCGGCGCCACGTTGCTGCTGCGGCCAGTGCAGGTATTGATACAGCCATAGTTCCCGAAGACCTGCGTCTGGCGCCCCGGAAGCTCCTCATCATGGATGTGGATTCGACCCTGATCCAGCAGGAAGTCATTGAACTGCTGGCGGCCCACGCCGGCAAGCGCGAGGAAGTCGCAGCCGTGACCGAGGCCGCCATGCGGGGCGAGTTGGACTTCGCCCAGAGCCTCCATGCCCGCGTAGCCGTGCTTGCCGGGCTGCCCGTGGAGGTCGTCGAACTTGTCCGCCAGGAGGTGCGCCTCAGCCTTGGCGCTGCAGAACTCGTGGCCGCCTTCAAGGAAGCAGGGCACGTTGTGGCGGTGGTGTCCGGCGGCTTCAACCAGATCCTTCGTCCCATTGCCGAGGAACTTGGGCTGGACCACTGGATCGCCAACGAGCTTGAAATCGTCGACGGCGTGTTGACCGGCAAGGTACTCGGCGCTGTCATCGACCGGGCAGCCAAGGAGAAGTACCTGCGCGAGTGGGCCGCCGCTGAGGGCATCAGCCTTGAGCACACCATCGCGGTGGGTGATGGCGCGAATGATCTGGACATGCTCAGCGCGGCAGGAATCGGTATCGCGTTCAATGCCAAGCCTGCTGTTCGCGCTGCAGCAGACGCTGCCATCAACATGCCTTACCTCGACGCTGTCCGGCATATCGCCAACGTCTGACTCCGGCTATCCCCCGCGCCGGCGCTGATCTGCCGACACACCCGCATGCTGTTGTGGGTGACTTTGTGGTGCCCACCAAGACCCGTCCCGATGCTGGTTACTTCCGGCGATCCCTATTGCGAAACAACAATTTGAATTTCGTGACGCTGTTATTCGGACTATTTATCAAATCGTCATTATAGGGACATTCACTGCTGATAGTTGTTCGATAATTGTGCGTTCTTACTGCTGTGCGGGTATTTGCTGTGTAGAGTTAAAAACTCAACAAAGAAACCCGTAGAACATGCGGCAGTCCTGAATGATGGAAGTGCAGGGTCAGTAAGTGAACCGTTCGGAGCGTACGTGGAAATGGTGGAAACGCAGCGAAGGATTTGAATCCACTGCAACACCTCTCCACGAGATCATCCGGGAGCGGCACCCTGATGCGGTGGCAACGGGGATGGCTCCCAATCAATGGGATGCAGGCCCCGGGACAACCTCCTACCCGGAAATTCCCTCGGTGTATTTCATGGCTGCCAGCGGTGACACAACAGAACAGGAAGAACTGATTATGAGCTCACTTGACGAGGCTACGAAGCAACTGCTGTCCATTGAAGGTGCCACGGGCGCAGCCATTGTTGATTACACCAGCGGAATGGCCCTGGCCCAGGGCGGCAACCCCGGCTTCGACCTGGGAGTCGCTGCGGCTGGAAACTCCAATGTTGTCAGCTCCAAGCTCCGCACCATGGCCGACCTTGGCTTGGACAGCAACATTGAAGACGTCCTCATCACACTGGACACCCAGTACCACCTGATCAACGTCCTGAACTCGGCAGGATCCAAGGGGCTCTTCGTCTATCTGGTGTTGGACCGGACCTACGCCAACCTCGCGCTGGCGCGTCACAAGCTCAACAACATCGCCAAGGCTGTTGCCATCTGATCTCCAGGTCATAACCGTGAAGGGCGGCCGCGAATATATCGCGGCCGCCCTTTTGGTCTGTCCTGCCGACTGCTCAGACTTTCACTCGGCGTGCCTCACTGCCGCCGGATTCGAACTTGACGCCCAGCATATGGTGCACCAGAACATCCTCATTGGTGTTGGCGTTGGCCTCAATGGTGACAAGTTCCCCGTCCCGCATGACACCAATCCGGTGGCACCAGTTGACCATCTCAGAGAGGTCCGAGGACAAAAGAATGATGGCGACGCCGGTTTGGCTGAGCTGGGTCAGCATCTTGTACACAATTTCCTTGGCCCCAATATCGATCCCGCGGCTGGGATGGCTGAGAATCAGGACATCGCAATCAGTGGAAATCCATCGGGCCAGCTCCACTTTCTGCCGGTCACCGCCGGAAAGCGTGGTGAGGGCACCTTGGATGTTGGTGGTGTTGATGCGCATGCGATGCACCACGTCAGCGACGCCCCGGAGGTGGGTGATTTCATCCTGGAGACTGACAGTGCCCGCTGCGGTGCCCTGATGAAGTCCGTCTGCGATGCTGGCCTCCGACGCGAAGGCCTCAGCCGCATCCGCGGAGTAGCCGATCTTCAGCCGCTGTGCATCCTGGATCCCGCTGATCTGGACGTGGTTTCCGTTCAGGTAGATCTTTCCTGAGGTGCAGGGGTGGATACCTGCCAGCGCTTCTATCAGCTGATAGACGCCGGATCTATGGGTTCCCACAAGGCCGAAGATTTCTCCCTTGACCACGTTGAAACTCACGTCACGGACGTTTTTCTGCACGCTGAGATTGGAGATCCGCAAGGCCTCTTCGCCGGTCGCCGGACCGGTCGGCCGGGCAATCCGCTCCAGTTCCTGCTGGAGCAACAGGAAGGCAAGTTCGTCGACGTCGGTATTGCTGGCTTCTACGATCTTGTGGACCTTGCCGTCGCGCAGGACTGCGATGCGGTGGGCGATCGAGCGGACTTCGTCAAGGCGATGGGTGATGTAGATGATCGCGCGCCCCTGCCTGGTCAGCATCCTCAGAACCTGATGCAAGACCGCGACGTCGTGGTCCGGAAGAGACGCGGCTACTTCGTCCATGATTACCAGTTGGGCCTCCTCCGCTACCATGCGAAGGACTTCCACCAAAGCTTGCTCTGCTCGAATCAGTGTTCCGACTTTTGCGTCAGGGTCCATGGTGATGCCGATATCCCGGATCAGCTTGGCTGCTTGATCACGAAGTTCCATGTGTGGTCGGCCCGACTGGAAGGTCCCGCGAAAGATGGCCTCCGTGATGGTCAATTCCGGGTCCATGTGGAAGTTTTGCGGGATCAGCCCCACGCCGCACGCTTGTGCCTCTGCGACGGAATCCGGCACGTACTTCTCTCCGGCAAGAGTGATCCGCCCCTGGTCATGCTTGAGGGAACCCGCCAGAACGCCCATCAGGGTGGTCTTGCCGGCGCCGTTGGTTCCAATCAGCCCCAGGATCTCGCCGCGATGCAATGAAAGTCCAACACCTTTGAGGATGCGACGTTGATCGTAGGACGCGTGAATATCATCAGCATGTAATAACAGATCCAAAGAAGCTCCTAATGCATGCATAAACCCGCTCATTGTGGATTATGCAACGTGCTGACAACTACGTGCGAGGCTGCCTTGGAGAGTCAACCAGAAGGAATCCTTTAATGCAAAGCAGAATTAGCAAAACAAGTTCTTCCAATTCGTGACGCGAAAACCGTGATGTTTTATCAAACTGTCACTTGCGGAGGGTTGGTCCGCGGTTAAAAGGCGGTGGCCCGGGACAAAAGTCCCGGGCCACCGCTTTGAAAGTGCTCGCTACTCCGAGGTCTTCCCGAAGTAGTCGGCCCCGCCAACATATTCGGTGTGGCCGGTTTCGACGTCGGCAGTCACCATCTTGGCGACTTCAGCCGCGAATTCCTCAACAGAGTACAGCTTGCCGGCTTCGGCACGGCGCGCTTCGATGGCTCCCGGGTTTGAGCGGTCCAGCAACGTTGCGGTCACGGTTCCCTCGATCATGTCACCGGAAACTACCACCAGCGAGATGCCCTTGTCGGCGAGGTGGGGAATGAGTTCCCGCAATGCGTCTTCGCCCGCGCGCTTGCTCTTCGCGACGGGCTCGTATTCAGGCATGGTGGGAACAGTTTCCACAAAATGTGCCTGGTGGCTGGTAACGAAGACCACGCGCGAACCCTCGGGCATGAGCGGAACGGCTGCGTTGAGCATGTTGACCTGGGCGTCACGGTTCAGCTTGAGGGCGTATCCCTCTTCCATGCCTGATTCCATGCCGCCTGATGCGTTCAGTACCAGGACATCAAGGGATCCAAACTCCTCCATGGCCTTGCTGGCAAGGGCGTGCACGCCTTCATCGGTGGTGAGGTCTGCCCCCACCGCGGCCGCACGGCCGCCTGCTTCCTGGATGCCGGCTACAACCTTGTTGGCGCGGGGAGCCTTTTGCCGGTAATTTACGACGACGGCGGCACCCTCGCCTGCGAGGATCTTGGCAACTTCGGCGCCAATACCGCGGGAAGATCCCGTGACAATGGCGGTCTTGTTATCCAGCGTTCCCATTCATGCTCCTTTGTTCACTTCATCCAAAATTCCGTGGCCTCGCCTTCCATCATGCCAGCGGCGAGGATGAAATCGCTTGTGGGCCCCGGACAAAAACTGAGGTTCGAGCTAGTTGCCTGGTCGCTAGTGGCCCATGCCCAGGCCACCATCGACAGGGATCACTGCGCCCGAGATGTAAGCGGCTTCATCGCTGGCAACCCAGCGCACTACGTCGGCCACCTCGGAAGCCTCGGCGAAACGGCCTGCCGGCACATTGGCCAAATAGGACTTTTGGATGTCTTCGGGCAGTTCTGCCGTCATGTCAGTGTTGATGAAGCCGGGTGCCACGACGTTGGCGGTGATGCCGCGGCTGCCGAGCTCGCGGGTCAAGGAACGCGCAATGCCCACCATGCCGGCCTTGGACGCTGAATAGTTGATCTGACCGGGTGCGCCGTAGAGGCCGGAGACAGACGAAATGAGAACCACACGACCCTTGCGCAGCCGGATCATTCCCTTGGACGCCCGCTTGATCACCCGGAATGCACCGGTCAGGTTGGTGTCCAGGACCGAGGTGAAGTCCTCTTCGCGCATGCGCAGCAGAAGCGTGTCCTTGGTGATGCCTGCATTGGCCACCAGTACTTCAACGGGTCCGTGTGCCTCTTCGACGATCTTGAACGCAGCATCAACGGAGGCCTCGTCCGTGACATCGGCTTGTACGCCCAGGATGCCTTCAGGCAGCTTTGTTTCACTTCGATAGGTCACGGCCACCTTGTCGCCGTTGGCGAGGAAGGATTCGGCAATGGCCAGGCCAATGCCGCGGTTACCACCGGTTATCAAGACGCTGCGGCCGGTTGTGACTGCTTCAGACATGCTTTTGGCTCCAGGTTCCGCGGCAGGGGCGTGCCGCATTGAAGGGGGATTTTGCTGTTTTGATCTTATCCGCCGCCCATCCCAACCCGTGGGTAACCGCCGCCCTGCGCGGTTTGGGCCGTTACCGCCTTGGTGAGAGAATTGAAAGAGGCCTTTGGAGCGTGATGATTCAGTGGTGACACCAGAAAACAGTCCCCTGCAGCAAGTGCCCGGGGAACCGGGCACATTTTCCAGCGACCCCGAAGTCCACAGCATCACCGATGCCGCCGCCGCCCACTCCGAGGACATGCGTGAGCGCATGATCAAATACGCGGTGGCCATGGGTATCCGCATGGTCTGTATTGTCCTGATCTTCGTGGTGGACGGCTGGTTCAAGATCATTGCGATCGCGGGTGCCGTGTTCCTCCCCTGGATCGCAGTGGTCATTGCCAATGGCAACGACAAAGCGGAAGACCACAGTGAATCATTGCTGGACTATGTGGCGGTCCCCGAGATAGAGCGTTCCGCCGAGCCGGAAGAAGAGCTTTCGGAGGGACCCACGGTGCTTCAGGGTGAGCTGGTGGATGACGAACCAACAAGCAATCAAGGTGGCCCCGCGACGGGTCCTGTAAGCGAAACCGGGCACCCCGGTGACGAACGGGCGGCTTCATGAACATCTTCAATCTTGGCGGCGACAATTCGGCCGGCCAAGGCTCCGGGCGTGCCATGGCTCCGGCGGTGTGTTCCCGGAAGGGTTGCCGATCGGAAGCCCGGTGGCAGCTGCTGTGGAACAACCCCCGCATCCACACACCGGAACGGCGTAAGGTCTGGCTATCCTGCACCGACCATCGCGAGTGGTTGGAGGAATACCTGACCACCCGTGGACTCTGGAAAGAAACACTTCCTTTTACAGCCGGCGACGCTGCAGTGAACGAGGCCAACTGAATGTACCGCTTCCTCTTCTCCAGCAAGTGGCTGGGGTACTTTGTCCTGGCCGTCATATTTGCTACGGCCTGTGTTTTCCTCGGCCGCTGGCAGATGGATCGCCGCGCCGAGACACTGGCCGAAATCAATCGTGTGGTGACCAACTACTCGGCCACCCCAATCCCCTACACGGAAATCAAGGACCAGTTCAACGCCTTGGATCCTGAGCGTGAATGGACCCGGGTTCAGTTGCGGGGCAGCTACGACCTCGAAGGCCAGCGCGTTGTCAGGAACCGTCCGCTGAACGGCCAGCCAGGTTACGACGTCGTGGTTCCCTTCCGGCTGACCACCGGCGAAGCGGTGGTCATCGACCGGGGGTGGCTGCCGATTGGCAACAATACTCCGGGTCGTCCCGATGTTGTGCCGGCCCCACCGACGGGTGAGGTCACCGTGGTAGCACGGCTCAAGCCTGCTGAACCCAAGTTGGACCGTGGAGCGGTGGACGGGCAATTGGCCTCCATCGACCTGGCAAGTTTCGCCGAAGAACTCCCCTACCCCATCGCCACCGGAGCCTACGGCCAACTGGCCAGTGAAGATCCGGCCGTCCAGCCCATGCCCACTCCATTCCCCAAACCCGCAACCGAGGAGGGGACGCACCTGTCCTACTCCCTGCAGTGGTTTGCCTTCGGCGTCCTGATGTTTATCGGCTTCGGGTATGCAGCGCGGCAACAGGCCCGCAACGCGGCCATCGACGCCGAAGAGGAAGAGGACGAACAGATCATCGCCGCAGGGGGAACGCCCAGGAAGCGCATTCCTGCGGCCCGGAAGAACAAGCGCGCTACGTCCGAAGAAGAGGAAGACGCGATCCTGGATGCCCAAGGCTACTGAATGATTCCGGATCCCGTACTCAACGTAAAGTCAGCCCTGATTTCCGCCGGAGTCGAGGACACTGTCCGGATCTTTGAGGACAAGGTCCCGACGGCGGCAGACGCCGCCTCCGCGCTCGGTTGCGATGTCGCGGCGATCACCAACAGCCTGATCTTTGAGCTGGACGGCCAACCATTGCTGATCCTGGCCAGCGGAGCGGCCAAGGTTGATACAGCATTGGTTGCAGCACAGTTGGGCACAGGAAAGATCCGCCGCGCCACGCCGGAATTCGTGCTGGTGCATACCGGCCAGGAAGTAGGCGGAGTGGCGCCAGTGGGCCACCCAGAGAAACTGCGCACCATCCTGGACAGCTCGCTTCAAGAACACCCTGTCCTCTGGGCCGGAGCCGGAGACCACAATTCAATGTTCTCCATCAACTACGAAGAACTACGGGCAGTCACCAACGCTGAAGAACTCCGAGTCCGCTAGCTGCATCAGCCTGCGGGGGTGCACAAACCGCGAGCGAAGCGTCGCGTTTGATGTGCGTAGCGTGCGTCCAAGCGAGGAACGAGCGAGCACACGGCACATCAAACGCGCCGCGCAGCGGACGCAAGCAGCGGACG
>NZ_JABMCX010000339.1 GCF_013179505.1 Paenarthrobacter sp. CM16 | reverse complement strand
GGAAGTTCCTACACTCCGGGAGGTCCTTCCGGTCCCCGTCCGCCTCAGGGCCCCACTCCCCCGCACGACTGGCAGCCCAAGCCCGCAGCCCCCAAGCGCAAGGGACCCGGAGCCGCAATCGTGGCTGTCTCTGCCGGCGCTGCATTGCTGGCCGGCGGTACGTTGAAAGCGCTCGACGCCGGCAACGTCATTGACTTGGGCAGCTCGGCCAACGCCGTGGTGTGGGCCACCGGCGCCGCAGTCCTGGGACTCGGCATCCTGGTTGCGGGGCTCCGCGGCCGGACCTCGGGGTTCCTCGGATTCCTCGCAGTCGCTGCCCTGGTGATAGGCGGAATCTTCAACGTGGTCCCCAGGGACGGAGACCGTTTCTCTTTCCACGACGTGAATTGGGCACCAACCAGCTTGGAACAAGCACGGCTGGGTATCAATGTCACCGGTGCCCAGGGCCACGTGGACTTGAGTGAGATGAACCTTACGCCCCCGCTGGTCACCGAAGTCCTGATCCCGGTGGACGCGACCGCCAGCAACGTCACAGTCATCATTCCCGACGACGTACCCGTGGAAGTCAGGGCGGATATGACGTTCGGCAACCTCAATGAACGCGGCTCAGACCGCGGCGGCCGGCTCCAGGACGAGCGGACCCTGTACAACACCGGGAAACCCGGCGCCAACCTCGTGGTGGAAATCGACGGCACGTTCAGCAACGTGACCATCCAGGAAGGAAACTGACATGAGCACCAACGAGCCCGGCAACACCAACCAAACCAACCCGACCGAGGCACTGCCGAAGGAAACCAACCCTACGCAGGCGCTGCCGAAGCCACGCCTCCAGGAAATCCCGCTCACGCCACCACTGGAGCGCAGCTTCAACGTAGAACATGCGGACGACGACGAACCCCGGCAGGCGCGGATCGGCACCGTGGTTTGGGGGCTGATCGTGATAGCCCTGGCAGCGCTGATAGTTATCTCGACGCTCGGTTGGGTGACCCTGAACGGCACGTATGTGCTGATTGGCTTGATGATCGGAGCCGGAGCGGCCTTGGTGGTCGGAGGACTCCTCTCGGCCCGCAAGGGTTCAAAAAAAGTAAGCACTACGAAGTGACAAAGCAACCACAACAGGGAAGTCTGTAGCCATGGACAAGTTCTTCAGCATCGTCAGGGGCTTCGGCCTGAAGCGTGGACCGCAACGCTGGCTGGGCGGCGTCTGCGGAGGAATTGCCGCAAAGCTCAGGGTGGACGTGGCTTACGTCCGGGTGGCATTCCTGCTCTTCTGCCTGCTGCCGGGGCCGGCATTCGTGGTCTACATCCTTGGTTGGCTGCTCCTGCCGGACCAGAACAACAAGGTTGCCCTCGAATCGTTCATCAACCAGCGTTCCCGGTAGTTTCCGGTCACAAAGTACCTCAAGCGTCCCGCCTCCTGGCGGGGCGCTTGCTTTGTTTTCAGCCAGATTTCCAATACCGCACAGCCCGGTTCAAAAGTAACCATTTGTGTCCCACCCCACATGCGCGTCTACAATCATGGGGAGCTCAGCGTGGCGCTCTGCACGTATTCCTCCAAGCCATGAGTGAGCAAACATGAAAATTGGCATTCTTACCAGCGGTGGCGACTGCCCCGGCCTCAATGCAGTGATCCGGGGAGCAGTCCTCAAGGGCATCGCCATCCACGGTCAGGAATTTGTGGGCTTCCGCGACGGCTGGCGTGGTGTAGTGGAAGGTGATGTCATTGACATCCCCCGCACCATGGTCCGCGGTATCGCCAAGCAGGGTGGCACCATCCTGGGGACCTCCCGCACCAACCCGTTCGAAAACGGCGGCGGCCCGGATGTCATCAAGGCCCACATGGAACGCTTGGGCATTGACGCCATTATCGCCATCGGCGGTGAGGGAACCCTGGCTGCAGCAAAGCGTCTGACCGACGCCGGCCTGAAGATCGTCGGAGTCCCCAAGACTGTGGACAATGACCTCGACGCCACCGACTACACGTTCGGCTTCGACACCGCAGTTCAGATCGCCACCGAGGCCATCGACCGCCTGCGCACCACGGGCGAATCGCACCACCGTTGCATGATTGCCGAAGTCATGGGCCGCCACGTCGGCTGGATCGCCCTCCACTCGGGCATGGCGTCCGGTGCGCACGCGATCCTGATCCCGGAGCAGAAGGTCAGCATCGAGGAGATCACCGAGTGGGTCCAGGAAGCCCACGATCGCGGCCGCGCACCCCTGGTGGTGGTAGCCGAGGGTTTCGTTCCCGAGCACATGGAGTCCCCGCACTCCGAACGCGGCCTGGACACCTTTGGACGGCCCCGCCTCGGCGGTATTGCTGACCAGCTGGCCCCGGAGATTGAGGCCCGCACCGGCATTGAAACCCGCGCAACCATCCTCGGCCACATCCAGCGCGGTGGCGTCCCCACTGCCTACGACCGCGTCCTGGCAACCCGCCTCGGCATGGCGGCGATCGACTCCGTGGTGGACGGACGGTGGGGCACCATGGTGGCCCTTAAAGGCACGGACATTTCCCATGTGGGTTTCGAAGAAGCCCTGGGCAAGCTCAAGACCGTGCCGCAGCACCGCTACGACGAAGCGTCTGTGCTTTTCGGCTAGTCCGCTAGGCTGAATCCATGACTTTAGAGCCCACGTCCGCTGCCATCATCCAGCTGGCGTGGGCTCGCCATTTGGGGCTCGACGACGACGCTTTCGCCACCGCCGCAGCCCGGCTCGCCGCTTCCTCGACCGACCCTGGCGAACCCGCGAACCGCATCACCCGCGTGGACGAATCGGCCCGCGCCGTGGTCTTCCTCAGGCTGTTTGGAGTTTCAGCATTGGTGGGCCCGCAATGGGCCTTGGACGCCGCCGTCGGACTTCCCGATACCGAGCTCGCCCAACACGTGACGTTACTGACGCTGACCCGTTCGCATGGCGGGCACGGGCTTGGATCGACCGCGCTGTTCTTCGCTGACGATTTGCCGCTGCAACAACCTTCCGAGGACCTTACAGTCTCCCGGGGGAACCCCGAGGCGATCAGTTTGGAAGGGTTGTGCCCTCCGGATGACGTCAATGAGGTGGGGCTGCAAGGACTGGAACACCGGTTCACCATCATGCACCCTGACGAGGAAGTGCCCACTCCTGTGGCTTGCGGCGCCTACTCCGAGTGGGAAGGCATCCTGGCCAACATGGGGGTCCTGGTGGCACCGCCGTATCGTCGGCGCGGTCTGGGCACTTTGGCTGCGTCCATCGCAGCGCATGAAGCCCTGGCTGCCGGGCTGACCCTGCAGTGGAAATCCGACGTCAGCAACACGGGAGCACTGGCGATGGCCCGCAGCCTTGGCTTCGCCACGGGCGGGCTCCACGCAAGCGTGCTGCTCGGCTGACTCCCCCGGGAGTTTTTGTACAGCTAACGCCCTTTAGGAGCCTTCTTAGGGGCGTTATCTGTACAAAAACTCTAGGTGTTGAGATCAGCCTTGGCAGTTTCCGGTCCGGGTGCGGACGCGCCGCCCCAGCCCTGCACCGACTTCGGCTTGCCAAAGAACAACGCCACCACCGCACCCAGCAGGATCGCACAGGCAGGCAAAAGGATGGACTGGCTCATCGCCGTCGAGAATCCTGCATGAAGGGCTTCCGGCAAGACTCCGCTCATGGACGCCTCGCCCACCGGAGCGCCGGCGGGCGCTGCCGGCAGTTCCGCTGAGAGCCGCGACTGGATCAAGGCAGCAATGGCAGCCGACCCCAGGACCGCACCGATCTGGCGGGTGGTGTTGAAGACACCGGATCCTGCTCCTGCTTGACGTGGTTCCAGGTTCCGGGTGGTTGCATTTGATACCGGACCCCAGATGAAAGCGTTGGCAACGCCCTGCAATGCACTGGGCAGCAGGAACATCCAGATGGGGGTGTCGGGTCCCAGCAGGGCGGCGGTCCAGAACAAGGCTCCAGCCATGCAGACGAGCCCAAAGGAGGCAAAGTACCGCGGATTTGCGCGGTCAATGAGCTTGCCCACGAACGGAGCCAGCACACCCGAAATAACGGCCATGGGGATCATGAGCAGCGCCGACTGTGTTGGCGTCAGCCCGCGGACCGTCTGATAGTAGAAGATGGTGGGCAACGGGAATGCAGTCACGGTGAAACCGACAGCCATGATGGTGGTGTTGCCAAGGGAGAAGTTGCGGTCTTTGAACAAGCCAAGGGGCAGCAGGGGTTCTCCGCCGCGGCGTTCAAGAAGCCACTGCCACAGAACAAAGAGCACCAGGACCACAAGCCCGGTGATGATCAGGCCCCAGACGGTGACGAAACCGGTCACCGTTCCCCACTTGTAGCTTTGGCCCTCCTGGATGCCAAACACCAGGAGGAACATGCCGACGGCGGACAGCACCACGCCCAGGACATCGAACGAGTGGGTGTGGGTGGTCAGTTTCGGCACGAAGCGCATCACCAGGATGAAAGCCACGATCCCGATGGGGACGTTGACGAAGAAGATCCATTCCCAACCAAGGCTGTCCACCAGGACTCCGCCCAGGATAGGGCCAACAAGGACGGCCATGCCCGCGGTAGCGCCCCACAGTCCCATGGCGGCACCGCGGCGGTCCGGAGG
>NZ_JABMCX010000338.1 GCF_013179505.1 Paenarthrobacter sp. CM16 | reverse complement strand
CCCAGGCCGGAGACATCAGCACGGGCATCGCGGAATTCGCCCGCGGCGGCTCAGGGATGCTGTTCAGCGGCGTTTGGGAATTGCCCACCATGAAGAAGGCCGGAATACCCGTTGATGCGGCCACCATTCCCACCCTCTACGGGACGCCGGCCTCCTACGCTGACTCCCACTCCTTCGTCCTGCCACGGCAACTGAGCTTGAACGAGGACAAGCGCCGGGACGTCTACAAGTTCGTCACCGATGTCCTCAAAGGATCACTGTCCTGGGCAGAAGCCGGACACATTCCGGGGTACCAGCCCGTGGTCCAGTCACAGGCCTACCGCGAGCTCACTCCCCAAATTCACTACGCCAACGCGGCGGACATCATTGCCTACGATCCCGAGTCCTGGTTCAGCGGATCCGGCTCGGACTGGCAAACCTACTTCGCGGAGACGGTACAGAACGTCCTCCTGGGAAGGGACAAGGCAGCCGCAGGGTGGGATGCCTTCGAGCATCGCACCAACACCCTCCTCTCCCGTCCCAATCCCGTCTGACCGGCCCACCTACCGAGTGACCAAAGGAGTTCTTGAATGAGTACCTCTACGCTGTCCCGGCCGAGGCCGGAGAATCTGCGCAAACCCGGAAGCCGCACCCGAAGCAACCTCAGCGGCTGGGGATTCGCCGCTCCATTCCTTGTTTTCTTCCTCGTTTTCCTCGTCTGGCCCATTCTTTACGGCTTCTACATGAGCCTCACGGGCAAGTCCCTGACCGGGGCCAACGACAGCCTGATTGGCTTCGCGAACTACGCCGAAGCACTGGCCGATGCCGATATGTGGCGTTCCCTGGGCAATACCCTCTACTTCACAGTGATCAGCACCGTCCCACTGGTCCTCGTGGCCCTGGTCATGGCCGCGCTTCTCAACATCGGGCTTCCGGCCCAATGGCTCTGGCGCCTGTCCTACTTCGCGCCGTACCTTCTGGCCTCCACAGTGGTCTCGCTGTTCTTCACGTGGATGTACAACCCGCAGCTTGGCCTGATCAATGAGTTCCTGACAGGCATCGGGCTCCCACGCGTTGCCTGGCTGAACGACCCCAATGTAGCCATGTGGGCCGTTGTCATTGCCACGCTGTGGTGGACCGTGGGCTTCAACTTCCTCCTGTACTTAGCGGCCATGCAGAACATTCCCGCCCAGCATTACGAGGCAGCGTCCCTGGACGGCGCCGGAGCCTGGCGGCAATTCTTCTCCATCACGCTGCCGCAGTTGACCCCCACCACCGTGATGATCGTGCTGCTCCAGATCCTGGCGTCGCTGAAGATCTTCGATCAGGTGTACCAAATGACCGCCGGCGGTCCAGGCGGATCCACCCGTCCCGTGGTTCAGTACATCTTTGAAACCGGGTTCACCGGTTACCGGCTGGGCTACTCGGCAGCCATCTCCTACATCTTCTTCGGACTGATCGTGGTCATCTCCATCATGCAGTTCGTCATCACCCGCCGCAGGAGTGCATAACCATGGCAACCCCTACCCTGACCCGTCCCGCCCCCAACGCCACCACCGGCAACAGCCTCAAGGTCCGCCAGCCGCGGAAGAAGATGACGGCCGGCAGGATCGCCGCGATCGTCGTCGCAGCTTTCATCGCAGTGCTGTGGCTGATCCCCTTCGCGTGGGCCACCGCAACCGCTTTCAAAACCGAAACGGACGCCGCAGCTCCGGACGTGACCTGGCTGCCGCCGTCGGGCTTCACTCCTGAAGCGTTCGTCAAGGTCTTCCAGGACGGCAACATCCCGCTCTGGACCTGGAACTCGCTCTATACCTCGGCGGCCATCACGGCCATTACCCTGGTGATCTCCGCACTGGTGGCCTACGCGCTCTCGAGGATCGACTTCAAGGGCAAGAAGGTGCTGATGACGGTGATCATCGCGTCCATCATCATCCCGCCGCCCGTGCTGATCATCCCGCTGTTCTACCAAATGCTGGCGCTGCAGCTGATCGATACCTCCTGGGCCATCATCCTGCCGCAGGTCATCCACCCGGCCATGGTGTTCGTGCTGAAGAAGTTCTTCGACCAGATCCCGCGCGAACTCGAGGAAGCGGCCGTCATGGATGGCGCCAGCCGCTTGCGCATCTTCACCCAAATCATCCTGCCGTTGTCCCGGCCCATCCTGGCCGCCGTCGCGATCTTCGTTTTCATCGGGGCGTGGAACAACTTCCTGTGGCCGTTCATCGCCACCAACGACGGCAACCTGCTCACCCTCCCGGTAGGTTTGCAGACCATCAAGAGCGCCTACGGCATCCAGTACGCACAGAATATGGCGTCCGCACTGCTTGCCGCGCTGCCGCTGATCGTGGTCTTCCTCTTCTTCCAGCGCCAAATCATCAAGGGCGTTGCGACGACGGGACTCGCCGGAACCTGACCGGCACGTTTTTGACAGCAACAGATTCAGAACACAACAGATTCCGAACACAACCAAGGAGATCCATGTCCCGCGCACGCATCACCCTCGACCGCGATTTCACCATTGGCGAGGTACCCCGGCGACTCTTCGGCTCCTTCGTGGAGCACATGGGCCGCTGCGTCTACACCGGCATCTATGAGCCAGGGCACCCCGAAGCTGACGAAAACGGCTTCCGCCAGGACGTCATGAAACTCGTCAAGGAACTCGGCGCCTCCGTCATCCGCTATCCCGGCGGCAACTTCGTCTCCGGCTACAACTGGGAAGACGGGATCGGTCCCCGCGAAACCAGGCCCCGCCGGCTCGACGGTGCCTGGCACACCGTGGAGACCAACGCCTTTGGCCTGCACGAGTTTGTGGACTGGTCCAAGCAGGCCGGCACGGAAATCATGGAAGCGATCAACCTGGGCACCAGGGGAGTGGACGCAGCCCGCGAGATCGTGGAGTACGCCAACCACCCCGGCGGAACCTACCTGTCCGACCTCCGCGCCAAGAACGGTCACAAGGACCCGTTCAACATCAAGCTCTGGTGCCTCGGCAATGAGCTGGACGGTCCGTGGCAGATCGGCCACAAGACCGCCGACGAATACGGCCGGCTGGCACAGGAAGCCGCCAAAGCCATGCGGTTCGTGGACCCCTCGCTTGAGTTGGTGGCCTGCGGCAGTTCCAGCTCCAGCATGCCCACTTTCGGTGCGTGGGAGCAGACCGTCCTCACCCACACCTACGACGAAGTGGACTACGTTTCCCTCCACGCCTACTACCAGGAACACGACGGCGACGTCGGCAGCTTCCTGGCCTCCGCCGTCGATACCGACTACTTCATTGAGTCAGTGATCGCCACCGCGGACGCCGTTCGCGCCAAGGGCAAGCACAAGAAGCACATCAACCTCTCCTTCGATGAGTGGAACGTCTGGTACCAGCGAGGGCTGGACACCGAAGACCAGCCGCACAACGTGGCCAAGGCCGGCTGGCGCGAGCACCCACGCGTGATCGAGGACAAGTACAACGTGACCGATGCCGTGGTGGTGGGAACCCTGCTCAACTCACTGCTCCGCCACGGCGACCGCGTCAAGATCGCCAACCAGGCCCAGCTGGTCAACGTCATTGCGCCCATCCTCTCGGAAGAGAACGGACCGGCGTGGAAGCAGACCATCTTCCACCCGTTCGCGCGGATGGCTGAGCTTGCCAAGGGCCAGATCCTGCGGCTCTCCGTGGACTCGGACAAGTACTCGAATGCACGGTTTGGTGACACGGACCTGGTGGATGTCAGCGCCACCTGGAACGAAGAAACGGGCCGCGTGGCACTGTTCTTCGCGAACCGCGGCCTGGAAGAAGCCGCCGACGTCGAGGTGGCCCTGCGCGGCTTCGACGCCCGCCAGGTGCTCCGCGCCGAAGTTCTCGAAATCCCCGAGGACGGCGACCGTTTGACCATCAATTCCCAGGATCAGCAGGACCGTGTTGGCCTGACGGCCCTGGAAGGAGTGAAGGCCACCGGGTCCGAACTCCGCCTGACGTTGCCCGCGCTCTCCTGGGCCGTCGTCGAGCTTGACGTGGTGAAAGGCTAGCCGCGCACCCAACTGTGTAACAGCAAACGTCGCTATGAGCACCCATAGCGACGTTTGCTGTTACTCAGTTGGGCTAGGGCACGACGACGGTTGGTTGGCTAGATCGCGCAGCCGTCCGGGCCGCAGGCCTCGGCGTCGGAGGCGCCCACGGGGATCAGCGGGTTGGCTTCCTGCCATGCCTGGTTCAACGCCTGGCCGAAAAGCTCGGCGGGCTGGGCGCCGGAGATGCCGTACTTGCGGTCGATCACGAAGAACGGGACGCCGGTGACGCCGATGGCGCGGGCCTCGTTGATGTCCTGCGTGACCTCATCCGCGTACTTGTCCGAGGTGAAGAGCTCTGCAACCTCGCCGGCCGGCAACTCAAGTGCGGCGCCGAGTTCGGTGAGGTACTCCTGGCTGCCGATGTCCTTGCCGTGCTCAAAGTGATCGCTGAGCAGGCGCTCCTTGGCGGCGTCCTGGCAGCCGTGGGCGGCGGCAAGATGGATGAGGCGGTGGGCGGTGAAGCTGTTGGCCACCACCACCTTGTCGAAGTGGTAGTCCAGGCCTTCGTCCTTGGCAGTCTGCGTGACGTGGGCGAACATCTGCGTG
>NZ_JABMCX010000337.1 GCF_013179505.1 Paenarthrobacter sp. CM16 | reverse complement strand
ACTCGCCAACGATCTGGAGTTTGGACTGGGGGAGGAGGACGTGGATATCGGCTACGCGTCCGGCAATGGAGTTCTCAATCGGGATCATGGCCAGATCCACTTCGCCTGTGGATACTCGCTCAAAGGCATCCTCAAAGCTCGCGCACGGCACGCTTTCGAGCTCGGGGAACATCTCCTTGCACGCGAGATCCGAATTGGCTCCGGGCTCACCTTGGTACGCAATCTTCTGGGCCATGATGCTCATGCTTACACGCTGGGCGCCCGGCTTCCCAACCGCGTCCACCCTGTGACTGGACAAGCGCGTGCCACCGGCCCTAGGTTCGCAGCAAGGATTGGGGGCCGCTGATGTCGGGTGCAACAACGTTCCAAGGGGACAGGGCGCAGCAGATCAACGAGCAGAGGGTTGCAAGGTTTGCGGGCACGATCATCGGCGTATTCACATTTCTGTGGGCATTCCTGATTTCAGGACTGATGGGCGGGAACGTCCTGGCAACAGTGCCGTGGCAGGTCGCATCACACGCGTTGAGCCTCATCTCAGCGCTCATCATCTATCTCTACTGCCTAAGATTTGCTCACCGGACGAGTGCCTCCGGGCTGCTCTGTTTCGCAGCCGTAGCGTTCTTCTTCGCCGACGTCGCATTGGGCTTTCAATACAGCCCGTTCTTCGGAATTGCCCTCATCGCTTGGGCGGCCAGTGCCCGCCGCCCCTTCCTTGCCGGAACGGGGGTGTTGGCTCTGGGGGCCGCCATTTTCGCCAGATTCGACCATGAGCTCGGCGTCGTCGTCGTAGGTGCATGCGGCGCGATCATCGTTGCGATCGCAGCCTGGCCAAAATGGAGCACTGGAAAGCAAAAGTAGGTGACAGATAACGTCGCTATGAGGGCTCATTGCGACGTTATCTGTCACCTGGTTGGGTAAGTGCGGCTTAGCCGTTGATAACCTGCGGGACACCAAGCGCCTTGAGGCCCTCGGCCCCGAACTCCAGGCCATAGCCGGACTGCTTCGCACCACCGAACGGGACCCGCGGGTCCACGGCGCCATGCTTGTTGATCCACACGGTGCCGGCCTGGATCCGCGACGCCACTTCGCGTGCGGCGTTCACGTCGGAGGACCAGACTGAGGCGCCGAGTCCGACGTCGAGCGCGTTTGCCTTGGCGACTGCCTCGTCAACGGTGCTGTACTTGATGATCGGCAAGGCAGGGCCGAACTGTTCCTCGGCAACCAACGGGTTGTCGTTGTCGATGTCGGCCACCAAAGTGGTGGGGTAGAAGTTGCCGGGAGCATCGGCGTCGGGGTTTCCGCCCAAAAGGACCCGGGCGCCCGACTCGCGGGCGGCTTCAACCAA
Source organism: Paenarthrobacter sp. CM16 (assembly GCF_013179505.1). GTDB lineage: Bacteria > Actinomycetota > Actinomycetes > Actinomycetales > Micrococcaceae > Arthrobacter. Next base: position 3,270 of record NZ_JABMCX010000337.1, on the reverse strand, counting down.
GCGGGCAACGATGTCGTACTGCTGGCGGTTCTGCAGGGGACCGAGGACGTTGTTCTCGTCCAAACCGTTGCCCATGGGCATCGCGGCGGCCACGGCAACAAGTTCTGAACAGACGGCCTCGTACTGGGATTCGTGCACGTAGAGGCGCTTCAGCGCAGCGCAGGTCTGGCCGGTGTTGATGAACGCGCCCCAGAACAGGCCCTCGGCAATGGCCTTGGGATCGGAATCGGGCAGGACGATCCCGGCGTCGTTGCCACCGAGTTCCAGCGTGAGCCTTTTGACGGTGTCGGCCGAGGACCTGATGATGGCTTTGCCTGTGGCGGTGGAGCCGGTGAACATGACCTTGCCGATCACCGGATGCTCCGCAAGGCGGGCTCCGACGTCGCGACCACCGGAGACGACCGAGAGAAGGCCTTCCGGCAGTTCCTGGTTGATGATCGAGGCCAAGGCCAGCACGGAGAGCGGTGTGTATTCGGAGGGCTTGACCACCACTGCATTGCCCATACGAAGGGTCGGCGCGATCTGCCACACGGTGATCATCATGGGCCAGTTCCACGGGCCAATGGCACCCACGACGCCGATGGGCCGGTAGTGCAGTTGGGCGTGGGTTTCGCCGTCGTCCACCACGGTTTCAGGATCAAGCGGCGTGGCCGCAGTGGCGCGAAGCCAGGCAGCACATGCGCCAACTTCGAAGCGCGCGTTGGGGCCATTTAGCGGCTTGCCCTGTTCGCGGGACAGGAGTTGGGCAAGTTCTTCAGCGGAACGTTCCACGGCGTCGGCGGCCTTCATGAGGGCAGCGGACCGGGCGTCGTGGCCCAAGGAAGCCCAGGCGGGTTGGGCGGCAGCGGCGGCCGAAATGGCTGCTTCGAGGTCATCGACTGTGTGAACAGGTGCTTCGCCGACAGCCTCGCCCGTTGCCGGGTCAAGGATCGTGCGGCTGTTCTGTCCTGGGGCTGGGGTGATCGAGGCCAGCAGGGCGTCGTAAGTCTCCATTGGTACTCCGCTCGGGTAGTAAGTCTTGGCGGCCGTTGAGGCGCGCGGCGATGTTTCCAGTGTGGCCGGGGTCACGCGCGGGGGCCTTGTCTATGCACGAACGTCCCTTGACGGGAAGCGAACGCTTTCCGTTGAGCGCCCCGTGCCTGATAATCGAGCTTGTGACCCTTGCATCCCTCGCAGCCTTCGCTGGCCTCTGCCTGGTCTTGTCCGTGACGCCTGGACCGGATACGTTCCTTGTTCTGCGTATTGCGTTGAACCGTCCCAGTGCGGGCATTGCGGCTGCGGCGGGGTCCGCGGCAGGCGCAATCATGTGGGCGGCGCTGGTGGGTGTGGGACTGGCTGCCATTCTGGAGCAGTCCGCCGAACTGTTCCGCTGGGTCAAGATTGCCGGCGGACTCTATTTGCTGTACTTGGGTGTCTCGTCATTCATTAAGTCCCGGAAGGCCGCAAAAGCAGCCAAAGCCACCGCGGCCGGAGACGGCGCGGAGAACACCCCGCTCCCGTACAGCCGGCTGTCCGCTCTCGGAGCCGGAGCTTTGTCGACGCTGCTCAACCCCAAAGTTGGGCTGTTCTACCTGGCCGTTGTTCCGCAATTCATCCCCCACGGTGGCGACACCATGGGCACCTCGCTCATTTTGGGCGTGGTGGTAGCCGTCATCGCCTTCGCCTATCTGTCGATGATCGCCGTCGTCGCGTTCAAGGCGATGAGGTGGCTCAAGCGTCCCAAGGTGAGCACCGTCGTCGAGCGCGTCAGCAGCGGCGTGATCGCCGGACTGGGCGTCGGCGTGGTGGCGTCCGGCGCCACCAGCTAACCTGCCAGCAGCGCCAGGTAGCTATCCAACTGCCCTGCCAGGTCCTGCGAGAAATGCTCGGCGGGGGACAATGCCACCACGATCTGCGCACCGAGCATCATGTTCAGCAGGTGGTCGGCGACGGCGGCGTCCGCGATGGGGGCGTTCATCTCCCCTGCCGTGCGGGCTGCTGCGCAATGATCGGTGATGGTGGTGTGCCATTGGCTCATGGACTCGCTGTGAAGTGCGGCCATGTCCGGGTCGTTGAGCGCCTTCTGCCAGAACGGAATAACGATCCGGGCTTCGTTGACGCGTTCCTCATCCAGTGGCAGGACTTCGGCGCAGAACCCGCGGAGAGCTGCGACACCTGAGAGCCCTTCCGTCATGGTGGCGATGCGCTGATTCGTCCGGTTGAACACGTGCGCGAATGCCGAGGTCAAGAGCAGGTCTTTGGTGGGGAAGTAGGGCTTGAGGGCGCCGTTGGCGAAGCCTGCTTCCTCTGCGATTTCCCGCATGGTGGCCCCCTCCATGCCCAGCCGCGCGATGATCCGCCAGGTTGCGTCCACCAGTTCGAGGCGTCGTTGATCGTGGTCCACAATCTTTGGCACTGGCAGGGCTCCCGTAAAAATAATGGCGGACAGGTCTTGTGACCCATCTTACGTTTTGGTTATTCTCTACACCTATAGAAAATAAATCCTGACCCATCATAGGTCCCGGACAAGAGGCAGCCATGACGCCCACAGCAACTGACACAGCAACCGCGGAAGCACAGTACTCACTGGCAACAGGCGCCGAGATCTCCCAGGTGCAGGGGATCCTGCAGGCCGCCGGCCACCTGGGAGCCGGGAAGCGCATCGCGTACCTCGGGCTGGTGGATCCCTCCCGTGGCCAGTCCGGGCAGGACCGCCGCTTCCGCGTCTTCATCCACGACATCTCCGGCGGAGCTCCGCGCGATGTCCTCGTCTCCGTAACCAGCGGCGAGATCCTCACCGCCATCGAGCTGGATACCAAAGTCTCCGGCGAACTCCCCGTCCTGGAAGAGGAATTCGAGGTAGTCGAGACACTCCTCGCCACTGACGAACGGTGGCTCGCCGCGCTCGCGTCCCGGGATCTGGAGGTGGCTAAAGTTCGCGTCGCGCCCCTGTCCGCCGGAGTCTTTGAGTACGACGACGAGAAGGGTCGCCGCATCCTGCGCGGCCTCGCCTTCGTCCAGAATTTCCCGGAAGACAGCGCATGGGCCCACCCCGTGGATGGCTTGGTAGCTTACGTGGACGTGGTCAACAAGGAAGTCACCCAGGTCATTGACCTTGGCGTCATGCCCATCCCTGCAGAGCACGGAAACTACACGGACCCCGAGCTCACCGGCCCCCTTCGCGAAACCCAGAAGCCCATCAGCATCACCCAGCCGGAAGGCCCAAGCTTCACTGTCACCGGCGGGAACCACGTTGAGTGGGAAAAGTGGAGCGTGGACGTCGGCTTCGAT
>NZ_JABMCX010000336.1 GCF_013179505.1 Paenarthrobacter sp. CM16 | reverse complement strand
CGCTGTGCCTGGCGGACAAGGACACTGTCCTGCCGTCGATGCTGAGCAAGGCTTGGTCGCGTCCCAACAACTGCAGGCTGTTCCGGTACAGCGTGTGGCCGGAGGCGGCGGCCGCGCTCCGGCGTCGGGGTTTGTCTTTGACGGCGGCCGCCAGTGTCAAACGTTCAATGCGCAACTGGGCCTGGGCTGCCGCAACGGTCGCCTCCACCAGGGAAAGGGTGTGTGCCGCCACCGCAGTTTCGGTGCCGGTGATGTCCACAACGCCCAGGACCGCGCCGGAATCGGGGTCATGGAAGGGAACAGCAGTGCAGCTCCAAGGGTGGACGGAGCGCTTGAAATGTTCAGCGCCGGAAATCTGGATGCTCCTATCCAGGGCCAAGGCGGTACCGGGTGCACTGGTACCCACGGAGGCCTCGGACCAGTCGGCGCCCGCCACGAACATCATGCTTTCAGCACGGCGTTGCATCACGGGATCACCATCCACCCACAAGAGCCGCCCGACGTCGTCTCCCACTGCCACCAACAAGCCGCTGTCATGGCTGGGCTGAACCAGGAGCTTCTTGATCACGGGCATGATGGTGGCCAAGGGGTGCTGCCTGCGGTACTCCTCCAGCTCATCGCGGTCCATCGCCAGCGGCGCCTCGGCGACGTCCGGGTTGGCCTGCAGGCTCGCGGACCTCTGCCAGGATTCACGGACCAGGCGCCGCAATCCGGCGATGTCCTCGGGCACTCCGAGACGCAAGGAATCCAAGCGCTCATGCCCTGAGAGGGCACGCTTCTGCAGCAACTCCGCGGCCTCGCTGCCTGGAACCGGCTGATGGACTGGATTCCTCATCGAACTCCCTGGTAGTCCGCTATGACAGTGCTCTGCACATGTGGTGGGCGGGACAGTATCGAGAAGTCTAGTTCGGGGAAGGGAGTTTTTGTACAGCTGAAGCCCCTAAAGCAGCCGAATAAGGGCATCAGCTGTGCAAAAACGCCTTGTCAGCCGCGGGAGATCCGGATCATTTCCTCGCGCGGAACAACTTTGATGCGCTCGCGAACAACACTCTCGCCTTCGCCGGTGGATCCTTCGGACCAAGCAGCACCCAGCGCGGCCTCGTGGGCATCCAAACGGTTCCAGCCTTCCCACGTGGTGTACTCGATGCCGCGTTCGTCGAGAAGGTCGATGATGGCCTGCGGATCCGGGTTTTCCGCCGGGGGCAGGTTGAGCCGGTCTTCAAGGAGGAAGCCGATGGTCTCCAACGCATCGCCCTTGGTATGGCCGATCAACCCCACCGGTCCGCGCTTGATCCAGCCCGTGGCGTAGATTCCCGGCACGGGCTCGCCGTCGGCACCCAGGACGCGACCGCCGTCGTTCGGTATGACACCGCGGCGGGCGTCGTACTCAAGCTCCTCCAACGGCGAACCGTGATAGCCGATGGCCCGGTACACCGACTGGACCGGGTACTCGATGAACTCCCCCGTGCCCTTGACGTTGCCCGTTCCGTCCAATTGCATGCGCTCGAACTTGATGCCGGACACCTTGCCGGGCGTCTCCGGCGAATCCAGGATTTCCACTGGACTGTGCAGGAAGTGCAGGTGCAGGCGGCGGGAGGAAGGCTGCTCGGATTCAGCGTGCTCCTCCACCAGCCAGTTGGTCATGGTGTTGACCATGGTCTTGATCTGGTTGTTGGTTTTGATGGCCTCGTCCGAGGCTTCGTCGAACTCGAAGTCTTCCGGGTACAGGACAATGTCAACGTCTTTGCAATGCGAGAGTTCGCGCAGTTCCAACGGCGTGAACTTCACCTGCGCCGGACCACGACGGCCAAAGACGTGGACGTCGGTGACCGGGGAGTTCTTCAAACCGGCGTAGACGTTGTCCGGAATCTCGGTGACCAGCAGTTCCTCGGGGTGCTTGACCAGCATGCGGGCGACGTCCAGTGCCACGTTGCCGTTGCCGATCACGGCTATTTCCTTGGCGTCCAGGGGCCAGTCGCGGGGAACGTCCGGGTGTCCGTCGTACCAGGACACGAAATCGGCGCCGCCGAAGGACCCCTCGAGTTCAACGCCGGGAATGTTCAGGTCGGCGTCCTTGATGGCACCGGTAGAGAAAATGACGGCGTCATAGAAAGCCCGGAAGTCATGCAGGGTGAGGTCCCTGCCGTAGGTCACGTTGCCCAGGAAGCGGATATCGCCACGGTCCAGGACTTTATGCAGGGCGTTGACGATCCCCTTGATGCGTGGGTGATCAGGAGCAACCCCGTACCGGATCAAACCGTACGGCGCCGGATACGCCTCGAAAAGGTCGATGCTGACCTCAACCTCGCCGTCCTTGACCTCGTTGGATTTGGTCAGGATGTCCGCGGCATAGACGCCTGCGGGTCCTGCGCCAACGATTGCAATGCGAAGCGGACGATTGGGGGTTGTTGCGGCTGAGTTGGACACCGTTAGCCCTTCCGAAGCAGTGAGCCACGCCCGTTGTTGGGGCGCGCAGATTCCAATTCTAGATGTCGACCCTACCCCCGGACGCTTATATGGCAGGAGTCACGGAAATTCACCAAGATTGCGGAATATTGCGGACGCAGCCGGTGTTGGCGCCAATGTGTCGACTCCGGATCAGATAACTGCCAACTCCTCTTCAAACCAGCCCACGACGACGACTGCCGGGGGCGGCGGGAAGGTTACCGGCGGTGCCGGGATCCCGGGCAGTAAGCCTGTACGGAGCGAGTCGACAGCGGGAATCCTTTTTGGAATCGGCGCCTACGGACTGTGGGGGCTCCTCCCCCTCTACTTCTTTGTCCTCATGCCGGCCAGTGCAGTGGAAATCGTGGCGAACCGGGTTGTCTGGTCCTTGATCTTCTGTGCATTGCTCATCACCATTACGCGGGCCTGGCGGGTCTTTGGTGCAGCGGTGAAGGACAAATCAGTTTTCGGCCCCTTGGCTTTGGCTGCGGGCCTGATTGCCATCAACTGGCTTACCTATACTTTCGGGGTCACCACTGGTCACGCCGTCGAGACCTCGCTGGGTTACTTCATCAATCCGCTCGTTTCGGTCCTCCTGGGCGTCTTCGTCCTGAAGGAAAAGCTGCGTCCCCTGCAGTGGGCTGCGGTAGGCATAGGCTTCGTTGCGGTGGGAGTCCTGACCTTCTCCTATGGCCAACTTCCGTGGATTGCGCTAATCCTGGCCTTTAGCTTCGGCCTTTATGGCTTTGTGAAGAAGCGCGTGGGGCCCAAGGTGGACGCCCTCACCAGCCTCAGCGTGGAGACAGTAGTGCTGGTTCCGTTCGCCGCCATCACCATGGTGGTCCTGGGCGCCACCGGAGCCGCTACGTTGACTACCCAGGGAGCGGGGCACTTCTGGCTGCTGGTGGCTTCGGGTGTCATTACCGCCGTACCGTTGCTCTTCTTCGGCGCTTCAGCCCGCCGTTTGCCGATGACCACCATCGGCCTCCTGCAATACTTCGCCCCGGTCCTCCAGTTCGTTGTGGCGCTGACCGTATTCAACGAGACCATGACCACGGCCCGCTGGATCGGCTTCTGTGTGGTGTGGTTGGCCTTGATCCTGCTGACCATCGACATGCTGCGGACCACGCGGAAGAACTCGGTGCTCAAGAAGCGGGCGCGCCTGGCTGCTGCGCAGTAGCCAAGTCCAAGACGCGTTGTGCAGTTCTGTTCATTTCTGTTGAGGGGTTCCGGAAGCGGACATAAGGTTGCGGAAACTTTCCCAGCTTTCTGACCACCGTCCCCGCCCTGAGCACCCGCTCCCACGTAACTCGCACCAAGTGGGTTGGGCGCTCCGGGCAACAGTTTTGAACGGAGCAGTTTTGAACTTCAACGGACCCACTTTGAGTCGCCGGACCCTCTTCCGCACGGCAGGCGCAGCCGCCCTGGCAGGTGCCCTACTTTCCCAGGCCGGGCCTTCGTTTGCCGCCTCCGGACTCCAGGAGCTGATAGATCGACGGCGGCTGGTTCTCACCGGCGGCCGCAGCGCCGCGGACATTCCCGAACTCGCTGCGCAGCTTGAGGCAATGGGCAAGACCGCCGAAGACTGGTGGAGCTCCATGGACAAGTCTGCAGCGCGCACATCCCTGTGGAGCGACATCCCTTTGACTGGAATCGGACAGTCCGCGGCGGCCACAGGCAACATGGGACTTCACTTCAACCGCCTCTACGACATGGCACTTGGATACGCCGTGCCGGGCAACCCCTACGCCGGCAACCCTGAGCTGGCCGCAGACATCGTTTCGGGGCTTCAGCTCCTCAGCAGCACTGCCTACAAGCCGTCCACCAAGGCGGCAGGCAACTGGTGGTTCTGGGAGATCGGCGTGCCCCGGAAGACCGTGGACATCCTGACGCTCTTCTACGCTGAAGTTCCAGAAGCTCTCCGCACGTCATTGTTGGCTGCCGTCCGGTGGTTCGCGCCCAACCCGAATTGGCGCGGACGTGCCACATCCTTGGCAGAGACCGGCGCCAACCGCGTGGACAAGTCCTTGGCCTGCTGCATGCGGGGTATCCTGGACGGCAATCCCAGCGAGATCGCCCTGGGACGCGACGCCTTGAGCGACACAGTGCGAGGCGGGATCAACAGTGTGTTTACCTACGTCACCAGTGGCGACGGCTTCTACGCCGATGGCTCCTACGTTCAGCACTCCTATCTGCCGTAC
>NZ_JABMCX010000335.1 GCF_013179505.1 Paenarthrobacter sp. CM16 | reverse complement strand
CAACACGCAGTTCCTTGAGCTGTGCAACAGTGAGCCCGCGGTATTCGGTCAGGACAGCCGCGTTCGATTCCTTGAAATCGTTGGTGATCTCCGCAACAGCGGAAACCTTGCTAGGCGTTGTCATAACCCTCCTTCCGGGGAATAAAGCCGGTCTTCCGGGTCCCCGCTCACGAGAGCTAAAACTAAAAAACGCCCCGCGCAGATGCACGGGGCTTGGCTCAACACAGACAGAATCCGTGGAGACTTGCTTCGTTCACCTGCGCCGGCCGCCCTATGTTCAGGGTCCTTCGTCAAGGAATTCACTGTGACCTCAAGGGCGTAGCTGCAGAATTGAGCTGTGCTCGAAAGAGTGGATTCCCATCAACCGACGGTCTTTGGTACTTCAAGGTTACGGGAGAGTGTTCCCCAAACCAAATCGAGGGCGGACTAGTCCGACGACGTAGTGTCCTTGCCCCGTCCGGGAAGTTCCTTCTGCCAGAGTCCGGTGACGCCCGCCGTCGTAAAGCCCAACTGTTTGTTTACCGTCAGGAGGTAGCGGTTTTCGGGTGCGTTCCAGGTGTAGATCACCCTGGCATCAGGGAACTGCTCACTGAGCCTTTCCATGTTCGCCAACTTGATCAACAGACCCAGCTTGTTGCCCCGGTGTTCCTGGAGAACCAGGGTATCGTCCTGGAACACCACGTCCTGTCGGTGCGCCAGGACACTGATGGTGGTCAGGCCCACCATCTTTCCGCTCTCTACATGCTCGACGGCGGTGACCACCGTGCGCCGGCCCTGCGCCAAGGCTGCGTCCTCGGTTTCGCGAAGAACGACGGGGTCGAACACCATACCGCTTGCCTCGACTTCGGGGGCGTCTTCTTCCCCGTCCTCACGGACCACCTCACCGGCAGCATTCTCCAACGCCGCTACGGCCTCAAGCCACGGTTCCGGGCAGCGGTCGGTCCAGTGGTGAAGGAGGTACCGGCCACCGTTGGCTTCCTCGGCCTCCACCTGAAGATCGCCCACCAGCTTGGAATCCAGCGGCAGCACGCAGGAGCTGAACTGCTCAATGTGTTGCAGGGTGTATCCGGCGCGTTTGGCAAAATCCACTTCCCTGCTGCTGACGGGAACAAAGCCCGCACCGCTGCCAGGGATCAACTGGTCCTCAGGTACCTCGGTCAGGGATGTTGCAGGGTGATTGGTGTCCACCAGAATCATGGTCCTGCCCTCTGCCCGGGCCAGTTGTTCAGCGGCCTCAAGCAATTGGCGTCCGACGCCCTGGCTTTGGTACTCGGGCAGGATGTCCAGGGTGAACTCCGCCAGGTCCATGTTGTCCGTCAGGGGCAAGGCGATGTCAACCGTACCCACAATCGTTCCATCCACCTTGGCCACCAGGATGATCTGGCGCTCGTAGGGATCGGAGAACTCCAGCAACTTCTCCAACGGCGTGTAGGCGAGGTCGTCGCTCCCCCAGGTCTCCATGCGTACCCGTCGGCCTACTTCCACGGCGTCCAGGAAATCAGCGGCGTCGGGGCTGTCCAAGGTGTCAGGCACCCACAGCTGCTCGACGTGAACGGTCATTGCCTCGTCTACAGTCATTCCAGCCGTTTCTGCCATTCGCCTTCAAAGCCGGAGGGCTTGAATCCCAGGGCGATATTAATGGCCAGCATATGCCGGTTTTCAGTGGCGTTCCATGTCATGACGGACGTGGCGTCCGGCCAAAGCTCTTTTGCGCGTCGAAGATTGGCGATCTTAACCAGCAACCCCAGGCGGTGGCCGCGGTATTCCGGGGCCACCAACGTGTCCTCCTGATAGATCACCGCCGGCAAAGCCACACGATGAGTCAGGACCGTGTACGCCGCCAACTCACCCGTGGCATCGTGGCGCGCGACAGCGGCCACCACATCAATACCGCTCGCTCGCCACGTGGCCTCTTCCTGACGCACACGTGCGGCATTCCACTGCTCACCCTCCCACCCCAATCCGGCGATCGGCACTTCGGTGCTCATCAGGCTCTTGAGGCGCGCGAAGACGTCCACCACCTCGTCCGGACACTGGTTCTGCCAAGAGATGACGCTGTATCCGGCCGATCGCTGAGACGCTTCTGCCTCGAGTTTTAACAGGACTTCTTCCGCCACGGGGAAGGACAATGTGCTGGTGGTTTCAACCTGTTCCAGCGAATACCCATGATGAAGGGCGAACATTGTGGATGCGGAATCGAGCGGAACACTGCCAGTACCGGACTTGGCATCCAACAAACGGCCGGGGCCCGCGGCAGGTCCAAGCGGCTCCTCGCAATACCCGTCGAAAGAGCGCCGGCCCCGCCCGCGTGCCAGCTCCTCCAGCACCCTAAGGATGGTCGAACCAAACCCGCGCCGCCGAAAAGGTGCGGCGACAAGGACGTCCACGCCCGCCGTCGTCGTGTTTTCACTCAGTGGCAGCGTCAGCGTCCCGCTGCCCACCACCACACCATTGAGATACGCCAGGAAAACCTGCCGCTCTTCGTACTGATTTCCCCGCCAGAAGACGGCAGCTTCCACCAACACAGGGCAACGGTCCCGGTTGCCCCAGAGCTCCAACTGGTGGGCGACGTTCAAAGCGTGGAATGACTCAAAGTCCGATGCCTCGTCACCAGGCTGTTCGGGCACAGGGATGCGTTCTACGGACAGCCCGCCATTTTCGAGAGGGTACGACGACGACACGCACCACAGCTTACGGCTCGCCTTGGGCCGCGAACAGGGCGGGCGGAACATTCGAGCAAGAAAAAGGACCGCCCGGCTAAGCCGGACGGTCCTTTTCTCAGAGCCAGTGTTCGCGAAGCTTACGCGTCGGTGAGAACCTTGGTGACGTTCGGGTCAACGGTGATGCCCGGACCGAACGTGGTGGCAACGGTAGCCTTCTGGATGTAGCGGCCCTTGGAAGCGGACGGCTTCAAACGAAGCACCTCTTCCAGTGCAGCTGCGTAGTTCTCGGCCAGCTTGTTGGCGTCGAAGGAAACCTTGCCGATGATGAAGTGCAGGTTCGAGTGCTTGTCGACGCGGAAGTCGATCTTGCCACCCTTGATGTCGTTGACAGCCTTGGTGACATCCGGGGTAACCGTGCCGGTCTTCGGGTTCGGCATGAGGTTACGCGGGCCGAGGACCTTACCGAGGCGGCCAACCTTGCCCATGAGGTCAGGGGTTGCCACTGCGGCGTCGAAGTCGGTCCAGCCGGCTGCGATCTTTTCGATCAGGTCATCGGAACCAACGAAGTCGGCGCCTGCAGCGATTGCTGCTTCAGCCTTGTCACCGGTTGCGAAAACGAGGACGCGGGCAGTCTTACCGGTGCCGTGCGGCAGGTTGACGGTGCCACGAACCATCTGGTCGGCCTTACGCGGGTCGACGCCCAGACGGAAAGCGACCTCAACGGTTGCGTCGAACTTGGAAGGGTTGGTGTCCTTCGCGAGGTTGATGGCTTCGATCGGGGCGTAGACCTTGTCTGCCTCGATCTTGGCTACGGCTGCCTCATATGCTTTGCTGCGCTTTGCCATGCTGCTGTTTCTCCTTGTGCAGTTGTGGTCTGCGGACCGCGCTGGGCCCTGCCACAGTCGTGGATCCGGCAAGGATCCTGCGACATTTCAAATGTTTCAGATGCCGGTTACCCGGCGGGTGAAGGCCACGGGGGCCTTCGAAGGGTATTAACCCTCTACGGTGATGCCCATGGAGCGGGCGGTGCCGGCGATGATCAGGGCAGCAGCCTTGATGTCGTTGGCGTTGAGGTCTTCCATCTTGGTGGAAGCAATTTCCTCGACCTGTGCCTGGGTCAGCTTGGCAACCTTGACGGTGTGCGGGGTAGCCGAACCCTTGGCGACGCCTGCAGCCTTCTTGATGAGCTCTGCAGCCGGCGGGGTCTTGGTGATGAAGGTGAAGGAACGGTCTTCGTAGACCGTGATTTCGACCGGGATAACGTTTCCGCGCTGGGATTCCGTTGCAGCGTTGTACGCCTTGCAGAATTCCATGATGTTGACACCGTGCTGGCCAAGCGCAGGACCGATCGGCGGAGCCGGGTTAGCGGCACCTGCCTGGATCTGCAGCTTGATGAGGCCGGTGACCTTCTTCTTGGGAGCCAATGTAGGGTCCTTCTCTCAATAGCTTCCTGGGACACAGGAGCGCGTCCCAGGTTTTTGGCCGCCATGGCGAGGCGGCCGGCCGCTCCCGAACTGCTAAGCAGGCAGGACTGGAGCGAAATTTTGGAATCAGCTAGATCTTGGTGACCTGGTTGAATGCGAGCGTCACCGGGGTTTCGCGCTCGAAGATCGAGACCAGCACCACCAGGGTCTGGGACTCTGGCTTGATCTCGGAGATCGTTGCCGGAAGGGTCTCGAACGGGCCCTCCTTGACGATGACCGACTCGCCGACCTCGAAGTCGACGGCCACGGGAGCCTGGTTCTGCTTGTTGACCGGCTTGCCCTGCTCTGCCTGCTCTTCTTCGAAGACCGGGGCGAGCATGGAGAAGACCTCGTCAAGGCGCAGCGGAACGGGGTTGTGGGCGTTGCCCACGAAGCCGGTAACACCAGGGGTGTGGCGAACGGCGCCCCAGGAGGCGTCCGTCAGGTCCATGCGGACCAGGACGTAACCGGGGATGCGAACGCGGTTGATCACCTTGCGCTGCGCATTCTTGATCTCGACGACCTC
>NZ_JABMCX010000334.1 GCF_013179505.1 Paenarthrobacter sp. CM16 | reverse complement strand
ACGCCATCTTCGCCGCGTTGATCGCCTTCGCCGCAGCAATCGCGTTCCGCTCAATACACGGAATCTGCACCAACCCCCCGATCGGATCACACGTCAACCCCAGGTTATGTTCCATCGCGATCTCCGCCGCGTTCTCCACCTGACCCGGCGTACCACCCATCACCTCAGCCAACCCCGCAGCAGCCATCGACGACGCCGACCCCACCTCACCCTGACACCCCACCTCAGCACCCGAAATGGACGCCTGCTCCTTATACAAAACCCCCACAGCACCGGCAGTCAGGAGGAACTTCACCACCACATCATCCCGATCCTGCTGGGAAGCCTTATCCATCCCCGGCGCATAATTCAACGCGTAATACAACACCGCCGGAATGATCCCCGCAGCCCCATTGGTCGGCGCCGTCACCACACGCCCGCCCGAGGCGTTCTCCTCATTGACCGCCAACGCGATCAGATTCACCCACTCCTGCCAATACTTCGGATCGTTCCGGTCCTTATCCTCCTTCAGGAGCCGCTCCAACCAATCAGGAGCACGACGACGGACCCGCAACCCGCCAGGAAGCACACCCTCACGCTTCAAGGACGTCTCAACACAGGCCTCCATCACGGACCAGATATGCAGCAAACCCTCCCGGATCTCCTCCTCGGACCGGGACGCACGCTCATTAATGAACATGATCTCGCTGATGCCCAAACCCTTGGACTGGCACCGGCCCAACAACTCCGCCGCCGTCCTAAACGGCAACGGCAACTCCTTCTTCGACTCCTCCAACTCCTGCTGAGCGGCGTTCTCCTCACCCTCACGGACAATGAACCCACCACCCACCGAAAAGAACGTCGTCTCCCGCACGATGTTTCCCTCAGCATCAGAGACAGCAAACTTCATCCCGTTCGTATGCCGCGGCAACACCGTCAACGGATGCAACACCATATCCTCCACCGCATACGGCAACTCCGCCCCCTCACCCGAGGCACCAGCCAGGTTCAACACACCCGTCTCAGCAATAGCAGCCAACCGCGCCTCCACCTCCTCAGGCAGGATCAGCTCAGGATGGTAACCCTCCAAGCCCAACAAAGTCGCCGTCATGGTCCCGTGACCACGACCCGTCGCAGCCAAGGACCCATACAGGTCAACCCGCAACGAAGCCACCGAACCCAGGACACCAGCGTCCCTCAACTCACCAGCGAACACTGCGGCAGCCCGCATCGGCCCCACAGTATGAGAACTCGACGGACCAATACCCACGGAAAACAGATCAAAGACCCCAACGGCCATGGTTTTTCCTCACTCAATAAACAAAAAATAGAACCCGCCCCGCCCCCAACAAACGGAGCGGACCCCACAAAACCCCCAACCTTTCGCCACTTCGACGCTTCGCTGCCAAGCACGCCGTGCGCACGGCACATCCCGCAGCAAACCCCCGAACCGGCCCCAGACGCCCACTCCCCAACCAACCGGACGCCCTAGGAGCACCCCCGGAAGCTGGATCCATTCACAAACAAGCGAACCCGCGAGTCGTGCCCCATCTCCTGCAGCCCGACTGTGTGCAACCCGACTCTGTGCAACCCGACTCTGTGCAACCCGGCGGGCCCCCTTGGGGCCGGCATCCGGAAGCGGGCGTCCAAGGGAGCATCGCATCCGCCCAGCGGATGCCTATGCGACCGAGCCCGCGGAGGATGTCGGCCCCAACGGGCGAAGGCGACCGAGCCCGCGGAGGACTTCAGGCCCATCGGCCAACGCAACCGAGCGGCTAGCTCAGGTTCGCGACTCCCGAGTACAGCGGGTGCGCCTTCGCGAGGACATCAACACGGTGCCTCAACCCGGAAAGGTCTGCGTCGGCGTCGGCGATCAATACTTCGGCGATGATGTCCGCAACCTCGCGGAAGGCCGCTTCCCCGAACCCGCGGGTAGCCAGCGCAGGCGTCCCGATCCGGAGGCCGGAGGTGACCATGGGCGGGCGGGGGTCGAAGGGGACGGCGTTGCGGTTGACGGTGATGTCGACGGCGGCGAGGCGGTCTTCGGCTTCCTGGCCGTTGAGTTCGCAGTTGCGAAGGTCTACGAGGACCAGGTGCACGTCGGTGCCGCCGGAGACTACGCTGATGCCTTTCGCGGCGACGTCGGGCTGGACCAGTCGCTCGGCCAGGATGCGCGAGCCCGCGAGGACACGTTCCTGTCGCTCACGGAACTCTTCGGAGGCGGCGATCTTGAACGCAACGGCCTTGCCCGCGATCACATGCTCCAGCGGTCCACCCTGCTGGCCCGGGAACACGGCCGAGTTGATCTTCTTGGCGATGTCGGCATCGTTGGACAGGATAATCCCGCCACGCGGACCGGCCAGGGTCTTGTGGGTGGTGGACGTGGTGACGTGCGCATGCGGGACCGGCGAGGGGTGCAGGCCCGCGGCAACCAGGCCGGCGAAGTGGGCCATGTCCACCATCAGGTAGGCACCCACGGAGTCGGCGATCCGGCGGAATTCGGCGAAGTCCAGCTGCCGCGCGTAGGCGGACCAGCCGGCCACGATCAATGCTGGTTTGTGCTCCTGCGCCAAAGATTCAACCTCAGCCATATCCACGGTGTGGGTGTCCTCACGGACTCCGTAGGGGACCACGTTGTAGAGCTTGCCGGAGAAGTTGATGCGCATGCCGTGGGTCAGGTGGCCACCGTGGGCCAGGTTCAGGCCCATGATGGTGTCGCCCGGCTTGATCAGCGCGTGCATTACCGAAGCGTTGGCTTGGGCGCCGGAGTGCGGCTGGACGTTGGCGAATCCAGCGCCGAACAGGGTCTTGATGCGGTCAATCGCGAGTTGCTCCACCACGTCAACGTGTTCGCAACCGCCGTAATAGCGCTTGCCCGGGTAGCCCTCGGCGTACTTGTTGGTCAGCACCGAACCCTGCGCCTGCATCACAGCCACGGCCGTGTGGTTCTCGGAGGCGATCATTTCCAGGCCGTCGCGCTGGCGCCCCAGTTCGTCGTCGATCTTCGCCGCGATCTCAGGATCCAGCTCTGACAGTTGGGCGTCCAACGACGCCGACACCACTTGCTGGTATTCAGTCACCGATACAGGGTTCACAGTTCTCCACCGTTCGTTGCAGCGTATTCTTCGGCCGACATGAGCGGCCCTTCGTCCGTGGCGGCCACCTTGAACAGCCAGCCCGCGCCATAGGGATCGTTGTTGATCAGGGCCGGATCGGTAACTACGGCGTCATTGATCTCGGTCACCTCCCCCGTCACGGGCGAGTAGAGGTCCGATACCGACTTGGTCGATTCCACCTCGCCACACGTCTCGCCGGCCGTCACTGTGGACCCAATCTCGGGCAGGTCCACGTACACAATGTCGCCCAGGGCGTCGGCGGCCACCGCGGAAATCCCAATCCCCACGGCCCCATCACCATCAACGGCAACCCACTCGTGCTCAGCCGAGTATTTCAATCCAGCAACTACTTTGCTCATCCCAACTCCTTCTCTGACTAACTGAAAACTTTTCAAGATCACCCGCGGCAGGTTGCCCCATCCCCAGCGCTTAGGGGTTCAAACAGCGCCGCAGCCCCTGCGGGAGTGACTTTCGGCAACAAAGCCCCTGCGGGAGCGACATCCGGAAGCGGGCGTCCAAGGGAGCATCGCGTCCGCCCAGCGGGCGCTTCTGCAACCGAGCCCGCGGAGGACGTCACTCCCGCCGGGCGTGCGGCACCAAGTCACTCCCGCCGGGCTACTTTTGGCGCTTGTAGAACGGCAGCGGCACGACTTCGAACGGCTCGGCTTTGCCGCGCAGGTCAACCTCGACGATCGTGCCCGGCTCGGAATGCTCGACGTCGACATACGCCAGGGCGATCGGGTAACCGAGCGTGGGGCTCGGCTGGCCTGAGGTGACTTCGCCGATCAGCGAGCCGTCTTTGAGGACCGAGTAGTGGGCGCGGGCGGCACGGCGTCCGGCCCCTTTGAGGCCTACCAGCTTCTGGCCCAACGTTGATCCGACGCCGGCAGCCTTGATGGCAGAGAGCGCCTCCCGGCCAATGAAGTCGCTTTCCTTGGCCAGGGAAACTACGGGGCCAAGGCCTGCGGCGTAGGCGTTGACGTGGATGGAAAGTTCGTTGCCGTACAGGGGCATTCCGGCTTCGAGGCGCAGGGAGTCGCGGGCTGCGAGGCCGGCCGGGATCAGGCCGTGGCCTTCGCCTGCTTCCAGCAGCGCTTCCCACAGGCCGGCGGCGTCAACGTTGGAGATGTAGATCTCGAACCCGTCTTCGCCGGTGTATCCGGTCCGGGCGAGCAGCAGGTGCTCAGTGCCGCCGTCGAACATTACCGGCACCTCCACCGCCGCGTAGTACTTCAGTCCGGTGACCAGCGCGTGCTGTTCTGCCGGGACAAGCGTCAGCAGGATGGCTTCCGCGGTGGGCCCCTGCACAGCGATGAGCGAAGTCTCGGCGGAAGCGTCCTCCACCACGACGTCGAATCCGCTTGCGCGCTCCGACAGCGCCGCGGCCACCACTTTCGCGTTGCCCGCGTTGGGGACCACCAAGTACCTGTCCACGCCGTCTTCGGGAGAGGGCCGGCGATAGGTGATGAGGTCATCGATGATGCCGCCGTCGGCGTTGCAGATCAGCGAGTACTTGGCCTTGCCCTCGGCCAACGCGGACAACTTGCCCACCAGCGCG
>NZ_JABMCX010000333.1 GCF_013179505.1 Paenarthrobacter sp. CM16 | reverse complement strand
CTCATCACGCCAACCCAGAAATTCCAGGTTGTCCCAGTTGATGGTTTCGAAGTCACGGGGGAGGTTGAGCCGGGCAGCCTCGGAGCGGCTGGCGTTAATGAAGGACGATCGGATCTGTTGGGCAGTGATTTTCTGCATGGCAAGGCTTCTTTCGGAAATGTTCGACGTCGGCGCGCTGAACTTTGGCGCGCGCGGTAAATGGCAGAAGACGTCGGTCACCCGTGAAGCGGGCACAGCAAAGGGACCCCAAAATTAGTGGTGCTTGGGAGAAGTGCCTAGGAGGATGCCGACGTGCGGGGGAGTGCCAAGCAGGCCAAAACGGCCACCTCGCCAACCATGGCTGCCGCAACTGAAACAGTGCGCATGCTCATCTCCTCGTCGTGTTCCTGTGAAGCGGTAGTCCGCTGTCGCCAATACTTTCAAATCTTCCGTGCCGATGTCCACTGGGAGTGTCCACTGGGAGAGGGTTCGGCTTGAGGGCGTGGGATGTGGGAGAGGGTTCGGCTTGAGGGCGTGGGATCTGGGAGAGGGTCCGGCTGAAGGGCGCGGGATGTGGGAGAGGGTGTGATCTGCGTCCCATTTTGCCCTTGGGCTGGATTAGGTGACGCAAACGTTTCTTAATTATCGGCAGGCTAGGCTAGCCTTACTTAGGTTCGCATCACTTACTTAAGGAGTCCCGTGGCTTCCCTTCTCCCACGCCGCGCCCTGCTCAAAACAGCAGGAACCGCGACGGCCGCCCTGGCCGCCGTCGCTCTTACCCTCACCGGCTGCTCCACTGGTCCGGCAACGTCCACTCCGGCAACTGAGCAGGCAGCTTCCGCAGCTTTCCCGGTGACCATCAAGAACGTCTTTGGTGAGACCACCATCAAGGAACAGCCCAAGCGCGTAGTCACCGTTTCGTGGGTCAACGACGACATCGCGATCGCCCTGGGCGTGGTTCCGGTTGGCGTCCCCAAGAACGAGTGGGGCAACAATGACAAGGGCTCCACCCCTTGGAAGGACGCAGCGCTGGAGAAGCTCGGCGCCGGCTTCGGCACCGACAAGGCTCCGGTCCAGTTCTCCGAGGCCGACGGCATCAATTTCACCGAGATCGCCAAGCTCAGCCCGGACGTTATCCTGGCCGCTTACTCCGGTCTGGAAGAAGCGGACTACAAGAAGCTCAGCGAGATCGCCCCCGTCGTGGCGCAGCCGGAGCTCGCCTACGGAACCCCGTGGCAGGAAAGCACCACCCTGATCGGCAAGGCACTGGGCAAGGAAGCCGAAGCCAAGAAGCTGATCGAGGACACCGAATCCACCGTCAAGGACAAGGTTTCCAAGTTCCCGCAGATCAAGGACAAGACCTTCATCTACGGCAACCTCGAACCCGCCAAGGGTGACGGCGCCAACGTCTACACCGCTATCGATAACCGCCCCCGCTTCCTCTCCGAAATCGGCATGAAGCTGGCTCCTGTGGTCACCGAGAACACCAAGACCTCCACGGAGTTCTTCATCCCGTGGTCCGCTGAGAAGGCCAACGAGCTCGAATCCGACATCTTCGTGACCTGGGTTCCGGACGCCAGCACAGCAGAAGCCATCAAGGCCGATCCTCTGCTCGGCCAGATCCCGGCCATCAAGAAGGGCGCCCTGGTTGCCGATTCGGACAACACCCTGACGCTGTCCATCTCCGCTTCTTCGCCGCTGAGCCTGCCGTGGGCCCTGGATACGTTCCTGCCGCAGCTTGGTAAAGCAGCAGACGCAGCAGGCAAGTAACTGCAATGAAACTGAGTACGACGACGGCACTCCAGGGGCGGGGCAACGGCACTTCGGTGACGGCTGGCCCGGGAGGCATCACCCCTGAAACTGTGGGAACCGGAGGGGGAACCGGTTCCCGCAGCACCGCAGGCAAGCGCTCCGCTTGGCTGCTGGTGGCCGTCGTCGTACTCACAGCTGTCTGCGCCGCATCCTTGGCGATCGGCGCACGCGGTCTTCCCCTCAACACCGTGTGGGAAGCACTCACCAACTTCAATCCGGCAGACGGTAACCACGCTGTGGTCATCGCCCGGATTCCCCGCACCGTGCTGGGGCTGCTTGCCGGAGCCGCACTTGGCCTGGCAGGTGCCGCCATGCAGGGCGTCGCCCGCAACCCGCTGGCAGATCCGGGCATCCTGGGCCTCAACGCAGGTGCAGCCCTCGCTGTGGTTGTGGGAATCTACGTGTTCGGTATCGGCTCGCTGTCCGGCTACATCTGGTTCGCCTTCATTGGCGCCGCAGCGGCCGCCGTCGTGGTTTATGCCATCGCCTCCATCGGTCGCGACGGCGCGACGCCGGTCAAGCTCGCCCTGGCGGGTGCAGCCCTGAGCGCGGGCCTGTTCTCCCTGATGAACGTCATCCTGGTCTCGAGCCAGGACACCTTTGACCGCTTCCGTTTCTGGCAGGTCGGCACCATTGGCGGCCGTGACTGGTCCGTCCTTCTGCCTGCGCTTCCGTTCCTTGCAGTCGGAGCGGTGATCGTCCTGGCCGGTGGCCGCATCCTGAACAGCCTGGCCTTGGGGGACGACATTGCCCGAGGCCTTGGCCAGAACGTCACGTTGGCCCGCAGCATCACCGGACTGGGCATCGTCCTGCTCTGCGGATCCGCTACCGCCGTAGCCGGACCCATTGCCTTCCTTGGCTTGGTCATACCCCACGCCGTCCGCTCGCTGACCGGCCCGGACTACCGGTGGATCCTGCCGTTTTCCGCGGTGGTGGCCCCCGTCCTGCTGATCAGCGCCGACATCATCGGCCGCGTGATCCTTCTCCCCGGCGAAGTCCCCGCAGGAATCATGACCGCCATCATCGGCGCACCCGTCTTCGTCTGGCTGATCCGCCGCGGAAAGGGGGCCGGACTGTGAGCACCGTCCACAAGCTCCCCACCGAGTTGGCACTTAACAGCGATGTTTCCCCCAAACATGGGCATCATCTGCCACTTCGGCGCGTGCTGAGCCCCACATTCTTCCTCGGGCTGGCAGTCACTGCCATGTTCGCGGTGTACGTGCTCCTGGGCAGTTACACAGTAACCATCCCGGACTTCTTCACCATCGTCATCAACCACCTGACCGGCGGCGAGAAGATCCCCGGGGCCAGCTTCATCGTGATGGAGCACAAGCTGCCCCGCGCCGTGGTGGGAACCATGATCGGCATCGCGTTCGGCTTGGCCGGAGCATTGTTCCAGACCATGCTGCGCAACCCGCTGGCCAGCCCGGACATCATCGGCATCAGCTATGGCGCCAGCGCCGCGGCAGTCACGGCAATCGTGATTTTTGGCGCTTCCGGAGCCGTGGTTTCCGGGGCAGCACTTGGCGGAGCACTCGGCGTCGCGGCCATCATTTACGCAATCTCCCGCGGCGGAACCGGGGCCGGAGGAGGCAGTCGTGGCAACGCCGCCGGAAACCGCCTCATCCTTGCCGGCGTCGGCATCGCCGCCGCACTTCACGCAGTGGTCAATTTCCTCATGACCCGGGCGGACATCCGAACCGCCGCCGACGCCCTCATCTGGCTCAACGGCTCACTGAACTCCGCTACCTGGGACCGTGCGGGCGTCCTCGCAGTCTCGCTGCTGGTCCTCCTCCCCGCCGTCATTGCCCTCGCCGGACCTTTGCGCATCCTCGAACTCGGTGACGACGCCGCGGCCGGCCTCGGAATCAAGGTCAACGCCGCCCGGCTGGGACTGGTCCTCACCGCCGTCGGACTTGCCGCCGTCGCAACCGCTGCTGCCGGGCCGGTGGCGTTCGTCGCTTTCCTGGCCGGGCCGATTGCCCGCCGCATCGTCCGCAAACCCAGCCTGCCGGCGTCGGCCCTTACCGGGGCCCTGATCGTGTTGCTCGCAGACTTCTTCGCCTCCAACATCGCACCCGTCATCCTCGACGGAACCGTCCTTCCGGTCGGCGTCATCACCGGCGCCCTCGGTGCTCCCTTCCTGCTGTGGCTGCTGGTCACCTCGAACCGAAAGGAGGCCTGACATGGCCATCCTTAATGCCAAGGACCTCACGCTCCAGTACGAGGCACGCAAGGTGGTGGAGGGGCTCACCACGGAGATCCCCGAAGGCAAAGTGACCATGATCGTGGGCGCCAACGCCTGCGGCAAGTCCACGCTCCTGCGCGGCCTGTCACGCCTCCTCAAACCGGCCGGTGGCGCAGTGACCCTGGACGGCAAGGACATCCACACCCGCCCCGCCCGCGAACTTGCCCGCACGCTGGGACTCCTGCCGCAGCACCCCACCGCTCCCGATGGCATCACCGTCCGGGACCTCGTGGGCCGCGGCCGTTACCCGCACCAAGGCTTCTTCCGCAGCTGGTCAGCCGCCGACGACGCCGCGGTGCAGCGCGCGCTTCACGCCACCGACACCCTTGAACTCGCTGAGCGAAGCATCGACGAACTGTCCGGCGGGCAACGCCAGCGCGTCTGGATCGCCATGGCCCTGGCACAGGAAACCGAAGTCCTGTTGCTCGACGAGCCCACCACCTACCTCGACCTCGCGCACCAGGTTGAAGTCCTGGACCTCGTCACGGACCTTAACCGCAGCCGCGGCACCACCGTGGCGATCGTGCTCCACGACCTCAATCTTGCAGCCCGCTATGCAGACCATGTCATCGCCATGAAGGGCGGGTGCATCGTGGCTGAAGGTCCGGCCCCCGTCGTGG
>NZ_JABMCX010000332.1 GCF_013179505.1 Paenarthrobacter sp. CM16 | reverse complement strand
AACGTCCAGGCCCAGTGGAAAGGACGCACGACGCCGGCCCTCCCCAAACGCTGGTAGTCCAGGTACGCGAAGAACACCGAGAGGCCGTAGATGACCAGGCTTGAGGCCATCAGCAGGAAATACCCCGGCGTGTACATCGAGAACGGGTCCAAGGTGGTGACGCCCTGCCGCGTGGTGATGACCCGGAACTCAGGCTGCCAGGTCAGCATGAACAGCACCGAGACCAACGGAAGTAGCGTGATGGCCCAAATGAACGGGTTGTAGACGGGCGTCTCATCGCTGATCGGGGTACGCGGAGCTTTGAACGCGGGCTGGTACTGCACCTGCTGGTACTGCATCGGCTGTGAAACCTGATGGGAGGCCTGCTGCGGAGCCAAGTGGGCAGTCCAGGCGCGGCCGTCCCACCAGCGGACAAGTCGCGGATCTGAAGGGTCCGGATACCATCCCGGAGGCGTTGCGGAACCGGGCGTTGATTGAGTCATATCTCCCCCACATTGAGTCGTCTTCCGAGAATATCGCGATTGCTGCCCCTCGGTTGCCAAGCACCTCTCCCCAGTGCCTGTCAGGTGGTGTATGAGTGGAAGATGAGCTTCTTCGACGCCCTCCCCGAGCCTCCCGAACGGGCACGTCAACCCCAGCCAATCAGGCCGGGGTGGGCCGGGCCGCCGTCGGACGAATTGCCCGGCGTGGTCCCGCTTGGCGGGTTTGTGCACAAGAACCGGCGGATGGTGGTGGCTTTGAAGTTGGTAGAGGTGTACTCCACGGGCTGCCTGTTGGACCTGGTGTGGTCTGTTCGACGCGTGGATGAGTCGGACCAGGAATGGCGGGAAATCGTGGAGGAGAGCTATAACCACCCGCGGTCCAGCCTGGATACCAGGACGGGACTTGAAGTAGGGGTGGCTTTTGCGGACGGACGCAAAGCTGTCGCGGCCATTCACGGACCGGCGTCCTTTGAAGAGGGTGACGACATTACCGGCCCTGTCCTGACAACCTTGGGCGGCGGCGGAGGGAGCAACAACGCCGAGTCCGTCCAGTTCACCGGACGGTATTGGCTGTGGCCGTTGCCGCTGGAAGGGGACTGCACGCTGGCGATCAGGTGGCGGGCCTTGGGGATCCCTGAGGGCTCGCTCGTCCTGCCCGGCGAGCATCTGGAAGAAGCCTTGGGGCGAGTGCAGAAGTACTGGACTGAATGACTTTTCCACATAGCCGGGTTGGCCCGTATTTGGGGCGGAAGGCCGCCGGTACAGTGGCACTATGCCTGCACTTCCCTCCCTAGAAGAACTCGTCGATTCGGCCCACGTGGTCTCGTTGCCCATGCGGGTGAAGTTCCGCGGCATCATGGAGCGCGAGACTCTCCTGCTCCGCGGGCCGGTGGGGTGGGGCGAGTTTTGCCCATTCCCCGAATACGACGACCACGAGTCCTCTCCCTGGCTTGCCGCCGCCTTGGAAGCAGGGTGGATGGGGTTCCCCCCTCCGCTGCGGTCGGCCATCCCGGTCAACGCGACAGTTCCCGCCGTTCCCGCAGAGCGCGTCCCGGAGGTGCTGGGACGGTTCGGGCGCGTGGACGCTGTCAAGATCAAAGTCGCCGAACGCGGGCAATCATTGAGGGACGACGTTGCGCGGGTACACGCAGTACGTGAAGCTCTGCCCGAGGCCGCCATCCGTGTTGACGCAAACGGTGGATGGGACATCGGGCAAGCAGTGGAGGCGCTGCGCAAGCTCTCCGTTGCAGGCCTTGAATACGCTGAACAACCTGTTCCCACCATTGAGGGCCTGGCCGAGGTCCGGCGTCGGCTTTCTGAGGGAGGGACGCCCGTCCTCATCGCTGCCGACGAGAGCGTACGCAAGGAAGACGATCCCCTTCGGGTAGCCAGGGCCGGCGCCGCGGACCTCATAGTGGTCAAGGTGGCTCCACTCGGGGGAGTCCGGCGGGTACTGGACATCGTAGAGCAAGCCGGGCTGCCCGCCGTCGTCAGTTCTGCGCTGGATACCTCCGTGGGCATCCGCGCCGGGCTGGCGCTCGCAGCCGCGCTGCCTGCGCTTCCTTACGCTTGCGGACTCGGTACAGTATCGCTGTTCGAATCGGACATCACGCTGGACCCGCTGGTGGCCGACGACGGCGGCATCCAGTTACGCGAAACGGTGGCCGATCCTGGACTTCTTGAGCAGTTCGCGGCCTCGAGGGAACGCCGGGAGTGGTGGCTGGACCGACTTCGAAGGGTGCACGGAATCCTGGCGGCAAACCAGCACCCTTTGTTCACCGTTTCTTAACCGGAGAGACCTCTCAGATTCGGATTCCGCTGAAAAGCTCAGCGGGAACCTCGTACATCCTCTGGAAGGTCTTCCCCAATGTCTGAAACCACCGGACGCACGTTTCCGCTGCTCCCCATGCTCGGCCACACCAAGGGCAAGCGCAGTGCGGTTACCTGTGCTTTGAAGTGCGACAACGCCTGCTCGGGCGATGTCTGCAACACGAGCGCCAACGGCTACTTCCGTGACATCGCCTCAACGGCCATGTCCCGCCGTGCAGCACTGGGGCTCGGCGCCGCAGGAGCGCTCGCCATCGTCCTCGGTGGTGCCGTAACCGGTGGTGACACCGCTGTGGCCGACCCGGGAAACGGGCTCTCCGATGCTGCCAAGAAGGGCTTCGAGAAGTCCAAGCTCACGTTCACGGCCATCAAGCCCGTGGACGCTGCAGTGGATGCCTTCACCGTTCCGGAGGGCTTCGATTGGAAGCCGATCATCCGCTGGGGCGACCCCTTGTTTGCCGACTCACCGGCCTTTGACCTCAACGCGCAGACCGCTGCAGCCCAGGCGCGCCAGTTCGGTTACAACAACGACTACACGGACATCCTGCCCATCCCGGGTTCCAAGGACCGCCGTGCCGTGCTCTTCAGCAACCACGAGTACACCAACGAGAACATCATGCTGCCGGAAGGCTTCGACCCCAAAGAGGCACGTGCCATCGGACGCGCCGGACATGGTCTGGCTGTAGTGGAGCTCGAGCGCAAGAACAAGAACAAGCCGTGGAACTACGTCCAGGGCGCACCTCTGAACCGTCGCTTCCTCACAGATACCGTCTACGAACTGACGGGCGCCGCCGCCGGTACCAACCTGGTCAAGACGATCGATGACCCGGCAGGCCGTTGGATCAAGGGCACACTGGGCAACTGTGCCGGTGGAACCACCCCGTGGGGCACCATCCTCTCCGGCGAAGAGAACTTCAACGGCTACTTCGCTGCCCCCGGCACCAGCGACGGCGACAAGCGATACGGAATCTCCTCCAAGCCAACCACCCGTCAGTGGGAACTCGACGAGCCGCGCTTCGACACCCGCAACTCCGGCTACGCCAACGAGACCAACCGTTTCGGCTGGATCGTGGAAGTTGACCCGTTCGATCCCACGTCCGCTCCCAAGAAGCACTCCGCCATGGGCCGCTTCAAGCACGAGGGCGCCAACGTCATCGTCGCTCCTTCCGGTCACGTAGTGGCTTACATGGGCGACGACGAGCGTTTCGACTACCTCTACAAGTTCGTCTCCAAGGGCAAGTACCAGCCCGGTGACTCACGCGAAGCCCGCAAGAACAACATGAACCTGCTCTCCGAAGGCGACCTCTATGTGGCTCGCTTCACCGGTGACTCTCCTGCGGACATTGACGGCACCGGCAAGCTCCCCGCAGACGGTTCTTTCGATGGGACCGGCGAATGGCTGCCACTGGTAGTCAACGGCACCTCGGCTGTGCCCGGTATGACCGTGCCGGAGGTCCTCGTCTACACCCGCATCGCCGCAGACAAGGTGGGGCCCACCAAGATGGACCGCTGCGAAGATGTTGAACCGAACCCGCGCACGGGCAAGGTCTACGTCGCATGCACCAACAACACCGATCGCGGCAAGGCAGGCAAGGAAGGCGCCACCGAGGTCAACCCCCGCAACCTGAACCGTGACGGCCACGTCGTGGAAATCACCGAAGGCCGCGAGCAAACGGGAACCAAATTCAACTGGAGCCTCCTGTTGGTGGCCGGCGATCCCGCCAAGAACACCTCCACGTACTTCTCGGGGTTCCCGGCTGACAAGGTCTCACCCATCTCATGCCCGGACAACGTGGCCTTCGACTCCGTGGGCAACCTCTGGATCTCCACCGACGGCGCCCCCGGCACCATCGGATACGCGGACGGCCTGTTCAAGGTCACCCTCGAAGGTCCTGAGCGCGGCAAGGTGGAGCAGTTCCTCGCCGTTCCCCGCGACGCCGAGACGTGTGGTCCGATCATCCACGACGAAGAGCGCACCGTGTTTGTGGCCGTCCAGCACCCGGGCGAGGACGGCTCGTTCGCGGAGCAGAACTCCTTCTTCCCGGACTACGTCCCTGCAGGCGCCACCCCCGCTGCCGGTGCGGCCCGGGCTCCCCGCCCCTCTGTGGTTCAGGTCTTCCGCAAGTAACGCTTGGCCTCTTCCTTACTGACGAATGCTCCCCTTCCCGGTTCCAGGGAGGGGGAGCTTTTCGTCGTCCTCCGACGCTCTTCCACGTCCCGTGTGCTTGAGCGGATCCCTCGTTACCTTTTTCGTAGCCCGTTTCCTGGTGCAGGATATGGGTGTGCTGGCCTGCTGATCCCGGCATGATTGCGACCCTCTGTTGATTCGATGATCTTGAGAGTGTTGTCACCGGGGTTGGTA
>NZ_JABMCX010000331.1 GCF_013179505.1 Paenarthrobacter sp. CM16 | reverse complement strand
CCAGTCGCCGAACTCGCCCCACACCAGGTAGCCCAGCCTGTCCGCGTGGTAGAGGAAGCGCTCCTCGAAGACTTTCTGGTGCAGCCGGGCGCCGTTGAACCCTGCGGCCATGGACAGCTCGATGTCCTTGATCAAGGCAGCGTCGTCCGGAGAGGTCATGAGTGACTCGGGCCAGTAGCCCTGATCCAGGATCAGTCGCTGGAAGACGGCCTTGCCGTTGATGCGGACAACCTTGCCGTCCAAGGCGATCGACCGGACCGCCGCGTAGCTGCTGACCTGGTCAACAACGTTGCCGGACTCATCGTGGATGCTGACGCTGAGGTCATAGAGGAAAGGGTCTTCGATGGACCAGGGGCGCAGGGATTCTTCGGGGATGGCCAGGCGAAGTGATGGCGTGAGGTCCAGGTCCGCTTTTGCCTTGGCCTCAACACGTACATCGCCTTTGTCGCTGAGGACGGCCGTAACGGTATGTCCGCTTCGATTCCGGCTGACGGGCACCTCCAAGGTGATGCTGGAATCTGCAAGGTTGGGGGTCATCCGGAGGCGTTTGATGTGGACCTCGGGGACCGCTTCCATCCATACCGTCTGCCAGATCCCGGTGGTCCGGGTGTACTGGCAGTGGGTGTTGTTGTACCACGTGGCCTGCTTGCCGCGGGCCTGCATTTCGTGCCGTGAATCCCTGGCCCGCACCACAATTACTGCTTCCGTGCCGGGCTCGGCCACTCCTCCGAGGTCCGCGGTGAAGGGCGTAAAGCCGCCGCGGTGCCGGGCAACTTCAACCCCGTTCACCCAGACAGTGGCGTCGTGGTCCACCGCACCAAAGTGCAGCAGGACGTTCTGCCCGGCCCATTCCTGCGGGATGGTCACTGTCCGCCGGTACCAGACGGCTTCCATGAAATCGACGTGTTCGATCCCCGAAAGGGCGGATTCCGGTGCGAACGGAACCAGGATCTCGCTGTTGAGTTCGCGGGTGGTGAGGCCGCGCTCCAAGCCGGAGTCACCGGCGTCGATCTCGAATTCCCAGGTGCCGTTGAGGTTCAGCCACTTGTCGCGAACCAGCTGCGGGCGTGGGTGCTCGGGTTTGGGCATGGTGGAGGTCACATTTTGGCTCACACTCAAAAACCTAACGTGAGATGGGGTTGAGTACCACCAGCCACCGCGCGAGGATGAGTAGCGTGACCCGATTCCGTTTAGCCATCCTTGATGATTACCAGCAGGTCTCCGGCGATTACGCCCCGTGGGATTCACTGCTCGACGACGGCGTGAAGGTGAGCGTCTTCAGCGCACCTTTCCTTTCGGAAGAGCAAGCCGTGGCCGCTTTGGCGCCGTTCGACATCATTGTGGCGATGCGCGAGCGAACCCGATTTCCACAGGACGTCCTGGAAGCGCTGCCCAACCTGAAGCTGTTGGTGACCACTGGCATGGCCAACGCCGCTATTGATCTTGAAGCAGCATCGGAGCGGGGCATCGTGGTGTGCGGTACGGGTGGCTCTCCGGCGGCGGCCCCCGAGCTGACGTGGGCGTTGCTGCTCGCGTTCGCCCGAAACCTGACTGTGGAGGAGAACTCCCTGCGGGCCGGCGACTGGCAGACCGGCGTCGGGTTTGAACTTGAAGGCAAGACGCTCGGAATCGTCGGGCTGGGCAAGATCGGCAAGCGGATGGCGGGTTACGCCAAGGCATTCGGCATGGACGTCCTCGCCTGGAGCCAGAACCTCACGGCTGAGACTGCCGAAGCTGCCGGTGCCCGGAAGGTCAGCAAAGAGGAGTTGTTCCGGGAGTCTGACGTGGTGACGCTGCACCTCCGGCTGTCCGAGCGGTCCGAGGGAATTGTGGGCGCCAAGGAATTGCGCCTCCTCGGCCCGGAAGGTGTGCTGGTCAATACAGCTCGCGGGCCTTTGGTGGACGAGGCGGCCCTGATCCAGGCGCTTGAGGAGGGGTGGATCCGCGGTGCTGCCTTGGATGTGTTCGACGACGAGCCATTGCCGGCCGGGCACGCGCTGCTTCATTCCTCGCGGACTGTCCTCTCACCGCACATCGGCTATGTGACGCACGAGAGTTACCGGCAGTTCTACGGCGGGGCGTTCGAGGACGTGAAGGCGTGGCTCGATGACGCTCCTATGCGGGTGATCAACGGGTAGTGCCAACGCCCACGTTACGCTGTGGGCAAGCGCTTTCCGAGCAAAGCTGGCAAGATGGACCCATGCGTATCCTCATCGCCCCGGACAAGTTCAAGGGATCACTGACCGCCGCCGAAGCCGCGTCAGCCATGGCCGAAGGCGCCCTCCGCGTTTACCCGGATGCCGTGACCACGCAGTTCCCGGTGGCCGACGGCGGCGAAGGCACCCTGGATGCCGCCATCGCCGCCGGTTATGAGGAACGGAACAACGCCGTTGTTGGCCCGATCCTCAAACCGGTCGGAGCCTCTTGGGCCATCCGCAAAGATGCTTTTGGCGGGGCAAGCGCCGTGATCGAAACTGCCATGGCTTCCGGGCTGGCCCACATGGAGCCTACTCCTGAGAACTCGTTGCGAGCCCACAGCTACGGTTGCGGCCAGCTCATCGCTGCCGCCCTCGACGCCGGCGCCACCGAGATCGTCCTCGGCTTGGGCGGCTCTGCAATGTCCGACGGCGGCAGTGGCGCCTTGCGTGCGTTGGGACTCAAACCCCTGGATGCGGCCGGTAATGTGGTGCCGCTCGGCGGAGGTTCCTTGACCGACGTCGTTGCCTTGGATGCCTCCGGACTGGATCCGCGGCTGTCCGCCGTGAAGTTCCGGATCGCCGTCGACGTCCGGAATCCGTTGTTAGGGCCGGAAGGTGCGGCACACGTTTTTGGTCCCCAGAAGGGTGCGGACGAGGACGCTGTCGAAAAGCTCGACGCCGGTCTTCGCAACTGGGCATCGCTCCTTCGGGAAACCACTGGCCGCGATGTGAACGTTCCGGGAGCTGGAGCGGCGGGTGGGTTCCCGGCGTCGTTCCTTGCCTTTACTGACTCCGCGCTGGAAGGCGGCTTTGCGCTGGTGGCGGGACTGACGGGTTTGGCCAAGCACCTCGGCGAGGCTGACCTGGTCATCACCGGCGAGGGGTCCATGGACGAGCAATCGCTCACCGGCAAGGCACCGATCGCCCTGGCCGATGCTGCCAGTGTGCACGGGATCCCGGTAATCGCCGTTGCCGGGCGCATCACTGTCACGCCTGAAGACCTGGCCAAGCACGGCATTGTTGCCGCTGCCCAGCTTTTGGATGTCGCGCAGCGCAAGGACGGCGTCCCGGATGTGGCTGACGCGGTCGCCAACGCGGCGAAGTACCTCGCGTGGGCTACGAGCCAGGTGCTTGAGGGCGCGTAGTTACTGCCGGTAGCCCTCTACTTCGCTGACGGGTCGCGGCTCGGCTTCATCGGGGTTCTCCCCGGCGTCCTTCTTGGCGCGACGTTGGCGCAGCAGGTCCCAGCATTGATCCAGCTGGGCTTCAAGCTGGGCTAATCGCGCCCGGTTGTCGTCGCCGTCGTGTTCTGATCCTGCGGAGTCGCGAAGGCGGTGTTCCTCTTCGACAAGTGACTGGATGCGTTCCAAAAGATCCTGGTTGTCCATCTCTTCTCCTTGCGTTTGTGGGCGGTTATCTCGAAAGTAGTCCTGTGGCTGCGGTGCGTCTACCGGTGACCGGCGGCATACTTGGGACATGGAATTCACAACCACGATTGTGGGCGACGGAAACAAGGCGGGCATCGAAGTTCCTCCGGAGGTGGTTGATGCCTTGGGTGCGGGGAAGCGACCCCCGGTGGTGGTGACCATCAACGGGAAGAGTTACCGCAGCAGCATCGCCGTGATGGGCGGCAAGTACATGGTGGGCGTCAGCTCGGCGAACCGTGAACTGACAGGAGCGGCAGCGGGGGACACTGTGGGCGTTGGCCTCGAAGTGGACACTGAACCCCGGGTAGTGGAGGTTCCTGAAGACCTGGCTGCTGCGCTGGATGCCGAGCCCGAGGCGAAAACTTTCTACGGAACGCTCAATTACAGCGCCCAGCGGCGCTACGTGGAACCGGGCGGGGATGCAAAGACGCCGGAGACACGCGCGCGACGCATCGCGAAGGTGGTCTCTGACTTGAAGGCCGGCAAGAAGTAGCATCCTAGGCAGGGCCGTTCGCCTTGGCGATGGCAACGGCTTCCTCGATGCCCCTTGTCCAAGGTTCACCATGCCCCGGGAGCACCAGGCTTGCGCGGGTCTGTGCCAACTGCTTGAGCGATGCGAGGTTGAGTGCGCTGTCGGCAGTGGCCGCGCCGGCGACGATCCTGGGTCCGGTTCTCTGCGTATACGGATCCATGGTGACAAGCGCGTCACCGCTGAAGAGGATTCCGCGTTCCCGAAGGAAGAGTCCGCAGTGGCCGCTGGTGTGGCCGGGGGAGAAGACTATTTCCGGGCTGCCGGGGACGGGCAGTGCGCCTGTGCCCGGAAAATGCTGGAGCTCGTGGACGCCCTTGACGTTGAGCGCGCCGGCCTTGGTCATGCTGGCCATCACCGGCAAGCCCTTGGGGTGGGTCAGGGCGAAGACGAACCGGGAGCGTTCGTGCCGGTAGCGGTACGGATGTTCAGCGATGTAAGAGTCTTCGCGATGTACCCACACGGGAATGCCCAGCTCTTGGTGGAGGCGTTTGGCCAAACCCAGGTGATCGAAGTGG
>NZ_JABMCX010000330.1 GCF_013179505.1 Paenarthrobacter sp. CM16 | reverse complement strand
GCAGTCCTTGAACTCATGGGGAAACTGAAGCGGCGATGCGCGGAGCCGTTGACCGGCGGACCGGCACAGTTTCAACCCGCACGGGTCCAACGATAACACTGCCGCTTTCGCGGGAACCCAGGGGCGAAGCCGTGAAAATACCCAGCTCAGCCCCGATCCACCGCCCCTCCACTACGTCAAAATCCCACAGGGGAATCTGCCACGGATCAGCGGGACCCACCCGCCAGGCAAAGGTGGCCCGTGGGGTCTCATCCGTGCGGATCTGGAGCTCAATCCGTGGTCCGGGAAGGTCCACCGCACGCCCCACAGGAAGTTCTTGCGGACCTTCGCTACCGGTGCCGCTGCCCAGGACATATCCGTCACCGGTCCGCACGATCCCCAGCCACGCGTACCGCTGGCCAAGAATCACGACGCCGGCCCGGGTTCCGGCCGGGACATCGTCCAATTCCAGCGTGGTGGTGAAGGTGGACAGTACCCCGGGAAGGATCTGGCCCAGAACGTTGGGAAGTTCCCTGAGGTTGATGGGATCGTTGGCCTGTGGGCGCAGGACCAGGTGTCCTCCTCCACAGGTGGACAGCCATTCTTTGCGGGGATTGGCCTGCCAGTGCCATTGCGGCCCCAGGCCGGGCGAGGTGAAGTTGTCGCTGGTGGGAGGTGCCACGTTATCCGGCGAAGTACCCGCCGGGTATGGATGGACCAGAACCGGCGTCCCCGGACCGCCGTCGGCCGCTGGCGCTCCCATCCATGGCCATCCATCCGCGTCCCAACCCATGGGTTGGAGGTGGACCACGCGGCCGTAGGCGCCGCGGTCCTGGAAGTGCAGGAACCAATCCTGCCCTTCAGGAGTGGTGACCCAAGCGCCCTGATGGGGGCCATTTACCGGAGAGTCACCCTGCTCCAGTACCCGGCGTTCCTCGTAAGGCCCAAAAGGCGAGCGCGAACGGAAGACCGACTGCCATCCGGTGGACACCCCGCCGGCGGGTGCGAAGATCCAGTACCAGTCGCCGCGCTTGTAGAATTTCGGGCCCTCGAGGGTGGTGAACCCGGGCAGGTCCTCGCCGTTGATGACGTGCGTTCCGTGATCCAGCAATCTGGTGGCGTCGGGACTCATCCGGTGGACCGTCAGCCGGTTCTTTACCCCTATGCGGCTTTTCGCCCATCCATGAACGAGGTACGCCTGCCCGTCGTCGTCCCACAGCGGGCAGGGATCTATCAGGCCCCGGCCGGCATATAGGAGGTGCGGTGCGCTCCACGGCCCTTCCGGGTTTTCCGCGCTCAGGACAAAGATGCCGTGATCAGGATCGGGGTAGAAGATCCAGAATTTGCCGTCGTGATGGCGGAGCGCGGGAGCCCACACGCCGCTTCCGTGGCGCACCAGGGAGTAGTGGTTCGTTTGCGGCAACTCCGCGAGGGCATGCCCGGCGTGCTCCCAATCCACCAGATTCGTGGAGCGCAGCACCGGCAGGCCCGGCA
This sequence comes from Paenarthrobacter sp. CM16, assembly GCF_013179505.1. GTDB lineage: Bacteria > Actinomycetota > Actinomycetes > Actinomycetales > Micrococcaceae > Arthrobacter. The sequence continues at coordinate 3,238 of NZ_JABMCX010000330.1, read as the reverse complement.
CGCGGTTGAAGCTGGAGGCGATCAGATAGTAGGTTCCCCCAACCTGGACGGCATCGGGGTCCGGCCAGTCACCGTTGAGGATGGGGTTGCTGTACTCGGGCACGCGGTGTCGATTTCCCATAGCTGTCATGGTGTCCTGTCGGGTGAGTTGCTGAAGTGAAAGTGCTGCTGAAGGAGTTCTTGGGCGTGCCGGCCGTCGGCCACTGTGCCATCGTGGATGACCGCGTGGAGGCTCAGCGTGAGGGGATTGTCCAGGTCCGCAGACACTGCTTTGTCCCATGCGACTGCCGGCCCTGCCCCGACATAGCCCTCGGTCCTGACAAACCATGGACGGAGCTGCCCGGGATCCTGGGCAAGGATGACGGTGGCGTCTTTGCCCAGGTGCCGAATTCCCACCAGGAGCCATGGTGACAGGGAGCCGTGCGCTGCCTCGACGCCCGCCCCGGCGGAACAACGTACCTGCGCGGACCCCTCACTGGAGGGAAAACGCCAAAAGATACCGCCGTAGCCTGCTCCTGCCCGTCCCTTAACGGCCGACGACGAGACGGACAGCTGCTCTACGGCACCGGCGGGCTGGATCACTGAGGAAAAGGAAAAGCTCCAGGTGTTCCCGGCCGGGTGCTCTTGGTAGAGGTAGCTCCGGCGTTCGCTGGCCAGTTGCTGACCGTTGTGGCTGATCCAGGCAACGTCCCCTTCGGCGTGCCCGGCGCGGTGTTGCCAGCCCGAGGAGACTTGGCGCCCGTGGTTGGGCAGGACCGCCGGGCCATTCTGCGTGTAGGTTGACCCTCCCCAGAAATTGGTTCCGTTCAGGTCGGAGAACGCCAGCGACAAACCCAAGTGATGAGGGTGATCCTCTGGTGCCGCCTCGGTGAGCGCGGTCCCGGCCACCGTGCGGATCGGGTGCAGGTAGGGCCTCGGAGATACGAGGTTTGCCAACCCCCGGCCGGTGTTCCCCTGCATCACGTGTGCTCCACGGAGGTTGAAGCTTCCCATGTGCCCCCCTTCGGACGTGGTTACTGGTGCGGCGTTGGCTGGTGAGGGAATCAGCATAAACACGACAGAAAGAGTTCGGCAATATTTGACGAAAGTTTCTGTGGATTATTTCCCCGCGGCGTGAGAATTGTGTTGACAGTCACAGCGATTCCTTGCTAGAAATCGTTTACTCACTACTTTCAACCTCCTCCTCGAGCCCAATCAGTCACTTTTTGGCCCGGCTCACGATCCGTTGCCACAGAAACTTTCTGTTTCATACCTTCACATTCCACCAGCCCGTCCGCTCACGGACCAATGAAAGGCGTCATTCAATGAAGAAGACAGCAAGCACTCCCATCCCCCGCAGGATGGTTCTGGGGGCCGCGGTGGTTGCGGCAGGATTGGCCCTCACCGGCTGCGGAGGCGGCGGCTCCGCGCAGTCCGGCGGCGGTGGAAACGTGGAGTTGAACTTCGTCTTCTGGGGCGATGCGAACCGCGCCAAGATGACCGAGGCGGCCCTGCGGATCTTTGAAAAGAAGAACCCGGGCATCACCGTCAAGACCGAATACCAGGACAGTGGTCCCTACGCAGACAAACTCGCCACACGGTTCGCGGGCGGCAATCCGCCGGATGTCCTGGCCATGGCCAACCGCAGCCTCCTGGAGTACGCCCAGCGCGGCACGCTGGCCGACCTCAAATCATTCCCCGAGCTGAACCTGGATAAAGTCCCGGAAACCACGCTGAGCCGCGGCGAGGTGGACGGCAAGCTCTACGGGCTGGCCACCGGCGTCACCACCATCGGCATGGTGGTCAACAAAACCATCACGGACCAGGCAGGGGTGACCATCCCTGACGACAAGACCTGGAGCTGGGAAGACTACGCCAAATTCGCCACTGAGGTTACCCAAAAAACCGGTGGAAAAGTTTACGGAGCCGGCTACGACGTCGCCACCGAAACCGGGCCCATCATCCTCGCCCGTCAACGCGGTGAAGACTTCTACACCAAGGACAACAAGCTTGGGGTCAGCGAGAAGACCATCGAGGACTGGTTCCAGTACAGCGTGGACCTCCGTAAAGCCGGCGGCTACCCACCGGCCGGGTTCTTCGAACAAATCGGTGGTTCCCCCGCCCAGTCCTACCTGGCCAAGGGCACTGTAGCTTCGCAAATCATCCCCATCAACAACTTCCGTGGATACAACGAGGCCGTTGAAGGCGAAGTGGTCCTGCTGCGCATTCCGGGCGAGACCACCGGCGAGCGCCGGGGCTACTCCGCGGACCCCACCATGTTGTGGTCCATCGCTGCCAAGTCCAAGCACCCCAAGGAAGCTGCAAAATTGGTGGACTTCCTGACCAATGATGCCGAGGGCGCCGCCGAGGTCCTTACCCAGCGCGGTGTGCCCATCAACCCGGAGGTGGCTGATGCCATCACCCCGAAGCTGAGTGCGGATGACAAGACCTTCGTGGACATGATGGCCGCCATTCAGGAAGACGAACTTCCTGCCGCCTACGTATATCCCAAGGGCGCCAGTGTTGTGGCAGACACCCTGAAGCAGTTGACCACTGAAGTGGAGTTCGGCCGCGTGAGTCCCGCCGATGCCGCGAAGACCTTCATGGAGAAGAGCAATGCAGCCATCAACAAGTAACTCAGGTCCCGCTCCTGAGGGGACGGTGGCACCATGTCGGTTCTGACCAAACAACCTCCCGGCGCCCCTGCCCCGGCTTCGGCACTGGACGGCAAGCCCCGGATCCGCCCGTCGCGGCGGAAGAAGCAGCGCTCAGGGTACCTGTTCCTGCTCCCTTGGTTCCTGGGGATGTTGTTCACCGTCATCCCGTTCTTCGCCTCGTTGTACTTGGCCTTCACGGACTACAACCTCTTCACCGAGCCGAATTTTGTGGGGCTCGCCAACTTCCAGGCGATGTTCGAGGACCCCCGGCTCCTTCAGTCGCTGAAGGTCACCTTCATTTACACGTTCGTGTCCGTCCCGATTTCCCTGGCTGTTGCCTTGCTGGTGGCACTGGTGTTGAACCGGGGGCTTCAGGGTCTTTCGATCTACCGCTCCGTGTACTACCTGCCTTCCTTGCTGGGCGGGAGCGTGGCAATCGTGATGCTGTGGCGCTACATCTTCGGCAATGACGGGATCGTCAACGGGTTCCTCGGCTTGTTCGGAATCCAAGGACCCGCGTGGGTGACTGACCCGCAGTTCTCGCTGAGCACCCTGATTGTGCTGAATGTGTGGACCTTCGGCTCGCCCATGGTGATTTTCCT
>NZ_JABMCX010000033.1 GCF_013179505.1 Paenarthrobacter sp. CM16 | reverse complement strand
GGGAATGGTCAGGTGCTGAGGGCGGGACCCCCTGGAGCGGTGTCGGCCGTCCGGCGGCCGTAGTCAGCATTCCTTCACGGAGCAAGCCGCAACTGGTTGAATCCTTGGCTCAGGGAATTGCCGGCATAGGACGTATGCCCTACCTCGGGCAACTGCAGGCCCAGCATGGCGGACCGACCGGCGCTCGCGGCGGTAACAGTGCCTACAGGCTGGCAGGGGTGTGGGACAGGCTGGTAGTCGGTTCCGATCTCGCCCAGGCTTTGGCCGGCCTGGGTGGCCAGCCAGTGCTATTGGTCGATGACCTTATTGACAGCCGTTGGACCATGACGGTCTCGGCCAGGGCGCTGCGTCATGCCGGCGTGGGGGCGGTGCTGCCGCTCGCGTTGGCGCAGGCGGGCTAGGGGGGCAGGACCTCTCGGATGGAACTGCGGATGGAACTGCGCAGGGAACTGCGGATGGAACTGCGCAGGGAACTGCGTCTGGAACTCTGCCCGGAGCTGCGTCATGTTGTGATCGCTCCCACTCTGCGTCTATAGGATCGACCCAACAGCCTGCTGTCCGTCGCGGGCACTCCAGAACCCGGACCGGAGCCATGAGCACAAACCCGAGCAACACCGACGTCGAAGCCGCTGACCAGCCGACGTGGCGGCCGCGACTGGCACTGCTGGTGGCCGCGACATTTTTCATGGAGTTCCTGGACGGGACCATCCTGACCACGGCCATTCCCAGCATCGCCTCCGATTTCCGGGTGGCACCGGCCGACATCAACATCACCATGACGGCGTACCTGGTGACTGTTGCCATGGGTATCCCTTTGAGTAGCTGGCTGGCGGAGCGTTTTGGTGCCCGCAGGATCTTCTGTCTCGCAATTTCGGTGTTCACCATTGCCTCCCTGCTCTGCGCCATCAGCACCGACTTGACCATGCTCACGCTGAGCAGGGTAGCCCAGGGGATGGGCGGAGCCATGATGGTGCCCGTGGGCACCCTGGTGGTTCTGCGGGGCACACCCAAGTCCGAGCTTCTGCGCGCCACCGCCTACCTCGTGTGGCCGGGGCTTCTTGCACCTGTCCTGGCCCCGATGGTGGGCGGGGCGCTCACCACCTTCCTTTCATGGCACTGGATCTTCATCATCAACGTTCCACTGGGATTGGCTGCCTTCATCGCCGCGCTGCGGCTGGTTCCGCGGACACAGTTTGACGGGAAACGACGACTGGACTGGTTCGGACTCCTCCTGACAACCCTGGGCGTAGGGGCGTTGGTGGTGGGCCTGGAAACCTTGGGCGGGCACGCGTCCAACCTTCTTGCAGCAGGCGTGGTCATCGCCGGGGTTCTGTCCCTTGCAGGCGCAGTCTGGTGGATGAGCAAAGCGAAAGTTCCCCTGTTCAACCTCGACGTGTTCGGGACCCGGACCTTCAGGGCCACGTCTACTGGAGGGTTTATCTACCGGCTGACCATCAGCTCGGTCCCTTTCCTGCTGCCGTTGATGTTTCAGGATGGGTTTGGCTGGGATCCGCTGAAGGCAGGTGTGATGGTGGCAGCGGTGTTTGTGGGCAATATTGGGATCAAACCGGCAACTACGCCCTTGATCAGGCGCTTCGGGTTCAAACCGGTGCTTGTCTTTGCCTCGTTCGCCTCGGCTGTGACGTTTTCCCTGTGCGCTTTCCTTGATGCCCAAACACCTGAGCCCCTCATTTTCGCCTTGTTGTTGTTCAGCGGCGCCTTCCGTTCCATCGGTTTTTCTGCCTACGCCTCGGTTCAGTACGCGGACATCGTTCCCGGGCAACTGCCGTCGGCCAACGCCATCTCGGCAACGTTGGTTCAGTTGGCGGCTGCAGCCGGGATCGCAGTGGGCGCTTTGTTCCTGCGGTTGTTCGAGACCACCGACGTGTTCGGTCCGGATCAGGTGGCTGCTTACAAGGGTGCATTCGTAGCCATGGCTGTTTTGATGCTGATCAGCACCGTGGACAGCCTCACCCTGCACCGCCACGCGGGGGCTGAGGTCAGCGGCGGCGTCAAAACCGGATGAGGCAAAACCAGCAGAGCACAGCGGGGGAGCTTAGCCCGGCGGCAGAGTGAAGCGCGGCTGAGCTCCTGCCCTTTGCGCATCCGGAATTTATGCACGTCGGCTATAGCTCCGGATTCCTGAGGGAGGAAGCACGCTTAAACGCAAAAGGTCCCGGTTTCGAAAAACCGGGACCAATTCGCGGAGACGGGGGGATTTGAACCCCCGGTGGAGTTGTGCCCCACACTTCATTAGCAGTGAAGCCCATTCGGCCGCTCTGGCACGTCTCCCTTTGCTATTGCTAGCCCACCAAGGATACGCAGAACGTGCCGTCCAGCGCAAAACGTAGACATTCTCCCGCCCGTTTCGATGGTTCGCTGCTCAGGGGGCCGTACGAACGGCCCGGCTTGCAGCGGACCATCGAAATGGATCCGTGAATGCGGTCAGTTGCTCCCAGCCAGAGATCGCCACAGGAAGTGGTTGCTCCGCGCCTGCAATGCCGCCGCCTGCCGGTTATCCGACGCGCCGGCGTGGCCTCCTTCAAGGGCCTCGTGGAACCACACATTCGGGATGCCCATGGCTTGCATGCGCGCAGCCATCTTGCGGGCTTGGACGGGTCCCACCCGGTCATCGGAGGTGGCAGTCCAGATGAACGTCTCGGGGTACTCCACGCCGTCATGCAGCAGGTGGTACGGCGAGAAGGTGCGGATGAAGTCCCATTGCGAGGGGACATCAGGGTCACCGTATTCGGCGATCCACGAGTACCCGGCGGAGAGCTTGGTGTACCGGCGCATGTCCAGGAGCGGCACGCCGCAGGACACTGCGCCGAACAGTTCGGGGTACTGGGTGAGCATGTTGCCCACCAGCAGCCCGCCGTTGGAGCCGCCGACGCAGCCCAGGCGCGGGCGACTGGTGACGCCACGGGAGATCAGGTCCCGGGCCACAGCTGCGAAGTCCTCGTAGGCGCGGTGACGGTTCTCCTGAAGGGCGGCCCGGTGCCATGAGGGTCCATATTCGCCGCCGCCGCGGATGTTGGCCACAACGTAGACCCCGCCGCGCGAGTGTGCGCCGGTGCCGTCCTCGGAGGAAACGCCCACAGTTCGCCGTTCGAGCCATGCCCGGCCAATGGACCCGCTGTAGGCCGGGGTCCGGGAGATCTCGAACCCGCCGTAGCCGGAGAGCTGCGTGGGGTTCTGGCCATCGAGGACCAAGTCCTTGGACGCCACCTGGAAGTACGGAACCTTGGTGCCATCGGCAGAGACGGCAAAGTGCTGCTGGACCTCGTACCCGGCTTCGTTGAAGAACGACGGCGACCGCTTCACTTCGGCATGCCGGCTCACCACGCCGCCGTCACCGCCGCCGCCGGACTGCCTGTCCCCGGAGGGCGTCAGCGTTCCCCGCGTCAGCGTGGTGGGCGTGGTGAAACCGGTGGCAACGAGCCAGAAGTCGTTGCCGGCTGCGCCCGGGTCTTCCTCATCCACGGCATAGGCGTTGACATCATGCAGCGGCGGGCAAGCATCCAGGAGGGTGGACGTCCAAGCACCTTCGGCGTCAGTAGTGGAAGGGTCCAACACCCGAATTTCCGAGGAGACGTCGCGCAAAAGGTTCAGCAGCAGGTAATCCTTGGTCCAACTCCAGGACTGCAGCGACGTTTGGGCATCCGGCGTGAACAGGACCAGGAGAGAGCGCGCCCCCGCGAGGTAGGACTCAAAATCGGCAGCCAGCAGGGAACCTGCGGGGTACACGGCGCCGTCCACGTCCCAGTCTTTCTGCGGACGGAACAGCAGCCAGTCGCGGTGGGCGCTGATGTTGACGTCGGTGGGTACGTCGATTGCCACCCACGAGTCTTCGCGCAGCAACCACGTGCTCCGGTTGTAGAAATCGATGTAGTCCACTGCGAAGGTCCGCTCGTAGCCCGGCGTCGAGTCGTGGGCCACCATGGCCAGCATGTGGTCTTCGGGGATCTCGAAAAGGCGCTCAGCCTGGGCCAGCGCTTGGCCGCGGCGAAGCTTCACCCCGGTGCGCGCATAGGAGGACGTCGTTGCGGGAAGCCCATCTGCCGTGCTGGATACCAGCAGAGTGTCCGCATCGAGCCAGCTCACGTTTCCCTTGGCTGTAGGGAGGTCGAAGCCGTCCTGCACAAAGGTGCGGGATTCGACGTCGAACTCGCGGTGCCGGTCCGCGTCGCCGCCGTCGGGGGAGAGCGAAACCATAGCCAGGCGGTACTCCTCTCCCTCGGCGGGCCGGAGGAAACCGGCGCCGTGGAAGACCCACTCAACTTCCTCGGTCGCGGCAAGTGCGTCGATGTCCAGCAGGACATCCCACTCCGGCTCTTCGCTGAGGTAGCTCTCCCAGGTGGTGCGGCGCCACAGGCCTTTGGGGTGTTCCTGGTCTTTCCAGAAGTTGTAGTAGTAGTCGCCGCGTTTGGAGACCATGGCGATGCGGTCTGTTGAGTCAAGGACTTCCAGGATGCCGGCTTCAACAGCGGCATACTCGGTGTCTTCGAGCAGTTCCTCGGTACGGGCGTTCTGTTCGCGGACCCACGCCAGCTGTTCCTCACCGTGGATGTCCTCGAGCCAGACGTTTTCATCCGTGGGCTCAGGCGCGACGTCCGCGGCATGTCGCGGCCCGGTGGTGGTGGCAGTGTCTTTCCCGGGAAGTGGCGCCTGATCAGCTTCTGTGGTGGTCATCGCCCCATCCAAGCAACAGTGTTCGACTGGAAGCAAGTCACACGGAAGTTACGCTTGAGCGTGGCTAAATCGCAAACCAACCGTGTTGCCCTCATAGGGGCGGGCCCTCGCGGTACCAGCGTCCTTGAACGGTTGCTTGCGAATTGGGCTGCAGATACCCCGCAGGGAACCCGCCTTCACATCGATGTGGTGGATCCTTTTCCGGCCGGTTCCGGCCACGTGTGGCAGCCGGAGCAGTCACGGCTGTACCTGATGAACACCCAGTCGTTCTATCCCACCCTGATCCCCGAAGACCCGCGGTTGGCCCCGCCCCTGGCAGGTGGTTCCTTCGAGCAATGGCGCCAGGCGCGTCGTCGTGATGGCGAGGGACTGAACCACGCCGAAAAGGCGGAACTAGCTACCCTGGAAGCGAACAACTTCCCCAGCCGGGCCCTGTATGGCAGGTACCTGCGGCAAACCTTGGCGGGGTTGCTGGACCGGCTGCCCGACGGCGTCGAGGTCACCTTCCATGGCACGTCCGCCGTAGCGGCACGTCCCCTGGCGGACGGAACAGCGGACGGGTTCGACGTCGAACTCGCCAACGGCGACACCCTCACCGTCGGCTCCGTGGTCTTGGCGCTGGGGCACGTTGAGTCCCGTCTGAATCCGGAGCAGCGCTCTTTCAAACGCGCTGCAGAGGAGCAGGGGCTGCTCTACTTTCCACCTGCACCGCCGGCCGACGTCGACTGGCAAACCGTACCGGACAACCAGTCTGTCCTGGTGCGCGGCATGGGACTGAACTTCTTCGATGTCATGGGCCAGTTGACGGAGGGACGTGGTGGCAAATTTGTTGACGCCGGCGCCCCGGGAGCCGGGGTTCTGGAGTACCGGGCATCGGGACGCGAGCCAAAAATCATCGCTGCCTCCCGCCGCGGCACGCCATACCGGGCCAAGGCGGGTCTGGATGGTTACTATCCGAGCAGCATCACCATGAGGTACCTGACCGAAGACGCCGTGGACCGGTTCCGTGCAGCGGGAATCCAGCCTGGCTTTGATCATGACCTGTGGCCCCTGCTGCACCGCGACGCTTTGTGGGCTTACTACTCAACCCTGGCCCGTTCCCAACCCGCGGCCATCAAGGACCCTGCGCAGTTCCTCGCCGATCTTGAAGACGCGCTCCAAGTACACGCGCACACCACCACGCATTGGGAAAGCAGCGTCGGTGACCTCGTGGAGAAGCACGTAGTGGCCTCCCGCCGCTTGAACCTTCGCGGACTTGCTGCGCCGCTCGCAGGGCGTACCTTTGCATCACGGCGTGAGCTGGACTCGGCCATCACGGCTTACTTGGATGATGATGCCAGGCGTTCCGCCCTTGGGGAGGCGGACCCCGTCAAAATGGCCATCGGTGCACTGCACACCGGACGGGCCATCCTCAAATCGGTGGTGGCGGATGGCGGAATCACGGATGAGTCGTGGCTCTCAGGTCTCCGCGGTTGGTTCGAGTCCTTCGTGGAAGGGCTGGCCAGCGGTGCTCCTGCACTGCGCTCGGAGCAGCTGGCCGCTTTGGCGCGTGCCGGCGTCGTGAGTTTTGTGGGACCTGACCCGAAGTTCAGCGTGGACCGTTTCGCCAAGGTATTCCGGGCCGTTTCTCCGTGGGTCCATGATGAGCCGGTGGAGGCGCCCACTTTGATCGAGGCGATGTCGCCGGCGAACAGGGTGGGCATGAACGTCTCTCCCTTGCTGGAACAGCTGATGGCTGATGGCTTGGTCCGAGCCAAGATCATGATGGGCGGCGAGGGCGTTCCCGTGCAGACAACCGGCTTGGATGTTGAACCGCATCCATACCGGCCGGTGGCGGCGAACGGGTCCATCACCAGGAATCTCTACGTCTTGGGCCTTCAACTCTCCGCGGTGCAGTGGGGCACGGCCATTGCTGCGGAAGCACGTCCACGGACCGGACGGGCCTACGCCAGCGGACAGCGGACGCTCCGCGATGCCGACGAGATTGCCCGCAGCATCCTGGCCCGCTAACCCCCGACCAGATAGCTCCTGTAAGACGCCAGCAGGGCCCCTCACGAAGGAGGGGCCCTGCTGTTTCTCACTCAGGGCGTGTTAGCCCCTCAAGCACCTCTGGTACTCCAGCCACGCGACTGCGTACCTGAGCCAGCCCACGATGTCGTACCACTTGGACGGCTTGGTGGGCGCCGTGCACTGGGGCGGGTTCGGTCCGCTCTCAGCAACCGTTACCAGGGCCTTCACCACGGTTCCGCTTTCGACGGCGGTGAGCACCAACGTGCCGGTGCCTGCAGCTGCTGCGGCGGGAACCTTGAGGTCAACCGTTGCCGCCCCCGCTGATACGGGCACGGATCCGAGCGGTGCCGAGGCCCCCTTGCTGTCAACAAAGACGGCGTTGAGCGTGGCGTTGGCAGGGCTGCCAATGGACGTCAGGTTCAGCTTGGAAACTGCCAACGTGATCGGCTCGCCTGCCTTGACACCGGCTGCGGTGGAGTTCACCACAGCGACCGAACGGCGGGCGAAGTCCGGCGACACCGGCTTGTGCTCCTGCAGGTACTTGATCCAGGCGTCGCGGTCCACCAGCCCGGTGTCCTTGGTGTTGCTGCCCTCCTTGAAGACCCTGAAGTTGTCACCGCCGGTGGCAAGGAAGCTGAAGGTACCGATCCTGTACTGCTTTGCGGGATCAATCAGGCCACCGTTCACCCAGATGCCGGTGATGCGGTCGCCTGCGGGACGGGCGGCGTCATAGGTGTAGTTGACGTTCTTGGACAGGCCAAGCTGCTGGTAAGGGCGGCTGGGCACGGTGCCGTCAGCGTTGGTCTGCCACTGCTGCTCCAGGAGCGTCTTGAACTGGGCACCCGTCAGGGACGTGGTCCATAGGTTGTTCACGAACGTCAGGACCGCGTTGGCCTCGGCGTAGGTGATGGTTCCGTCCGGCGCGTAGTAGAGCTCGTTGCGCAGGCCGCCGGGGTTTACGACGCCGATCTCCGCCGCACCCAGCTCGGGTGCCTTGAGGGTGTCCACCAGGGAGTCCGCCACCAGGTTGCCCAGGGTGGACTCGTTGGCGCGATCGTCACGCTTGGGAGCGCCGCCGGCCGGGTCCGGAGTGAAGGCCGTGGTGATATCGGCGGTGACTGTGCCAACGGGCTGGTTCCCGATTTCAGCAGCTTGGGCGAGCGCCTTGTCCACGATGGTCTTCACTGCAGCCACCCTCGGGTACGCGGCAACCAGGCTTTCGGCGGTCTCGGTGGTCCGGTCCACGATCGCTGCCTTGTACGCCGTCACCGACTTGCTGGCAGTGTCCACAGTGAGCGTCACGCTGCCCACGTTCTCGCCGTAGTTGCCGGTCTGAACGATGGGACGGGTCTTGCCGGTCGGCTGGCCGTTGGCGTCCAGTACCGGTGCGTCCCAGGCGTATTCCTTGTGTGTATGTCCGGTGAAGATGGCAGCAACGTCGGGAGTGGTTTCGTTGACCAGCTTGGCGAACGGTCCTCCGGCGGCCACTTCCTGCTCCAGCGTGGCACCCTCAGGAGTGCCGGATGCGGCGCCGTCGTGGTTTTCCACGATGATGAGGTCGGCCAGGTCGTCGGCCTTGATCTTCGCGGCAACCCGGTTGATGGCCTCCACGGGATCCCCAAATTCGAGGTCCGGGATTCCGGCGGGTGTCACCAGGGAAGGAACTTCCTGGGTGACCGTGCCGATGACGGCCACCCGCATGCCGTTCATGTCCAGCACCTTGTACTCCGGCAATACGGGCGTGGTGGTGCCCTTCTGGTAAACGTTGGCGCCGAGGTAGGCGAACTTCGCGTTGGTACCTCCGGCGACGACGCGGTCGCGCAGGTCCTGCCAGCCGCCGTCGAACTCGTGGTTGCCTACAGCGGAGGCCTGCAGCTCCAGGGCGTTCAGGACGTCGATGGTGGGCTGGTCCTTCGCTACCGCAGAAGCGAAGAGTGAGGCGCCGATGTTGTCGCCGGCTGAGATGAAGGCCGTTGCGCCGGGGGCAGCTGCCGCGCGGAGTTTCTCCACCGTCCCTGCAAAGAGCACGGTGTTGGTGTCGATGCGGCCGTGGAAGTCGTTGATCCCCAGGAACTGCAGGTCAACGCTTGCTGGTGCTTCCGTGGTCAGGTTCAGGCCCACCACTACAGGATCGTGGTCGCTGGCCCGGAACTCGTCCGCGGCATAGTAGTTGGTCACATTGTTGTTATACCTGCTGTACTCAAGCGCTACGGATTCCACGGAGTTGATGTTCCAGATATCGGTTCCAGTGACTGCCTTGGCTGCAGCCGGAGAGGCAAGGATGTGGTCCAAGGAACCCACCATGCCGCCGAACAGATATGAGTGCTTGCCGGTGCCCGCCTCAAGGTCCGTGTAGCCGGCACCCGTGAGGACATTAATGGGGTCTTCCTTGGCGTAGGCGTTGAAGTCACCGATCAGGAAGACTTTGTCCGTGCCCTTGGAGGCCTGAAGATCCTTCGAGAAAGCGAGCAGCGATTCAGCCTGCTTGGTGCGGGCAATGTTCGAGGCGCCCTGGCCCTTGTCGGTATCGTCCGGAGTAGCGGCCGAGCCCTTGGACTTGAAGTGGTTCACGATCGCGATGAATTTTTTGTCATCCGATCCGCCCACCGGCTTGAAAACCTGCGCGAGGGGCTTGCGTGCGCTGGCGAATGCCACGGTGTCGTTGTGGATGATGGACTCGCCTACAGGCTCAGCCACGGCTTTCTTGAAGATGAAGGCAGTACGGATCATGTCCTCATCGCTCAGCGGGGGAGCATTGGCGGGCGTCCGCACGTAGTCCCATACGCCAGGCGTCTTCACGTTGAGGGCATCCACCAGTTTGGACAGGGCATCATCACGGTTCTTGCCGAACTGCGCGGAGTTCTCGATTTCCTCGAGGGATACGACGTCGGCGCCGGACTTGGTGATGGCCGCGACGATCTTGGCCTGCTGGCGCTCGAAGTTCTCGGCGTTGGCTGCACCGCGGGCGTTGCAGCCTTCCTTGACCGTGATCGGGTTGCCTTCGCGGTCCGTGTAGAAGACACACCCCGTGAGCTGGTCACCGGTGGTGGGGAAGTAGTTGAGCACGTTGAAGGAAGCCAGCTTGAGGCTGCCGCCAACATCTGCCGGACCCTCGGGCCGGCTGGCAGTGAAGCCCGCCGGCTGGACGGACTCAGCGTTGGCCGGGCTCAATGCCGCCAGCGGCTGGAACTTCCAGGAGTTGTTGCCGTAGCCCAGGATGACGTCTGTCCGGAACTGCGCGGGTGAACCCACGCGGACGGGATCCGACGCTGTCAGGTACGGCAGGACCTGTGCTTTGGTGGTGGCATCCTTCAGGAAGTTGGTGGATGCGCCGTCGTCGAGCTTGATGGCCCGGAGGGCGTTGTCCGCAACCACTGCCGCGTGCTCCGGGGAGCCGTACGCGGCCACAGCCGTGGGCTGGACCAAAGGTGACGTTCCGGCCGCGAGGCCGATTTCGCCATACTGGTTCAGGGAGTAGTTGTCCGTGACAGTGAAGTCCCCCTGGGGCGCCACGAGCATGCCTTCCAGGCTCTCCCTGGCCGCCTCATTGGCCGGCAATGTGAACGGTGTGGATTTGACCTCGGGAGCCGCCTCAGTGAGCTTCTTCATCCCTGCAGCTTCAACAGTGAGCTGGGTCTGGTTGGCGAATTCGCTGACAACACCGGTGAGTTCCAGGTAATCGCCCTGCTGGACCGTGGCCGCCGTCGTCGGTGAATAGATGAACACAGCGTCCGACGCCGACCTGGCCGCCCCGGCGGTCCAACCGCCGGTTCCGGGGGTCTGGAGGTAGTAACCGTTGAAGCCGCCGGTGGCGTATACGGCGGTGACCTTGCCACGGGTGGTCACGGTGCTGCCCGCAAGTGGGCTGGCCGGTCCGGTTCCCTGGATGTCGGCAATGGCCTTGACTCCGGGTTCGGGCTGGGGATCCACGGGCGGAGTTCCGCCGCCGCTTGAGGCGGTGGGGGTAATGGTGGCGCTGAGGCTGAAATCGGCGGCGTTGGAGTTGGTGTCAGCGCCATTGGTGCGGTTCAGGCTCTTGACGTCCGAGTTGCCGGTGGGCGCGGTTGCCGGGGCAGTCTCAAAAGTGTTGGAGGTGCCATAGCCCAGGAGGTCGGCAATAGCGGCGTTCTCCGTGACCGGGCCCGCAGGGAGCGGGGTAACGGCGCCGGCCTGCTTCGCCAGGATCAACGTGCCCGTGGTTCCGCTGGGATTCAGAGTTCCGGTGGCCTGCACATCGGCCGTGGGAAGTGCCGGCGCGGTGGACGTTCCGCTGTTGGTGGCCCCTTGGACCAGGAAGTAACCCTTGGCCGGGATGCTGCCGGACAGGGGAGTGATCCCCGTGGGTGCAGCGGTGGCGGTGCCGGACCGGTACTGCAGTGACCAGCCCGCCAGGCTGACGGGGGAATCAGAGGAGTTGTAGAGCTCCACGAATTTGTTCTTGAAGGCGGCGCCGGCGCTGCCGCCGCTCAGGTACGCCTCGTTGATCACCACCGGCGACGAGCCGGCGGGTGCGGATGGATCATCCGCTGCCATGGCTGGAGCTGCCGTCAACGGGGCGGCAAGCAACCCCGCTGACAAGACTGTTCCTGCCAATACTTTCCAATGTTGTTGGTGCATCCGCTCTAACTTTCATTAGGGGCCCTGTGGGGCCTTTTTGGACGACGCCCACACTCTGGTGATGTGGGCGTTGTTCCGGAAGTTACTCCGGCGTAAACCTGTTGCTCGGGCATAGCAGAACACGGTGGAATGAATGGCAGGTGGACCGGGGGTGGCCGATCGGGTGCACCTGCGCTATTTGGCTGCACCCTTAAGGGATCCCGTGGTCGCGGCACCGGACGCGCCGCCGATCAGGCAGAGAATTTCGCGGTCTCCGTTCTTCCACGAGTCGCTGGTAGGGTGGAGGAAGGTGACCTCCAACTCGGAATTTTCGAAGGGCACGCCAACGAAAGGTGCAAATTGGGCGCCACAGTACTGTTCGGCCTGGGTGCCCACTTCGGTATCACCAGGGAATGTTGATGCGTCCATGTTGGTCAGTGCGTACGCCTCGAGATCGTGGCTCTGATCGCACGGGATGACGGTCACATCCACAACCTCCTGGCTGTCCGGATTGGCGATGCAGTCACCCAGCTTCACCTTGAAGGCATCAGCCTTGGAAGATTCCGTGGGCTTTCCCGATTCGTCCCGCCTGGCATCGCCGCTGCTGATCAAAGAACAGCCCGCCAGCGCGATCGATGCGATGCCCAGCACAGCGGCAGTCTTCAGGCTTCGTGAAAAGTGGTGCATAGGGGTCCTCATTCCGGAAAGGAACACAGGCAGCAGGCCTGCGGTCAACCATGAGGGACCAGACAAGGACCCACGCCGGCTGATCCCCCAACACCGGCAATGAGCGGATCCGGCCGACCGCCCCTGGGTAGGAGGCAGCCGGGCGGGCCCGTTGTGTGAAAGCTAGGCTGTTTGGCCCAGGTCCTGAATGACTTTGAAGACGGCACCCGTGGGGTCCTGCAGCGTCGCCAAGCGGCCAAAAGGAGTGTCCTCGGCGGGTTGGGTGATAGTGGCACCCAAGGCGGTGGCCTGCTCCACTGCGGCGTCCGTGTCCTCCACGGCGAAATAGACGCTCCACATGGAGGGGACTTGCTCCGGGAGGAAGCCCGAGGCATCCATGATGCCCGCCTTGGCCTCGTCCCCGGCGCCAAGGGTGGTGTACCGGAATTCAGGAGTGTCGCTCATGACCTCCGTGTTCCAGCCGAAGACTTTCTGGTAGAAGGTGACCGCGGCGTCATAGTCCTTGGAAAGGAGTTCGTGCCATGCCGGAGCGCCGGCCTCAGCCGCGAGTTCGTAACCGGTCATTTCACCGAACTCCCAAGCACCGATCGAGGCGCCTGAAGCATCGCCATACATGGCCATGCTGCCCTGCTCAGGAACGTCCATGGGTTCCAAATACACCTGGCCTCCGTGGGCGGCTGCTGCCTCCGTGGTCGCCTTGATGTCATCGGTGCGCAGGTAGGTGGACCAGACATCCGGCATGGCGCCCATGTCAGCCTGCTTCGCCATGATGCCTGCCACCATCCGGCCATCCTTCAAAGCCGTAATGTAGCCGCCGTACTTTTCCTCATCCCCGGTCTCGTAGGTCCAACCAAAAAGCGCGTTGTAGAACGTCTTCGCTTTTTCAGTATCGGACGTCATCAGATCAATCCAGCAGGGTGCGCCGGGAGTGATGTCAGGCTTAGGCATGGGTCGGGCTCCTGTTGTTATTCCGCGGCGAAAGCTACGGCATATGTCAGTGGTGTGGAGACAGACAGAACACTATGCGGGGGGTCTGACACTTTCAATGATCTTCCGGGTGTCAGTTCTCAGTTGGCAGGCCGGACGGCTCAGCGGAGTGCCGCGCGAGGCCCTGCGGAGGAGGGTTGGGCATGCAAAAATGCCCCGGGTCCTGGGACCCGGGGCATCTCATTTGCGGAAGGTAAGGGATTTGAACCCTTGGTACGGGGTTACCGCACACTGGTTTTCAAGACCAGCTCCTTAGGCCGCTCGGACAACCTTCCTCGCCTAGTAGTGTTTCATAGGGAGTTGGCTGTTCCAAAACATCACGTCCTCCAACCCCTGCCCCGGGGGTTTGAGGACCAGCAAGAAACCGGGAGTTCGTCATGAAAGCCGTCTACATCTCAGAGCCAGGCGGGCCCGAAGTCCTCGAAATCCGCGAGGTCCCCGCACCGGTCCCGGGGACAGGCGAGGTCCTGATCGACGTCGTCGCCGCCGGCTTGAACCGCGCGGACGTCCAACAGCGCCGCGGCTTCTATCCGCCGCCACCTGGGGCCTCGGACATTCCCGGGCTTGAAGTCTCCGGACGCATCGCAGCCTTTGGTCCCGGCGTTACCAAGGCCTTCTCCGTGGGAGACAAGGTAGTGGCACTGCTCTCCGGCGGCGGCTACGCCCAGCAAGTGGCCGTGCCCGCCGAACAAGTGCTGCGGATCCCTGAGGGCGTGGACCTCATCACCGCCGCTTCCCTGCCCGAAGTTGCCGCCACCGTTTACTCAAACCTCATCATGACCGCACAGCTGCAACCCGGGGAGACTGTGCTCATCCACGGTGCAACGGGCGGGATAGGCACCATGGCCATCCAGTTGGCCAAAGCGTACGGCGCGACGGTAGCTACAACCGCAGGAACCGACGAGAAGGTGGGAACCGCCAAGGCCTTCCTGGGCGCCGACATCGCCATCAACTACACCGAAGAGGATTTCGCCCAAAGCCTCAAGGCACAAAACGGGGGCAAAGGCGCTGACGTGATCCTCGACGTCGTGGGTGCCAAGTACCTCCAACAGAACATTGACGCGCTCGCCGACTATGGCCGCCTCATAGTGATCGGCCTGCAAGGCGGAACTACAGCGGAGATCAACCTGGGGCAACTCCTCAGCAAGCGTGCTGCCGTGATTGGCACAGCGCTGAGGCCTCGGCCCGTGGCGGAAAAGGGCATCATCATGTCCGCCGTTCGTGAGTCCGTATGGCCGATGCTGACGGACGGCAGGATCAAACCCCTGGTAGCAAAATCCTTCCCGTTGCACCAGGTCCGGGAAGCCCACGAGTACTTTGATTCCGGCGAACATGTGGGCAAGGTCCTGCTGCTTCTCTGATCCGTCCGTCCACCCGCAGCGAGGAGCCTTATGTCCATCCGGCACAGCCTGCTGGCCCTGCTCCAGGACCAGCCCCGGTACGGCTATGAACTTCGGGTCGAATTCGAGGACCGGACAGGAGCCGCCTGGCCGCTGAACATCGGGCAGGTCTACACCACCCTTGACCGCCTTGAGCGCGATGGCCTGGTCAGTAAAGACGGCGACGACGGCGGCGGCCACGTCATCTACAGCATTACGGACGCCGGGGCTGAGGAAGTGGTGGCCTGGTTTGGCGGGGCCGTGGACCGTGGCACCCCGCCACGGAACGAGATTGCCATCAAGCTTGCACTTGCCGTGACGTTGCCGGGCGTTGATACGTCCGCTGTGATCCAAGCCCAGCGGGAGGTTTCCGTCCAGGCTTTGCAGGAGCACACGCAGGCGAGGAAGGCAGCGTCCGCCCATCAGCGTTCCATCGACACCGCGGGACTTCTGGTGCTTGACTCCCTGATTTTCCAAGCAGAGGCAGAGGTGCGCTGGCTGGACCTGTGCGAGGCCCGCATGGTGCAGGCGCAGGTCAATGGCGGCGCCGGCTAGTCCACCACGGCGCGGACCTTGGTCACCCGCCGCAGGGATGTGACCGTTTACCGACCCTTTGTTCAGGGGTGGCGCGTGCTCCCTTTACTTGTCTGTGACGGTTGTTACTGTGCTGGAAGGCAACCGGCGATGCGGTCCCCACCGCGAAGATCGCCACAAACAGCAGTACCCATCACTGCAGCAGTTCTCAAGGAGGAGATATGGGCAAGGTTCCTGACAAGACAGGGCTCGCGGATAAATTGGATCCCGCGCTGCCTTCACCGGCCGTGGATGACACGGTGCGGGAGGCTGAAGAGCGGAAGTGGACTCCGGCCAAGATCGGCCTCTGGGTAGCTATTTCGCTGCTGGGAGCCGTGGCGTGGTTCATGCTGGCCCTGGTGCGCGGTGAGACTGTGAATGCCATCTGGTTCGTTTTTGCCGCAGTCTGTACTTATCTGATCGGCTACCGCTTCTACTCCAAGGTCATTGAGCGGTACCTGCTCAAGCCGGACGATCGCCGTGCTACTCCCGCTGAATACAAGGCGGACGGCAAGGACTATGTCCGCACCGACCGGAATGTGTTGTTCGGCCATCACTTCGCCGCAATTGCCGGAGCCGGTCCGCTGGTGGGGCCGGTCATTGCAGCCCAGATGGGTTACTTGCCCGGCACCATCTGGATCATCATCGGCGTCGTCCTTGCCGGTGCCGTCCAGGACTATCTGGTCATGTTCTTCTCCATGCGTCGCGGCGGCCGTTCCCTCGGCCAGATGGCACGTGAAGAGCTGGGCGTCATTGGCGGAACGGCGGCCCTGGTAGCCACGCTGCTGATCATGATCATCATTGTGGCCATCCTGGCGCTTGTGGTGGTCAACGCCTTGGGAGAGAGCCCGTGGGGCGTCTTCTCCGTGGGGATGACCATCCCCATCGCACTGTTCATGGGCGTCTACCTGCGTTTCATCAGGCCCGGCAAGGTGATGGAAGTATCCATCATCGGGTTTGTCCTCCTTATGGCGGCCATCATCGGCGGCGGTGCCGTGGCCGGAACCGAGTGGGGCGCGGCCTTCTTCCACCTGGATAAGGTCACCATCGCCTGGGGCATCATCGTTTACGGCTTCATTGCCGCCATCCTGCCGGTGTGGCTGCTGCTGGCCCCGCGCGACTACCTCTCCACCTTCATGAAGATCGGCGTGATCGTGATGCTCGCGCTCGCCATCATCGTGGTGCGGCCGGAAATCACCGTCCCGGCGTTCAGCGAGTTCGCCAGCCGTGAGAACGGCCCCGTCTTCTCCGGCGCGCTCTTCCCCTTCCTCTTCGTCACCATCGCCTGTGGGGCCCTGTCCGGGTTCCACGCCCTCATTTCCTCCGGCACCACACCGAAGCTGATTGAGAAGGAACGCCAGACCCGTTTCATCGGCTACGGCGGCATGCTGATGGAATCCTTTGTTGCCATCATGGCCCTGGTGGCTGCCATCTCGATCGACCGTGGCATCTACTTCGCCATGAACGCGCCCCTTGCCCTCACCGGCGGAACGGTGGAATCCGCAGCGCAATGGGTGAACAGCCTCGGCTTGGCCAACGTGAACATCACTCCTGATGTCCTGGCGCAGACGGCCAAGGACGTGGGCGAGGAAAGCATCATTTCCCGTTCCGGTGGTGCACCCACCTTGGCAGTGGGCCTGGCGCACATCATGCAGCAGTTCATCGGCGGGCCCGGCATGATGGCCTTCTGGTACCACTTCGCCATCATGTTCGAAGCCCTGTTCATCCTGACTGCCGTGGATGCCGGCACGCGTGTTGCCCGCTTCATGCTGCAGGATTCCATCGGCAACTTTGTTCCCAAGTTCAAGGAAGCATCCTGGCGACCCGGTGCCTGGCTGTGCACCGCCATCATGGTGGGTGCATGGGGTGCCGTGCTCCTGATGGGTGTCACCGACCCCCTCGGAGGCATCAACACTCTCTTCCCGTTGTTCGGCATTGCCAACCAACTCCTGGCTGCCATTGCGTTGGCCGTGTGCCTGGCCATCACTGCCAAGCGCGGTGTCTTCAAGTGGCTGTGGATAGTGGCGGTGCCGCTTGCCTTTGCCGCAGTGGTGACCATCACCGCCAGCTTCCACAAGATCTTCTCGCCGGTTCCCGCAGTGGGCTACTTCGCCAACAACCAGGCATTCTCCAAGGCCCTGGCGGATGGCAAGACCGAGTTCGGCACGGCCAAGACCGTGGCCGCCATGGAAGCGGTGGTCAGGAACACCATGATCCAGGGCGTGTTGTCGGTCATCTTCGTGACCCTGAGCATCATCGTGATCGTGGCCGCACTGCTGGCAACCATCAAGGCTATCCGTGCCGGCGGTGGACAGGACCATGAGGACCCGGCGGTGCCGTCCAGGGTGTATGCCCCGGCTGGACTGATCCCGACCCCGGCGGAGAAGGCCCTGCTCGCTGAGTGGAATGCCCTCCCAGCGGAAAAAAGAACGCAGAAAGCCGGACATCACTGATGAATGCCGTGGCCAAAGGACTTCGCGGGTTCGCCACCTACATGGGTTCGCTCATGGGCGCCGATGCATACAAAAAGTACCTTGAACACTTCAATGCCGGCGGCCACGCCGGTCCCGCCATGACCGAACGTGAGTTCTGGCGGGACCGGATGGACCGGCAGGACAGCAATCCCCAAGGGCGTTGCTGCTGAAAGGGGGCGGGTTTCGCTATGAACGAAGTCCACAATGAAAGATTGGACGGCGGTTCGCGCGAACCCCATGAGAGTATGAACGAATGAGCGATCTGAACAACATTCAGCCCACGGATGAGGCTTCGGACGACACCCCCGTGGAGGGAACCACGCTGGAAGGTGGGCTTGAGAAGCCCCTCGGACAGCAATCCGACGGGGGAGAGCCCGGGAAAGCTGCCAAACCCAAGGCAGGCAACCTTCACGAGCTCGTAGACGAGCCGGCCAAGGTGATGCGGATCGGAACCATGATCCGCCAACTCCTGGAGGAAGTGAAGGCCGCGCCCCTGGATGACGCTGCCCGTGGCCGCCTCGCTGAAATCCACGAGCGCTCCATCAAGGAACTCGAGGACGGGCTGGCACCGGAGCTGATCGAGGAGCTGGAACGCATCAGCTTGCCCTTCCCTGATGAAAAGGCGCCCTCGGATGCGGAGCTTCGCATTGCCCAAGCACAGCTGGTGGGTTGGCTGGAAGGCTTGTTCCACGGCATTCAGGCAGCCCTGGCTGCCCAGCAGGCTGCCAAGGAACATGCGGCCGCGCAGATGCACCTTCGCCAGCTCCCGCCGGGGACTGTTATTGCGCCGGGCATCGTTATCGGTGAGAACGGTCAGCCGCAACGGGCCGCAGCGCCGGGGGTTCCCGGTACTGCTCCTCAGCCGGGCCGGCCGGAAGACCCCGACCACGGTCCGGGTCAGTACCTCTGAGTTCCCAGGTGGGTTTCTTTGGGGCCGTCCGCCAAGGACGGAAAGACGATCTGGAGCTTGGCAAGGGGCTGTGGCGGCGCGCCCATGACCGTTTCCACCGTGGATTGGATCGGTATCACCAGGTTCTCGAGGGCGTTGATGATGAACAGCTCTATGGCGAACTGGTTCAGATCGCCAACGAGCTCGCTGAGTTGTCTGCCCGTGTGAGGACTATTTGCGTCGAGGCACAAAAACGTTCTCCGAGCGACGGACTGGACGTTCCCGGGGCCTTGGCCGGCGTGCACCGGGCGTTGTCCAAGGCCGGTAATTCCTTGGCCACCACAGCAGAGGCGGCGGCGATGTTGAGGCTGGCTGTGGGCCCCGTGCCGGTGGGAGCCCTGTCCGTCAGGCGGCGTGCTGAGTCGGTGTTCGAGCAGGTGGCTGACGCGGAGCGGCAACTCAGGGCCTGACAAGCAAACAATAAGCCAAGCGTGCGCAACTACACGCGCACGCCTTTATTCCTCCTGGACAAGAAGTTAAGCGCAGAGCTGATCTCCGTAACAATCCGGGCTTTTAACAGGTTCGTGCTGGCAGGATGGCACACATGACTTCGTCACCAACACTTACTTTCAACGACGGCAACACCATCCCCCAGCTCGGCTACGGGGTGTGGCAAGTTGAAGACGATGTAGCCGAAAAGGTGGTGCGCCAGGCTTTCGAAGCCGGCTTCCGCCACATCGATACCGCCAAGATCTACGGCAACGAGGCCGGCGTCGGCCGCGCCATTGCTTCCTCCGGCCTTTCCGCCGAGGACATCTTCATCACCACCAAGCTGTGGAACGCTGACCAGGGCTATGAGTCCACCCTCGCCGCTTTCGAGGAGTCCATGGACCGTCTCGGCCTTGAGACCCTGGACCTGTACCTGATCCACTGGCAGCAGCCCAAGCAGGAAAAATACGTGGACACCTGGAAGGCCCTTATCGAGCTCAAGAAGCGCGGACGGGTCAAGTCCATCGGTGTCTCCAACTTCACCAAGGAAGGCCTGCAGCACATCATCGATGAAACCGGCGTTGTTCCGGCCATCAACCAGGTGGAGCTTCACCCGTTCTTCAACCAGGCAGACCTCCGCGAATTCAACGCCTCCAAGGGCATCCTGACCCAGGCTTGGTCGCCGTTGGGACAGGGTGGCGAGCTGCTTGAAAGCGCCACGGTTGCCGAGATTGCCGCCAAGCACGATGCCACTCCCGCCCAGGTGGTCATCGCCTGGCACCTGGCCATCGGCAATGTGGTCATTCCCAAGTCCGTCACTGAGTCCCGCATCCAAGAAAACTTCGCAGCGCTCAACGTCACGCTGGACGCCACGGACATCGAGGCCATCAACGGTCTTGACCGCGGTGCCGAAGGCCGCATTGGACCGGACCCGGCAGTCTCCGACTTCGCCTAAACCCGAAGCCTGATCCCGGTGCCCCGTCCCCTCCCCGGGGGCGGGGCACTTGCCGTTAACGCACGAGGCCGGTACCCGGCGTCGTGACGCCCCGCACCTGAGTCCGTGGTGAAATTGAGCAACCCCAGCCCACGGAGGACGGAGCTTGCATGGTGGTGTTTGACGCCTTGGAGCGGCAGATTGTTGCCGCTCTCCAACTGGACCCGCGGTGCCCTTGGCGCAAAATGGCGGCGGCGCTCGGCGAAGCAGAGCGAACCGTGGCCCGCCGCGGCTCACAGCTGTTGGAGTCCGGGGCGGTCGCCGTGGTGGGCATCCGGCCCAAGCCGGCCGTGGTGCTGGTGCAGATGCGGTGCCTGCCCGGTACAGTGCGGGCAGCGGCCCATGCACTGGGGCAAAGGGCGGACACCACGTTCGTGTACACCACTACGGGTGCCGGAGACTGCGTTGCGGAGATCCTCACCGAGCCATCCCGCATGGGTGATGTGCTCTCTGACGAGTTACCGGCAACCATTGGCCTGCGAGACGCCACCAGCTACCCCGTACTGCGATACTTCCGCACCATCCGCGGGTGGCGGCCGGAGATCCTCCCCAACGACCAAGCGGACGTGCTCCGCTCCAGCCTCACCCGCGATTCCGGCAGCCTGGTGCCGCGGCAGGAATTGAGCCGCCAGGACCACGAGATCGTTGATGCCCTTTGTGCCGATGGCAGGATGAGCTTTGAAGCGTTGGGCAGGCGGGTGGGTGTCTCGGAAGCAACAGCGCGTCGCCGCACCGAATGGTTGCTGGCCAACAACCAGGTTCATTTACGCGCGATCCTTGAACCGGCGTCCTTTGGCTTGAACGTTGAGGCACTGCTCTGGATCCGGGCCTCTCCGCAGCATGTTGAACAGGTGGGCAAGAGCCTGGCGGAGCTGCCTACTGTCCGCTATGCCGCGGCGATCGCCGGCGACTATCAAATCATGGCCGATGTCACGGTGCAGGACATGGCAGCCCTTTACAGTTTCATCACGGATTCGGCATGGGCGCAGAACGCCGTCACCGTGGATGTTTCCATCCTGTTGGACGCAGGAAAACGCGGTGGCAGGGTTATGCGCTCACGGTAGTCATTGGTTTCTGCGCTGATGTCACTTCAGGCGCGACGCCTGCATACAGGGTCTGCTGTTCGAAGGCGTAGCCGTAGCGCAGCAACTGCATATCCGTGTAGTGATTGGTGGCCAGTTGCAGCCCGATAGGGAGTCCTGAAGGACCAAAGCCGGCCGGGACGCTGAGCACAGGTAACCCCGTGGCGGACAACAGGCAGGCCGAGCGCATCCAGTCCAGATACGTTTCCGAAGGCACCCCGGCAATGTCCGCCGGGTACCGCTGCGAGGCATCGAAGGGGAGGACCTGCGCGCACGGGCTGGCGAAGAGGTCGTACTGCCCAAAGAATGACTGGACGCTTTGTTCCAGCCGTGTTCGGGCCGCCGCGGTCTCCAGCAGGTCCCGGGCAGTGAGATCGAAGCCCTTCCGGACGTTCCAGTGCACCTCGGGTTTGATGACGTCCCCGGCGCGTTCCAGGATAGGTCCCAGTCCTGCGGCGAAGTCCATGGCACGGGTATTGCCGAATACAAGGTCGGCTTCGCTGAAATCGGGGGTGGCTTCTTCTACGATCGCCCCGAGCTGCTCAAAGACCTCCAGTTGCCGCTCAAGGTGATCCAGGATTTCACGGTCCACGGGGACCCCGATTCCGAAGTCCGGTGACCAGCCGATCCGGACGCCATGCATATCGGCTTGGAGCCCTTCCCGGAAAACCTCCGGGTTGAGCCCCTCCGGGTGCGGAACGCGGGGATCCTTGCCCGCAGTCACGGACATGAACAAAGCGATGTCCTCCACGCTCCGAGCCATGGGGCCGGTCCTTCCCAGCCACGCGTAGGCGTTGACGTCGGACGGCATGGGGATCACCGCCGTCGAGGGCCTGAAGCCCACCACATTGCAAAAGGAAGCCGGGATGCGGAGCGAGCCGCCCATGTCGCTGCCGTCGCCGATGCTTTGGACACGGGAAGCGACGACGGCGGCCACCCCGCCACTGCTGCCGCCGGCGCTGAGGGTGGGCGCGTAGGGGTTGGTGGTGGTCCCGAAGAGGTCGTTGAACGTGTGGGAGCCGGCTCCGAACTCGGGAACGTTCGACTTTCCGGTACTGACCACGCCGGCCGCCTTCAACCGCGCGATGATGAGGTCATCGGCGTCGGGAACGAAGTCGCGCAAGGCGAGCGAGCCCTGCGTGGTGCGCATCCCGGCGGTGTTGTTGGTGTCCTTGTGGGTCATTGGCACGCCGTGAAGGGGTGGGAGTTGTGCCCCGGACGCCGTCAGTTGGTCCGCACGGTGCGCCAAGGTCTGGGCACCTTCGGCGTCGAGGGTCACCACTGCATTGATCACGGGGTTGACCTCGGCGATGCGTTCAAGGTGTTCGGCCAGGGCTTCGCGGGCAGAGATCTTCTTCGCCCGGATCGCTGCGGAAAGTTCGACGGCGGACAGCTCGCCAATGGTCTCAGGCATGGTGCTCCTTTGCTGGATGTCTACTGCCTTGAAGTGTGCCCCGTCACACCGGAGCGCGGAAGCCCGGAACCCCCGATGGCAAGGTTTGACGGATTCGGCCAGATGAGAGGCTGATTCCGTCAGCTATTGTTTGTGATCCGGCTCATAGTGAATGGTGTTTCTAACCCCGTGGCCGATCCGGTTACTGGGTATGGATTTGCCCCACAGCGCCACACACTGCACAGCGTCGTTCCGGTCGAGGAACAGCTGAGGGGCTCTCACCCGGAGGTTTCCATGCACCAACCCCTGGCACTGCAATCACTGGTTCCCACCGATTCGACCGACATCATGGTCATCGCCAACAATCCTGTCCTGTGGATCTGCGTGGCCGGCGTCTTCGGCGTCATTATCCTCCAATCCGTGATCTTCATGAAGGCCGCCCGGCGGGCGGCACCATCGGTTGAGATGAGTCCGCAGGACATCAAGACCTCGTTTCGCTCCGGGGCCGTCTCCGCAATCGGACCTTCCTTGGCCGTGTGCCTGGTCGCCATTGCCCTGTTGGGCCTCTTCGGGGCGCCTGCTGTCCTTGTACGCATCGGCCTTATTGGATCGGCAGCCTACGAGGTGTCAGCGGCCAGTGTCTCCGCGGGAACCTTGGGGGCCAAGCTGGGTGAGGCCAGCTACACCCAAAGCGTTTTTGCTGTCGCCTTCTTCGTCATGAGCATCGGCGGCGCCATGTGGATGCTGGCCACCTTGATCCTGACGCCGCTGCTCCGCAAAGGAGACGCCAAAATCCGATCCGTTAACCCTGCGGCCATGGCGATCGTCCCGGCGGCAGCTTTGATCGGCGCCTTTTCCTGCCTTGGGCTCACGGAGCTCCCTAAATCCGGGGTCCATGTGTTGGCCTTCATCGTCTCCGCCGCGGTGATGGGCTTGTGCCTGCTGCTGGCGCAAAGGCTTCGCAGGAGTTGGCTGCGCGAGTGGGGGCTGGGTTCCTCCATTGTCATCGGGCTGGCCGCAGCCTACCTCGCAGTCGGCTCCTGAGACCGCCCGTCGCCGTCCCCTTCCATGAGCCCGAAAGGAATACCCAGTATGTCCTCCACCACCTCTGCTCCTGTCACCATCACCCAAACCGGTATGGCAGATTTCAACCGGACTACCTCCCGTTGGGGCCAGATCACCATGATCGCGGGGCTCCTTATTTCCTTGGCCGGCCCCTTGTTCCTGGTCTTTTTCGGCGGGCTGGACATCACTGCCGCCCAGTTATGGATCGCCTTTGCCGCAGTCGCTGCAACTTTTGGCATTATCTGGATCGTGGAGCCGCTCACGTACTACCCGGTGCTGGGACCTGCCGGCATGTACCAGGCATTCATGATCGGCAATATTTCCAGCAAACTCCTTCCTGCGGCGCTGATCGCCCAAACCAACATCGGGGCAAAGCCGGGCAGCAAGCGTGCCGAGTTGGCCGCCGTCGTCGCTATCTGTGGCGCCGCAGCAGTCCACCTGATGTCACTGGCAATCTTCGTTGGTCTCCTGGGCACTTGGCTCATCAGTGTCATCCCTCCCTCAGTGCTGCTGGTGACGCGCCTGTACGTGCTGCCTGCTGTGTTGGGTGCCGTGCTGGTGCAGGCCATCGTGTCCATGAAGCAGCCACGCACCACGGTGTTCGCGCTGCTGGTTTCGGCGGTCGTCGTGTTCATTGTTCTGCCGCTGGTGCCGTCGCTCGCCATGGTGTCCACCGCCATAGCTGTTCTGGGCACCATCCTGTTGGCATGGTTCTTCCGCTGCAAGGAAGCCATCAACGAGGCCACGCCGCACGTATAACAGCCCCGCCCCCCAAAACCCCGCAAAACCACCAGGAAGACAGGCCAATGACCCAGACAGCCACCGAACTGCGACTCGACGCCGAACAGACCGCCGAACTGCACTCCCTGTACCGTCACCTGCACGCCCATCCGGAACTGTCAATGCAGGAGTTCGCCACAGCAGCACTCATTGAAGAGCAGTTGGACCGTCTGGGGATTGAGCATTTCCGCTGCGGCGGCACAGGAGTGGTGGGAGTCCTGCGGAACGGTGACGGTCCGGTGGCGGCGTTCCGCGCAGATTCGGATGGCCTCCCCATCGAGGAAGCCACCGGGCTGGATTACGCCAGCACGGACAC
>NZ_JABMCX010000329.1 GCF_013179505.1 Paenarthrobacter sp. CM16 | reverse complement strand
GGTGGGACCCGTATCAGCCGCGACGGTCATCGAACTCCCTTTCAACGGCCCATGGCGCCACAGAACTTCTGATTGGTTCCCGACCAGGAAACCGTTGGGACAGACGTGAGCTTGCCCACGATTCTACACCGGCGCGTCAGCCCCGAAGGTGCGTGCGTCCTCCGACAAACACCCTGCCGTGTGAGACAAGTCACGCTGGGCTCCTGCGGTGGAAGATTGCGGAATGACCGACACCGTGCCGCGCAGATCTCCCGTGGCACCGAGGCAGGAGCACACTATGAGCGTGGACAACCCCGTCAAGGGCAGGACGGCCGGACCTGCACACACCAGGGGACTTCTTGGCGTACCGGCAGTGACTTTCATGATTATTGCGGCTTCAGCGCCGCTGACCGTCCTGGCGGGCGGAGTGACCACGACGTTCGCAGTCACGGGGGTGGTGGGAGTGCCGCTGTCCTTCCTGATCCTCGGCGGAATCCTGGCACTGTTCGCCGTGGGCTATGCGGCAATGAGCCGTTACGTCACCAACGCAGGAGCCTTCTACGCGTACATCGCACAGGGTATTTCCAGGCCGGCCGGCGTTGGGGCGTCACTCATTGCGCTGATGGCCTACAACCTGATGCAGGTAGGCATCTACGGGCTGTTTGGGTTTACCGTGTCCTCACTCCTTTCCGCGCGCCTGGGCATCAGTGTCCCGTGGTGGATACCGGTGCTGGTCTGCATCGCCATCGTGGGGTGGCTGGGAGTCAACCGCGTGGACCTCTCTGCCAAGGTGCTTGGCATCCTGGTGGCACTGGAGTTCCTGGTGGTCATTGTCTACGACGTCATCAGCCTTGCCGTTGCCCCTGAAGGTATTAGCGCAGCAGCCTTCAGCCCCGAGAGCCTGTTCGTCCCCGGCATTGGGGCCGTGCTCTCGTTCGGCATCGCGGCGTTCATGGGCTTTGAGTCCGCAGCCATCTACGGTGAGGAGTCCAAAGACCCCAAGCGAACGGTTGCCAGGGCGACGTTCGCAGCCGTGGGAATCATCGCCGTGTTCTATGCGGTCTCCGCTTGGGCCATGACCGTGGGTGCAGGTCCCTCAGCCGTCATCGAATCAGCAGCTGCCAACGGGCCGGACATGATGTTCGCGTTCCTGGGCGCCAATGGAGGGGTGCTGCTCAGTGACATCGCCCAGGTCCTCTTCGTCACCAGCCTGTTCGCCGCACTGGTCAGCTTCCACAACGCCGTGGCCCGCTACTTCTTTTCCCTGGGCCGCGAGCGTGTCCTGCCAGCGGCGCTCGCCAAAGTCCGGCAGGGCAGTGGAGCGCCCTTCGCGGGATCGTTGGCGCAGTCGGTGATCGCCGTCGTCGTCACGCTGGGCTTCGCCGTGGCAGGCGCAGGTTCCGAGCTCGGCGAACTGTACCCGGTCCTGACCATGTTCACGTGGCTGACCAACAGTGGCGCCTTGGGGCTGGTCCTGTTGATGACCGTCGTGTCGGTGGCCGTGATTGGCTTCTTCCGGCGTAACCAGCACGGAACCAGCCTGTGGGTCCGGGTGATCGCACCGATGCTGGGCTTCGTGCTCCTCGCAGTGGTCCTGGTGCTGATCCTGGCCAACTTCAACGTCTTGCTCGGCCAAACAGAATCCACCGCAGCATCCTTCGTCCTCCCCGCGCTGGTGCTGTTGCCCGGGGTGGTGGGTGTCCTCTGGGGCCTGCGGCTCAGGAGCTCGCAGCCAGCCCTTTATGCCAGGATCGGGCACGGTTCCGAGGACTAGGGAGGAAGTTCAGGCGAGCTGGCTCTCGATGCGGGCAGCGCTCGCGGCCAGTGCCTGTCCCACGGCGTCGGCGTCCTGGTCCAATCGGATGTAAACGACGGCGATGGCGGCCGGCCGTCCACCCGGAACCTTGATGGGGGCGGCAATGGAGGACAGCCCGGCAATCACTTCGTCATGGCTGGTGGCATAGCCAAGGCGGCGCGCCTCGTGGGCTTCGGGGCGGTAGGGGTTGCCGGCGCCAACCTGCTGCCAGCGTTCCTCGGTCATGGTGGACTGGATGGCTATTCCGGGAGCGCCGGTGCTGACCGGGTGGCGGCTTCCGGGGTGTTGGGCCAGCGCGGCGCCGGAGTGCCGTGGCTCCACGGTGACCAGCGTGACGCATTCCTGGTGGTCCCAGACCGCGACGAACGCCGTCATGTGCAGGGAATTGGCAAGTTGCGTGAGCTCGGGCAGCGCTGCGGTTTGAAGGTTCCGGGAGACGCCGCTGGCAAGGACTGCCAATCCTGGGCCAGGCTGAACCCGCCCTGAGTCGTCGCGCACCAGGAGTGAATGGTCTTCCAGTGTCCGGAGGATCCGGTAGGCCACAGAGCGGTGCACCCCGAGGGCCTCGGTGAGCTCGGCAATGGTGAGGGGACGCTCGGCGGCTGCGAGGATCTCCAGGGCGCGGATTCCCCGTGACAAGGTTTGCGACGGCGGAGCCTGCGTTGCCGCTTCCGATGAAGGCTGGATATCGCTGCGGGGATTCATGCGAACCATCCTATGTTGGAGCGAAGTTCCCAGGGGCTGTGCTTTGGGTCACAGGTTGTAGTATTCTTTCCTAACTGACCGTTCTGTCGGTTAATGCAAGTCAAGTGCCGACCAGTCACTCTCACCCCATGGAGTTCCAATGACCGCAACTTCCACTGTCGACTCACCGTCAGGGCCCAGCAGCAAGCGCGAAGAGCGCAGGGTCCTGGCCGGGACATTGGTGGGCACCACCATTGAGTGGTACGACTTCTTCATCTTTGCCCAGCTCACGGCGACGCTGCTGGCGCCCTTGTTCCTCTCTCCCCTGGAGAAGTCCAACCCGGGTGTAGCCCAGCTTTTGTCGTTCGCCACGATCGGCATCAGCTTCCTCTTCCGTCCCCTCGGGGCTTTCGTTGCCGGGCACCTCGGCGACAGGATGGGCCGAAAGGCCGTCCTGGTCATGACTCTTGTCATGATGGGTGCAGCCACTGCCCTGATCGGCATGCTGCCCACCTACGCAACCATCGGCGTCTGGGCTCCCATCCTGCTGATTACCCTGCGCGTAGTCCAAGGGTTCTCCGCCGGTGGTGAGTGGGGCGGTGCGGCACTCATGGCTGTGGAGCATGCGCCGCTCAAGAAGCGCGGGCTCTTCGGCGCCTACCCGCAGATTGGTGTTCCGATCGGCATGATCCTGGCCACCGGCCTGTTGTTCCTGCTCCAGTCGGGAATGTCCAAGGAAGATTTCGCCTCCTGGGGATGGCGCGTGCCATTCCTGTTGTCGGTGGTCCTGATCGTGGTGGGTTACCTCATCCGTCGGGCTGTGGGTGAAAGCCCTGTCTTCAAGGAAATCGCCCAGCGCAAGGCCGAAAGCAAGGCGCCCTTGGGTGAACTCTTCCGCAAGAACAAGAAGGAAGTTCTCCTTGCAGCCCTGATCTTCATCGCCAACAATGCCGCCGGGTACTTGCTGATCGCCTTCTTCATCTCCTACGCCACGCGTACGTTGAAGATGCCCACCCCGCAGGTCCTGCTGGCCACCACCATCGCCTCCTTCGGCTGGCTGATCTTCACTATGGTGGGCGGTTGGTTGTCGGACAAGATCGGACGCGTCAAGACGTTCCTGATCGGTTACGGCTTGGTCTTTGCCTGGATGATCCCGATGTTCGTGTTGATTGATTCAAAGGACATCGTGCTCTACGGAACCGCTTTGTTCGTCCTGACCATCGGCTTGGGACTGTCCTACGGTCCCATGTCCGCCATGTACGCGGAAATGTTCCCGGCCCAGGTCCGCTACTCCGGAATCTCCATTGGATACGCCCTGGGTGCCATCCTGGGCGGTGCCTTCGCGCCACTCATCGCCCAGGCACTCCTGGACACCACCAAGTGGTCCGGCTCGGTGGGCATCTACATCATGGTTCTGTGCGTCATCTCCGCCATTGGCGTGATCCTGGCCAAGGAAACCCGTGGCCGGCCGCTGGGTTACAGCGTTCACCACTAAAGCTGCACTAAAGAAAAGGCGGGCGCGGTCCTCAGGGGACCGCACCCGCCTTTTGCGTGGGAACGACGCCGGCTACTTCTGCCCGCCGGCACCGGCACCTTCGAGTTGGCGTACGACGTCGTTGTCGGACAGTTGCTCAAAATGCTCGTAGAAAGCGCCGACAGCGTGGAATTTACCGGGTGTGTGAAGGACCATCACCGCATCGCACACCCGCGCCAGAGAGGTGGAGGCTTCCAGTGACGCCACCGGCACAGCGGCTATTACTGTGCGCGCCCCGGCCGAACGAACCGCTTCCACGGCCGCCCGCATGGTGGCCCCTGTGGCAAGCCCGTCGTCGGCCAGCACCACGGTCTTTCCGCGAAGGTCGTGCCTGGTACCCGGGTATGTCTGCGCTCGCCGGAGCAGCTCGGCCCGTTCATGGGCTTCCACGGCATCCAGCGCCGATTGGGTGATGCCGTGGGCGAGGATGAGTTCCTTCAGAGGTTTATTGACGATCCGGAGCACATCACCCTGTGACCAGGCCAAGGCGCCGAAGGCGGTCTCGTCGCGGCCGGGGATGCCGAGCTTGCGTACCAGTACAGCGCCGTAGGGCAGGTATAGCCCCGTTGCTGCTGCTGCGGCCACGGGGACTCCGCCGCGGGCCAGGCCCAGCACGATGGTGTCCGGCTGCTCCCGGAGTTGGGGGAGGGCTTCAGCCAGGCGTCGACCGGCTTCCGCGCGGTCTTTGAAACGCATGCCCATCTGCTCCACTTCCACGAAATTCTTTGCAGTTCCAAGCCTACCG
>NZ_JABMCX010000328.1 GCF_013179505.1 Paenarthrobacter sp. CM16 | reverse complement strand
GCTCACCGGCCCCCTTCGCGAAACCCAGAAGCCCATCAGCATCACCCAGCCGGAAGGCCCAAGCTTCACTGTCACCGGCGGGAACCACGTTGAGTGGGAAAAGTGGAGCGTGGACGTCGGCTTCGATGTCCGCGAAGGAGTTGTCCTCCACAACCTTGCCTTCAAGGACGGCGAGAAGAAACGCCCCATCATCAACCGTGCCTCGATTGCCGAGATGGTGGTGCCCTACGGCGATCCATCGCCCATCCGGTCCTGGCAGAACTACTTCGACACGGGTGAATACCTGGTAGGCCAGTACGCCAACTCGCTCGAACTGGGCTGCGATTGCCTGGGCGACATCACCTACCTCAGCCCCGTCATCAGCGACGCCTTCGGCAACCCCCGCGAGATCCGCAACGGCATCTGCATGCATGAAGAAGACTGGGGCATTCTCTCCAAGCACTCCGACCTCTGGAGTGGCATCAACTACACCCGCCGCAACCGCCGCCTGGTGATCTCCTTCTTCACCACCATCGGCAATTACGATTACGGCTTCTACTGGTACCTCTACCTGGACGGCACCATTGAATTCGAAGCCAAGGCTACCGGCGTCGTCTTCACCAGTGCTTTCCCGGAGGGCGGATCGGATAGCATCTCCCAGCTCGCCCCGGGCCTCGGCGCCCCCTTCCACCAGCACCTCTTCAGTGCCCGGCTGGACATGGCCATTGACGGCTTTACCAACCGCGTGGAGGAAGAAGACGTGGTCCGCCAGGCCATGGGCCCGGGCAACGAGCGTGGCAACGCGTTCTCCCGCAAGCGCACGGTCCTGGCAAAGGAATCAGAGGCAGTCCGTGAGGCCGACGCCCGCGCCGGCCTGACATGGATCATCTCCAACCCTGATTCGAAGAACCGTCTGGGTGAGCCGGTCGGCTACAAGCTTCACGCCGAGAACCAGCCCACGTTGCTGGCCGACCCCGGCTCATCCATCGCCAGGCGCGCGGCTTTCGCCACCAAGGATCTCTGGGTGACCCGGTACTCGGAGGAGGAGCGCTACCCCACGGGCGACTTCGTGAACCAGCACTCCGGTGGCGCCGGCCTACCCGCCTACGTTGCCCAGGACCGCGACCTTGATGGCCAGGACATCGTCCTCTGGCACACCTTCGGC
Source organism: Paenarthrobacter sp. CM16 (assembly GCF_013179505.1). Classification (GTDB taxonomy): domain Bacteria; phylum Actinomycetota; class Actinomycetes; order Actinomycetales; family Micrococcaceae; genus Arthrobacter. The sequence continues at coordinate 3,648 of NZ_JABMCX010000328.1, read as the reverse complement.
CTCACGCACTTCCCGCGCGTGGAGGATTGGCCCATCATGCCCGTGGACACGGTGGGCTTCAAGCTCCGTCCCGAAGGCTTCTTCGATCGGAGCCCGGTCCTGGACGTGCCGGCCAACGCCTCCGGTTCGAGCTGCCACAGCGCGGCCGCAACCGAAGAGCACGGCGAACATGGCGAGTCCGCCGGGCACTGCCACTAAAGCCCGCGGGATACTCACTATGACAACAATGGCAGGACGGGTCCGGGGCTCCGGACCTGTCCTGCACCCCCGGATCTGCGCGGCCCTCACGGCGGTCTCTTGCCTGGTGCATCTGTGGCTCGCAGCGTCCGGACACCACCCAGCCTGGCTGGGCATCCTCATGATCGGCCTGGCGGCAGTCTGCATCCCGTGCACGGTTCACATTTGGCGCCACAGCCGCGTGGGCGCGCTCCATCAAGTGACCATCTCGGCCATGGCGATGGTGGGACTTCACGCCGTCCTGCTCCTCAGCGCGGGCGGTGCGGGAGGTTCCGGACACGCGCACGGCGGGGGACCGGCGTCGAACGCTGTTGGCGTTTCCGGCGCCGCCTCGCTTTTGCTGGTCATCGGACTGGAAATCACGACGGCGTTACTCGCCGCCACGCTGGTAGCCCGCCTCAGGCGGGCCAAGCCACGCGAGACCGCGGGAAACCTGCCAGTTCGTAGGGAAGTTTCCCACGAACACGCAGCTTTCCGGCTACTTGGAGTCGGCTCAGAGCGAGACCCACGTTAGCTTGTCCGGGTTGGACACCTGGCGGAGCCCTCGGATCAACCCGTCAGGGCCGGCCTCGACCTCAAGAATGTCGGCGCGGCCGTTGTGCCGGATCACCAAAGCTTCTCCGCCATTGACCCCTATGAGGCTTGCGCGGATCGGCTGCACAGGGTTGAACTCCGCAGCTTTGCCGAAGATGCCGGCAAAGAAGCGTCCGATGTTGCCCGCTCCGAAGACCGGGTTCATGGCACTCTTGACCCTGCCCCCGCCGTCGGCCCACAGGACAGCGTCCCGGTCCAGCATGGCGACCACTGTGTTGATGTCACCCAGTTCGATGGCCATTACCAGTTTCTCCAAGGCCGCACGATCCTTGGCCCGGGGAGCCGGCGCCTCAGGATCGATCTCCAGGCGGCGCTCGGCCCGCGAAATCATTTGGCGCACGGCTGCGGGGGTTTTCTCAAGGATGTCCGCAATTTCCGGGGCGGACATTGCGAAGGCGCGGTGCAACACGAGCGCCGCCCGGGCCTCAGGCGCCAGTTGCTCCGCCAAGTGCAGCAAGGCCAGGGAGAGAAGCTCCCGGTTAGCCACGGTTTCTTCCGGAAGCCGGGACGCATCCACCGGTTCAGGCAGCCAAGGGCCGGTGTACTCCTCACGCACGGTTGCCAGTTGGCGTACCCGATCAACAGAGCGGCGCACGCAGACGGTTGTCAGCCAGGCCGGCCAGGAATCCACACGGTCCGCGTCGGCTTTACGCTCCCGCTGCACAGCGTCGATCGCTACTTCCGAGACCACGTCCTCCGCATGCCCGAAGTCGCCCAGCATTCTGTAGGCGATCCCCAGGAGGCGGTTCCGTTCGCTTTGCCATGCCGACGTGGCTGACACCGCAAGAGTCATGCTGCCAACGCTACCTTTCAGACGATCGGATTCTTCTCATCCACCGGTGGCTCCATCCGGGTGCTGATGGCGATCCTGTTCCACACATTGATGGTGGAAATGGCGAGAATGAGGCCACCCATCTGGCCGTCGTCGAAATGGGTAGCGGCGGCGTTCCAAATCTCGTCCGTGACTGTCTCCGGGCCCAATTGGGTTACCGCATCGGTTAGGGCGAGGACTGCTTGCTCGCGGGCATCGAAGAACACCTTGGAATGCTGCCAGGCCGCCACCGCGTGCAGCTTCCTTTCCGGGATGCCGCGCTTCCGGCCGTCCGTGGCATGCATGTCCACGCAGAAGCCACAGCCGTTGAGGATGGAGGCGCGGAGCTTGATCAGTTCATACAGATCGGGATCCACCGATTTGCGGGCATAGCCTTCGAGTCCAATGACGGCGGCGTAGCCGAGCTTGTTGCTGCGGCCGATGTTGATGCGGGTCATGCTGACGTCCCTTCAGAGATGGTGCCTTACATCAGGGATGTCGGATTCGCCGGCCAAAGTGTGACAGGGGCAGCCGATTGTTAGAGTCAGGGGCGTGCGAGCAATAGTTTTTGATGAGGTCCGGACCCAGCCCGAAGTCAGGGAGGTCGCCAAACCGCAGGCCCCTGTTGGGGGCGTGGTGGTCAGAGTGCTGGCAACCGGTATGTGTCGCAGCGACTGGCACGCCTGGGCCGGCCACGATGACATCGCCATGCCGCACGTGCCGGGCCATGAGCTCGCGGGGGTGATCGACGCTATAGGGGAGGGCGTCCGGCACTGGAAGGTGGGCGACCGCGTCACCGTCCCCTTCGTCTGCGGGTGCGGCAACTGCGAGTGGTGCCTGGCCGGAGACGCCCAGGTCTGCCCTGACCAGCAGCAACCCGGCTTCACCCACTGGGGTTCCTTCGCCGAGTACGTGGCCCTGCACGCGGCCGACAGCAACCTGGTTGCCATTCCTGACAGCATTGAATATTCGACGGCGGCAAGTCTCGGCTGCCGCTTCGCCACGGCATACCGTGCGCTCGCAGCCCGCGCACAGGTCAAAGCCGGCGAATGGGTGACTGTAGTTGGCGCGGGAGGTGTGGGACTGAGCGCTGTGATGATCGCCAAGGCCATGGGAGCAAGGGTCATTGCCGTGGACAGGAACCCGGAAGCCTTGGCTGTGGCTGCACGGCTGGGCTCCGACCACACCGTGCTGGCTGACGGCACGGACATCCCCGCGGCGGTCAACGCCCTCTCCGGTGGAGGCAGCCACGTGGCGGTGGACGCCGTCGGAAGTGAACAGACCTGCGCAGACGCGATACTGAGCCTGCGCAGGCGGGGCCGGCACGTCCAGATCGGGTTGCTGCCGTCCATCGACGGCAACCCGCAAGTGCCCATGGCGCGGGTGATCGGTTGGGAGCTCGATCTCCTGGGCAGTCACGGCATGGCCGCTGTGGACTATCCGGGCATGATGGCCCTCATCGAACAGGGTGCGCTCCAGCCGCAGCTGCTCATTGAACGCACCATTGGCCTGGAAGAAGCAGCGGCACTATTGCCCGGCTTCGACAAGGCGAACCCCGCCGGCATGACCATGGTGGACCCTGCCCTGTAAGTCACTTCCCCCAGCGCCCAAGTAAGTAGCAGCAGAGCGCGTTTAGGCCGCGCGCTCAGAACGCGCTTAACTGCGACTTACTTGGGTGCGTCCACGGGGCGGTTCCGGTACGCGGCAAGGTAGGTGGAGATGCGGCGCACCGCTTCTTCGATGTCCTCTACTGCGGGCAGGATGACGAAGCGGAAATGGTCCGGCGTGGGCCAGTTGAACGCCGTTCCGTGGGAGATGAGGATCTTCTGCTCCTGCAGGAGTTGGAGGACGAACTTCTCGTCGCTCTCAATGGGGTAAACCTCCGGGTCCAGCTTGGGGAACAGGTACATGGCACCCGCGGCAGGGACGCAGCTGACGCCCGGAATCGCGGTGAGGAGTTTCCACGCAAGGTCCCGCTGGTCGCGGAGACGCCCGCCGGGACGAAT
>NZ_JABMCX010000327.1 GCF_013179505.1 Paenarthrobacter sp. CM16 | reverse complement strand
AGTCCCTGGTCATTTCGACGTACAGATGGTTGACGGCTCCGCCAACGATGACCTGGTAGCGGTGTTCATCCTGCCGCACTACTCCCATCACCTCGGGAATGGCGTCCACGGCTTCATCGCTGACCAGGGACTGGTCGCGAAGGTCAAAACGCAGACGAGTTGCGCAGTGGGTGAGGCTGTTGATGTTCTCAATGCCGCCCACCTGTTCGATGATGCGTGATCCCACGGATCCTTTTGTGGACATGGTCCTAGGCTCCTTGCTGGGATCCGCGCGTCGTCGCGCGGCGTGTTGGGCTGGGGGTGGTCATCAAGTTTTCTCCTTTGAAATCAATGTTCGTTCGGCGAATGAACTAACTGATGAACTCGTGTCCATGGTGGTCGATTGCCGGAAGGGCTCGAGGCGTGAGCGGTGGATTTGGATGTGCTGGGGTGTTTGTTCGCGTCTCGAATTAATACAAGAGTAGGGCTGGGCGAGTCCAGTGTCAATGATTGTTCGCGAGACGAATTAATGGTACGTTCTCCATTCTATGAAAGAACTCACACCACCTCTGCGTGTCCTGATCGCGCCAGATTCGTTCAAAGGAACCCTTAGCGCCCGGCAGGCCGCCGCTGCCATTGCAGAAGGCTGGGCATCCCTACGGCCGGGTGACGAACTGGAACTGGTTCCGCTGGCTGATGGGGGAGAAGGGACCCTCGAGGCCATCTCGGCAGCAACTCCCAAGGCTGTCGTCTATGAACTGGATGGCATCACTGGGCCGGACGGTAAGCCACGCTGCGCCCAATGGCTGCTCCTCCCCGGAAACATTGCCGTCGTGGAATTGGCGCAGATCGCGGGGCTGCCGTATATGGATGAACTTGCACCGCTGACGGCCACCACCCGCGGCGTTGGCGAGGTGATCCGGTCCGCCGTCGAGGATGGCGCCCAGGAGGTCTGGCTCGCGCTCGGCGGCAGCGCCTCAACCGACGGCGGTTTGGGAGCCCTCCGGGCGTTGGGCGCCGTAGCGCTGGATTCAAACGGCAACGCGGTTCCAGACGGAGGTGCAGGTTTGGCCATGGTCACTTCTATCGACCTCGCTGGTCTACTCCCCATTCCCGGCGGCGTGACGCTGCTCTCGGATGTCACCGCCCCGTTGACAGGTCAGGACGGTGCGGCAGCGATCTTCGGGCCGCAGAAGGGCGCCACTGCACAGCAGGTTGAGATGCTCGATCAAGCATTGAAATCCCTCGCTTCCATGCTCGGCTTCAACCCGGATTCTCCGGGCTCAGGGGCAGCCGGCGGAACCGGGTATGGATTCATGGCCGCGTATGGCGCCCGCATCGAGTCAGGAGCGGACCGCATCGCCGAACTCGTCCAACTCGACCACCGCATCCGGAAGGCACATCTGGTCATCACGGGCGAGGGCTCCTTCGATGGTCAAAGCCGAACCGGCAAACTCGTAGGAAACGTCCTTCAACGGGCGCTGGACGCCGGCGTCGAATCTGCCGTCATAGCTGGCCGCATCAGGGCAGATGCGGGGACCTGGGCCTTGGGCCTTGACCAGCTCGCCGGCGACTCCCAGTCCGCAATGAATGAACCTTCCATCTGGGCTGCGGCCGCCGGGAAGCGAGCCGCTGAAACGCTCGGTTTTCGTGAGTCACCGGGGCCAACTCCGGCGTCACTGGCCTGATCCCTTCACCGGCCTGATCACCTATCAGCTGCCTTCCTTTGTCATGGAAAACCGCGACTCGCCCTTCAACGGGCGCCCACGTCCAATCAGGACATTCCACTCAAAATCAAGGAGCAAACCATGCCCGAAAGAACCGCCGTTGTCGCCAGCCGCTCTGGCCTGCATGCCCGCCCGGCTGCAATTTTCGCCGATGCGGCAGCACAACTTGATGTGGAGGTGACCATCGCGCTGAGCGGAGCCCCGGAGGACGAAGCCATGGATGCAGCAAGCATTCTGTCCTTAATGACTCTCGGCGCGGCCAACGGCGACACTGTTGTTCTGCGCGCCGAGGGGCACGGTGCCGATGAGGCGTTGGCTTCGTTGGTTGCGCTCCTGGAAACCGATCTGGACGCCCAGTGAGCACCTGCTGAAACGGCCTCCGATGCCACGTGCAGTGGGGCGCTTGACCGCGGTGGACTAGGCGGTTTGGCCGCCGGTTGACGTTGATGTCCGGAGCGGGGTGAATGCTTGCTCCGGACGCAGCGCGGGAAGCGAGAAAAACTCACTCATGGGGAGCGCGGCGGCTCCCATGGCAATGGCGTCGGCGCCGAATGCGGACACGGCGAACGTGGTGCGGCTCGTGTCAGCTGCAGTGCCTTCGACGACGGCGGCCATAGCCTCGGCGTCACTGAGGATAGCTGAAGACCGGCCACCGAAAACAACCAGCTGCGGGGACAGCATCCACATGAGCGTAGAGGTAAACCAGAGAAGGTATTGTTGCCACTCCGCTGCCGCGCTGACGGCGGAATCCCGCCCTTCCCGCAGATCCTGCAGAAATCCCTCGAAGTCAGGCGCCGTTCCGCCGAGGTCGCGGTACTTTTCCCTCAGGCCGGAGATTCCGATAACGTCCTCGACGCTCGACCATTGAGACATTGGTGATCCGTCGCTGCGGGGGACGCGGATGTGGCCGGCTTCTCCAACTTGACCGAGGCTGCCGCGGTAGATACGTCTTTCCAGCACAAGGCCCGTGCCGATCCCCGTGTCCAGAAGGATGTAGAGCAGGTCGCTGCTGTCGCGTCCGATGCCAAACTGTGCCTCGCTGATGGCTGCCGCGTTGGCGTCGTTGTCAATGAGAACCGGAAGGCCGGTTTCGCGGGCAATAGTGTCACCGAAGCTGACGTGCCCCCACCCCAGGATCGGAGCCCGTTCGATCTTTCCCTCAACCACAGTGCCCGGAACGGTGATGCCGATGCCCTGCAGCCTGGATCGCGCGGCAGCGTGCTCGGACAGGATGGACTCGAGCAGCTCAAGCAGTTTGCGTTCGGCGGCATCCGGGTCGCTTCTGTCAGTGGCGGCCGACGCGCGTCCAACTTCGGAACCGCTAAGGTCGACGAGTATCGCGGTGGAGATGTCGTTACCCAGATCGAGTCCGGCGAAATATGCCCCGGCGGGACACAGCTCCAGCTGTACGCGCGGGCGCCCGGCGGATTTCTGGGATTGGGTGTCCTCATCGACTTCCCGCACCAGGCCGTCATCCATCAGGGCGCCAGTGATGACGGTAATCGTGGAGCGCTGAAGTCCCAGGAGTTCGGAAAGCCCTACCCGTGAGCGCGGTCCGTGTTTCCGGAGGGCGTCAAGCACCCGGGCCTGATTGATATGACGGAGCGTTGAGCTGGAAGCCAAGAGCTGTCTCCTTTCGGGGCTTCGTCTAGGCTAATCGTATTTGTTTGTTCGCGAGTCAAATTAATACTAGGCCACCTTTGCACTTCCGGCGCGGACGCTGTGAACGAGCGTTAGACTCCGGGCGCGTCCGGGGTCTCGGCTGGCTATGGCCGCCCTGCCTCCGCTGGATCGCTTGCGGGGAGGAAGTCAGTTGCCCTGACAATAAGCGCTTCAAGTGCGTTCATGATCTCCGCGTCGCCATATGGGGGCGTCTCCATGGCGACGGCTGTCCTTATGCCTGCATGGGCAAGATAGTATTTTCCCCCGGAGTATGTGGCCGTGACTTCCCGACTGCTGGCCTTTCGGATCCTCATCATCTCGTCGCGCTCCCGGTGTTCTAATCGGTTTCCGGGCCGGTGCAGAAGATGCATCCGTCTTCGCAGTCTGCATCCGATGGTGCCTTACTCAAGATCGGGGTCGTCCGGGGGTGTGGTGCCGTGGCGTTAAGTGCGTACCAGGATTCGCTACTTCCGCCGCCGGGGGGCATTACGGATCCTTCGGATATGTAGCGTACCCGGCCGGACCTGGTGCCCTGCCACCAGCCGCTCGAAGGGCAGTGATGGCCTATGTCGGCGGCACGGGCCGCAATCGCATGTGATTCCTTGTCCGCATATGCGAGCGTGGACGTTCCAGACATGGCTATCTCATCCCTTGATCCATAGGTAAATGCTTTGTTATATAATTATCTAAGCACGTTGACCTTTGGATAACAACGGTTTGCCAAGTCTCTTTACATAGGCACTTCCTATGTTTTCTGCGATAATTCCTTTGTTGAAAACAGGGGAGTGGATGAACGTGACGATTCTTCAGGTGAACTACTTTTTGGCGGCCACAGCCGGTGGCTCCTTGACGCAGGCCGCGGATGACCTGGGTATAGCCCAGCCGACGGTTTCGGAGCAGATCCGCAAGCTCGAACAGACCCTCGGAGTCGCTTTATTCACCCGCGCGAAGCAAGGACTAACCCTGACTGAAGCGGGCCAGCAATTCCTGCCCCATGCCCGCAGGGTTGCCCAAGAGTACGAGAACGCGATGGCCTCTGTCTCGGGAATCAGGGACCGGGTTGAAGGTACCGTCTCCTTCGGGATGTTCAATAGCGGGCAGTATGTCCTCTCGGGGCTTGTCCCTGCGTTTCGGACCTTGTATCCGAAGATCCACGTGCGTGTTATCGGGGCAAACTCTGCCCAGGTTGCTGACATGGTACGGTCCAGCAGGCTCGAAGCGGGCGTGGTGGCGCTGCCCATCGAGGCCAGGGGCCTGACCATCGGCGACGCGCTCTGGTCCTGCGAAGCCGCGTATTTTCATGCCGACCCAGACGTCACGGCCACACCTGTATCCGTAGAAAACCTCACGCAGCGCCCTTTGGTTCTAGCTGAATCCGGGTGGTCGCAGTTGGACCCCACCAGGCGTCAGCTCAACGACCGCGCCCAGAAGCACGGACTGTCCCTCACTCCCGACATCGA
>NZ_JABMCX010000326.1 GCF_013179505.1 Paenarthrobacter sp. CM16 | reverse complement strand
GGGCAGAACCGGTTCCTGAACCAGTGGGGGTTCCGCCGATGCCGGTGGTTCCTGCAGTTTGCGTCTCAACGTCCGAGTCGAGGTAGCTTCCGGAAAATGGCTCGGTCCCTGAGTGGGCTCCGGTCCGTGGCGCCGCGAAGCTTCCGTCCTGCGGCGATTGGCTCTCAGTCATTGTCGCTCTCTTTCCACAGTTGGCAGGCTGCGGACAGCAGCCGGGATAGTAAGTATCGTTACTATCAATGGGTGTGTACCCGCTTGATGAAGTTCTAATCGCCTGAATTTTCAAAAAGATGCAGTGCCTCACTTTCGCCACTTTCCCCTCGACACCGGAGGACAGACCTGTCAACGTAGGTCCAATGAGCCAACTGCCCGCGAGGCGACGGCTGATTCCCGCGCTTCGAAAAACCGTCACCCGCCACCGACTCCTGTTTGCCGCCAAAACTGCGGTGGCGGCAGGACTGGCCTGGTACCTTGCACCCTTCATGCCCGGCCCCGCAGCCGCCTACCCGTACTACGCGCCGCTCGGTGCTTTGGTCAGCATGCACCCCACCGTGGCCGACTCCGCCAAGCATGGGCTCCAAAGCCTGGTGGGCCTGGTGCTGGGCATCGGCATGGCGTTCGCCATCACCACCGTTGCCGCACCAACTGCGCTGGCGGTTGCCGTGGTGGTGGGGCTTGGCGTGCTCATCGGCGGGCTTCCCAGGCTGGGCACTGCCTCCGAATGGATCCCCATGGCAGCGTTGTTCGTGCTGGTATTGGGTGACTCCAACGCCGAAGGATTCTCTTTCGCCTACGTCCTCCAAATGGCCTTGGGCGTCACCGTCGGATTTGCCGTGAACTGGTTGATCTTCCCGCCCCTGCACCTGGACGACATCGACCCCGCCATCGCCGGACATCAAGGCGCGTTGTCCCGCCAGCTCAAGGACATGGCCCGGGCCATGGAAGAGTCCTGGCCACCCAACCATGAGGCATGGGCCAGCCGCAGTGATGAACTTTCGCTGACGGCGGCCGGCGTGCGGACTGCGGTGCATCAAGCTGAACTGAGCGCCAAAGCGAACCCCAGGTCCCGGCGTCGTGCCACCCGCCTGCCCGCCGACCTTGCAGGACTGAAAACCCTAGAACGGCTCACTTTCCATGTCCAGGACATCACCGACGTCCTGGCCAGCGCCATCTGGGAGGAGGGTGCCGGGACGATCATCCCGGATGCGGTGGTGGCCCCCCTCGCGGACGCCCTGGAATCGGTGGCGGGCGTGGTGGATCATTGGCGGGACGCCGAGAACGGGGAACTTGCCAACCGATTGGCGCGGGCGAAGGACAGCATCAGCGCCCTCAGCGACGCAGTGGCCGAAGCGGCTGCTGACCAGTCTCCGGTCAATGCCCCGGCCTCGGTGGCCATGAGCCTGCGCCGGATCCTCACCGTGGTGTTGTCCTCCGAGTAAGGTCTACCGCGGCTTCAACGGCGGGGAGGCCTCCCGCCCCTTCCCGGCGCCGATCCCCTCCAGCATTTCCGCCAACGCCTCCAGTGAGGAATGCTTGGGCGACCATCCCAGCAGCGCGTGCGCCCTGGCCGTGTCCATGATGGGGGCGTTGGCCGCCATGTCCACCCATCCGCCGTCGGTCACCTGCAGCCGGAGTCGCCAACTGACCTCGACGACGGCGCGCAGCACCTTGAGCGGGAACGGCATCAGCCGCCGGGCGTTGAGAATCCATGCCAGGGCGTTGGGGTCGATGACGGGCTCGGCCGCAATGTTGAAAGCACCTTCGGCCTTGCGTTCCACCACCCGCCAGTAGGCATCAGCGACGTCAGCTGTATGGGCGGCTTGGAACACCAGCTCCTTGGGAATGGCGAGGAGCGGCAGCCAGGGCTTGCGCGGAACCAGCCTCGGCAGAACCTGGCCCAGGAAGTAGCGGCCAACCTCGCTCCCGCCCCCGGCGCTGAACATCAGGGCGGGGCGGAGCCGGGCCACCACAATGTCCGGGTTTTCCGTGGCGAAACCGTCCAGGAGCCTTTCCTGTGCTGCCTTGTCCACGCTGTAGTGCGAGCTGCGGATACCGCCGGTGGGCCAGTCTTCCTTGGTCCGCTGGTCCTTGGGCGCCGGCGAGTACGCTCCCACCGACGATGCGCACACCACGTGCCCTACTCCGGCTTTGCGTGCGGCGGCGAGCACGTGGGCGGTTCCGGCCACATTGGTCCGGCGAAGCATCTCCCGGTTGTGGTTCGGCTGGATCAGCCACGCCAGATGAACCACAGCGTCGGCTCCTGCCAACGCCGCTTCCAAGGCCGGCTGGTCCTCGGCCGCGCTGATGTCCAAGGTATGCCACTCCACGCCGTGGTACGGGGCGGCGTCCGGATCAGGTTGCCGCCGGACGACGCCCACCAGTTCCAGCTCCGCGCCTTCCTCGGACCGTGCCTTGTGGAGCCGTTTCAGCAGTTCCGTGCCGCCGTGTCCTGTGGCACCGATGATGGCAATACGCATGGCTGCTTCCTCAGGTCTGCGGGGTTTCGCCCGTGGAACGGATGCGTTCCAGGACCGCTGTGGTGGAATGTTCCGGCACGTAATCGAGGATGGTCACGGTGCCGCCATACCGCTCCACCGCCGCGGTTTCCTGCAGCATCTCCGGCGTGTAGTCGCCGCCTTTGGCGTAGACATCGGGCTGCAGGAGATCTATGAGCGGTATGGGAGTAGGGGTGTCGAAAACAGTGACATGGTCCACGCAGCTCAGTGCGGCGATGACTGCCGCGCGGTCGGCCTCGTGGTTGACCGGACGGTCCGGGCCTTTGAGCTTCCGCACGGAAGAATCACTGTTCAGCGCCACCACCAACACATCGCCCAGCTGCTTGGCCTGATTGAGGTAGCGGGTATGGCCACGATGAAGGACGTCGAAACACCCGTTGGTCAGGACAATCCGCCTGCCTTCCCGTCGGTGTTCTTCCACCTGCCGCGCCAGCTCGGCGTCGGTCAGTGCCGTATCCGCGAACCCTTTAAGGTGCTTCGCCAACTCCTCAGTGGTGCAGACGGAGGTACCCGGACGGTGCACCACAACATCGGCCGCCGCCTGGGCCAGGTCCACACTGGTGGTGAGCGGCAAACCGGCAGCCCGGGCAATGGTCAACGCCGCCACAAACGTATCGCCGGCCCCTGAAGCCTGCTTCTCTGCCTGCGGCCGTGCCCACGTCCGGTGGGTTGCCGGTTTTTGGGCGCCGTTGGGGCGGAGCGTCATGGTCCCCTCCCGGTCCAAAGTCACGACGACGGCGGCCGCACCTGAGGCGCGCAGAATCTGGTCCGCGTGGGTTTCCACGAAGGGGCACCTGGCAGCGCCACCCGGCAACCCGGTCCCCAACAACCTGCCCGCTTCCTGCGCATTGGGCGTTGCCAAGTCCGGCTGCAGGCCTGCCCAACGCCCTGGATGATGGGCGTCCACTACCACCAAGGTGTCCTGGCGTGCCTTGGCCGGGCCGGCTTCCACGGAGTCCGGGCCGTCGCTCCCAGGGCCCAGGTTCGCGAAAACAGCATCCCTCACAGCACCTTCCAGGGCGCCGGCTCCGTAATCGCACAAAACCACGGCTGCGGAGCCCGGCAGTGCTTCGGGGATGGCTGCTGCCATCTGCAGGAGCCCATCGGCAGGGACCTCTTCCGCGGCGTCGTCCAGGCGCAGCATCACCTGCCCGCCGCTGCTCACGCGGAACTTGGTGGTGGTGGTCATGCCTGCATGGGATACGACGTGGGATACGTCCACCCCCGCCGAGGTGAGCTCCTCAAGGAGGGTGCGGCCTCCGGAGTCCTGCCCTACCAGCGAAACAAAGCGAACCCGGGCCCCCATCGCGGCAAGGTTCATCGCAGTATTGGCGGCACCTCCCGGGGCAAAGTCGCGGCGCTGGACTTGAACCACCGGGGCCGGCGCTTCCCGGCAAAACCGCTCAATGGTTCCATCCCACCAGCCGTCCAGGATGGAATCGCCAATGACTGTCACAACTGGGCGCACCTCGGCCAAGCGGCCCGGCAACCAGTCAGCCAAGCCTTCCTGATGGGTCAGGGCTTCACGATTCAGGCCTTCGGGATCCAAGCCTTCGGGATCCAGGCCCTCGTGATCAAGGCCCTCGTGACGGGCCGGGTCTTCGTGAGGTGCCCGGCTCTCCTGGTTGTCCGGGCCCTCTTGATTGGATAGGCGTGCCATGGGGTACCTTCCGTTTGGGCTTACAGTTTCCTGTTCCCCTCAGGTACCCCGCGGCACGGTCTTCACACGCCGGGCCCGGGAGTTTCCGCACGGAAGCACTACGGCCACGGGAGCTACGGAAGAACCGGCCCGTAGCACGGTGGCGAAAGGAATGATCCATGGAAAATCCGCTGACGAATCCGAACCCGGGAATTGGCCCCGTGCTTGAAAAGTTCAGTGACGTCAGGCGGATCGCGGTCCTGAGGGGCGGCGGACTGGGCGACCTGATCTACACCTACCCCGCTCTGCATGCGCTGAAAAGCGCGTACCCCGAAGCCGCCATCACGCTTCTTGGGACCCCCATCCATGCGGCGGTTGCCGCTGCCACGGAAGGTCCGGTTGACGACGTCGAGATGTTGCCTGTGGCGCGCGGCGTCCACGACGGTCCGCGCAACGGCGAGCGCTTTGAGGATGATGCCGAGGATGTGGCAGCGCAGGAGTCGTTCTTCGAGGCGATGCAGGCCAGGACGTTCGATGTCGCGTTCCAGATGCATGGCGGGGGCCGCTTCTCGAATCCGTTCCTGCTTCGCTTGGGCGCCCGGCACACTGTGGGCACACGGACCAGGGACGCGGTGCCTTTGGAACGGAACCTTGACTACATCTACTACCAGAACGAACCGGACCGCTGGT
>NZ_JABMCX010000325.1 GCF_013179505.1 Paenarthrobacter sp. CM16 | reverse complement strand
GTGGGGGAAACGCCCGGTCCCATTCCGAACCCGGAAGCTAAGACCCACAGCGCCGATGGTACTGCACCCGGGAGGGTGTGGGAGAGTAGGACACCGCCGGACAACCATTAAGGCAAGAGCCCCGACCCAAGGTCGGGGCTCTTCCCCTTTAACCACCACACCAGCCGGCACCGGCCAGGTGACTGACTATCGGCCAGCGTGGGCGTGATGCCGACACGTCCGTCAGACTGAAGTGTCCCGTTTGCCCCAGAAATCAGCCAGCCGTCCCGCCAGGACGTTGCCTAACTGGAATCCGGCTCGGGCTGCGGCAGGACGCAGGGACAGATCCATGGCATTGACACCGAACATGTGCTCGGAATCGCTATGAGGGAAGACCGTCTCAACCAGGCTGCCGTTGGATCGTAGAGTGTCCACCTGCCCGAAGAGGTGCATGCCCCACTCCACTGGCGTTCGCGTCCGTCCGCCAAAGGGCGCCAGCACCAGCACTCGTCCATAGCCGGCAGCCAAATCGGCGTTCTCGGCGTTGGCGCGGTAACCGCCGTCGATGTAGTAGTTGGTACCGATGCTGTAGGCGAATCCGTTGGCGCAGCTGGCGGCCACGGCGTCCACCAGGTCCACCCCGCTGTTGCGGTCGAAGACCATGGGGTCACCAGTCCGGGCATTGACAGCGGTCAGGCGGATTGCCCGCTCCGGCCACTCTGCACAGGGGAGACGGGTTGCCACCGTGGCCCGCCAACGCGTGCTGGGGCCTTCCATGGCTTCAGCCATATCGATGGCTGCTGCTCCCAATCTGCGGCGCATATCAGCCATGTCCGAGGCAGCCTTCATGATGTTGCCGGTCCGCTCCATGTGGCTGACTACGGGGCCGGTGCCAGGTGCAACCTGGCCTGACCCGGCCCTGCCGGCGGGTTGCGGGGGAGCCTCGATGATGGCGTTGAAGAGCTCAATCGGTGTTGTGCCGGCGAGCTGCGCAGCGGCGGTGGAGCCCGCTGACGTGCCAACAGTGAGATCTGCCGTGGTGACGTCCAGTCCGGCATCAAAGAGGCCGGCGATGACTCCAATCAGCCATGCGTTGCCTGTGGATCCACCGCCGCCGAGGACCAGGGCGCGCTGGTCCTTGGGCGGTTGCCGAACCTCCTGGCCGGCTTCGGCCTCTGGCTGGGACTGGCCGGACCCTGGCGTCCGGGGTGCCGCCGTCGAGTCTCCGTGCGGGGATGGGAAGTGCGGGGAGGAAGAAGTTGATGTACTCAAGGGAGTCGCCTTTCGCGAAGTGCGGGGGTAGGGCGCTCCGAATGGCGACTAGCTAAGTCGCGGAGATCGTGGACTGGAGGGAGCGCCCACTGCGGATACTGCATTCATGGGTCCCACCTCCTGTCAAAAGTTCACGATCACCCGAAAACTATCACCCGGTAGGCCACCGCGCAATTGTCCTGTCAGGGTGCCGGTAGAGTCTGGGGATGAATCTCACACGAAGAGTGTTTACGGCTTCGGAGGACAGGGCAGGCGAAGAGCTGCACCTTCGGCCCGTGGAGCTCTCGGATGCTTCCGGGCTGGCTGCAGCGTATCTGCGCAACCGTAACCATCTGGCTCGCTGGGAGCCTACCCGCGGTGATGACTTTTTCACGGTACTGGGTCAGGAGGCCGCGCTTAGTGCCAAGATGGATCACTTTGCAGCGGGCAACGAAGTGCCTTGGATCATTTCCGGCAGCAGGGGCATTCAAGGGATGATCACGCTGACCGGCATCGTCCGCGGTCCTTTCCAGAACGCCAACCTCGGTTACTGGATTGATGCGGAATGTACGGGCAGGGGCCACGCGTCAGGTGCGGTGAACGCCGTCGTAAAGATGGCCGCCGAGGAACTGGGGCTGCATCGGATCCAAGCAGCCACGCTGCTTCACAATGGAAGTTCACAGGCCGTTCTGAGGCGGTGCGGCTTCGAAAAGATAGGTGTTGCGCCCTCCTACTTGCAGATCGCGGGGGAGTGGCAGGACCACCTTCTGTTCCAGCGCATCCTGTTCTGACAGCGCACAGCAGGCAGCGCCGGCCAAGGCCGTAGGGTACGCCAAGGGCGTAAAGCACCCCTAAAAACCCCTAAAATCCGGTGATTTTGGTCAAAAAGGCGCGGAAACACGCGGAATTTGCTGGCCATGCGAGCCCAAGCTGGTAAGTTTTCGAACAGTGGCTTGCTCGCATTCCGCTTGAAAGCTCAAAAACGTATGAGTCCAGGAGGACGTAAATGGCTAAGAACCGTAGTGAACTCGTTGCAGAGGTAGCAGGCAAGGCTGGCACCAGCCAGGCAGCAGTCAACTCCGTGCTCGATGCACTGTTCGAAGTTTTCGAGACTTCTGTCGCCGCCGGCGAAAAGATCACCATCCCGGGCTGGCTCGCAGTTGAGCGCACCGACCGTGCAGCCCGCACCGGCCGCAACCCGCAGACCGGCGAGACCATCCAGATCGCAGCAGGCCACAGCGTCAAGCTGACCGCCGGCTCCAAGCTGAAGGCCGCTGTCGCCAAGAAGAAGTAATTACTCTTCGGCGAACGCCTTGAAGGGACGGCAACCTGATGGTTGCCGTCCCTTTTGTTTTCCACATAGCGCCCGGAATCCACATGGCACCCTCCCGATTCGCAGCCCGGCGACTGGTAGCGGACAATGGATAAGTGCCATCAGCAAGAAGTTCCGCAACTGCCCCTTCGCCTGTTCCCAAGCCGGGAGCACGGGGAGGCACTACAGTCGCGGGGATTTCCCTGCCGTGGCAGCTGGCTGGTCTGGCCGCGCTGTTCCTGACGCTCGCCGCGGCCCTCATCTACTCGGGTGCCTCGGCCACCCGGCAGGTGTCTGATCCCGGCGAGTTGGTCCGCTGGGGTCTCCCGTTCGCGAAAGCCATCCACAACGTCTCAGTAGCTACCGTGGTGGGCGGCCTGATATTTGCCGTTGGCATCCTCCCCAAGAACCTCGGCGGGTCACGTTCCCGCGAGAAGGACGTCGACGCCCCCGAACATCCAGCCTTTGCCCGGGCCCTGGCCGTTGCCGCAGGTGCTGGAGCGGCATGGACGTTGTCCTCAGTGGCAGTCCTCGTCCTGACCTACGCAGACGTAGCGGGCCAAGGGCTTTCCGGCGACGCAGAGTTCACCCGCTCGCTGGTGTACTTCATGACCGACATCGAGACAGGCAAGGCCTGGCTCGCCGTCACCATCATCGCCGCCGTTGTGACCACTGCGCTGTTCGGGGTGCGCTCGTTGACCGGCCTGGCATTCACTCTTCTGCTGGCCCTGATCGGGCTGATTCCCACGGCCTTGATTGGCCACTCGTCCAGTTCCAGCGACCATGAAGGTGCCATCAACTCCCTGGGTCTCCACTTGGTGGGCGTGTCTACGTGGGTGGGCGGCATCATCATGTTGGTGGTCCTCTCCGGAATCCTCACTGGTTCACGGAGCAAGGGAACACCTGACATCACCGAGCAGACACTGCGCCGCTTCTCGGCGTTGGCCGGCTTTGCCTTCGTTTTGGTGTTCGCCTCGGGTGTCATCAATGCCGCCATCCGCGTGACCAACCCCGCGGACCTGTTCGGCTCTCCCTATGGGCAACTGATCGTCGCAAAGTCCCTGGCCACGCTGGTTTTGGGCGGCATCGGCTTCATGCACCGCCAATGGGTCATTCCGCAGCTTGGTAAGAACGGCTCCATGTCGGCCCGTCGCGTGCTGTGGCAGTTGGTTTTGGTTGAGTTGCTGGTGATGGGCGCGACGTCGGGACTCGCCGTTGCGCTGGGACGTTCGGCTCCTCCGCAGCCCACCACGTACGCCCCCGATGCCTCGCCGTCGTTCATCCTCTCTGGTTACGAGCTTCCACCGGAACTCACGCCGGAACGCTGGTTGACTGAATGGCGCTTCGACTGGCTGTGGGTGGGAGTGGCGCTGTTCGGCGCGGTCACCTACATCATGGGCATCGTCAAGGTCCGCAAGCGTGGAGACAAGTGGTCCTGGTTCCGGACAGTCAACTGGATCATTGGGCTGGTGGTACTCACCTACATCACCTCGGGTCCACCCGCTGTCTACGGGCGCGTGTTGTTCTCCGCTCACATGGTGGATCACATGGCCCTGACCATGGTGGCGCCGATCTTCCTCGTCCTGGGTGCCCCCGTGACGCTTGCGCTGCGAGCCCTGCCCTCCCGTGGGGAAGGAACCCACGGCTCGCGTGGCCTTCGCGAGTGGTTGCTGCTGTTTGTGCACTCCAGGTTCTCGCAGGTGGTGACACACCCGTTGTTCGCGGCGGCCAACTTTGCAGGCTCCATCGTGTTGTTCTACTACTCGGACCTGTTCGGCCTGGCGATGCGCGAGCACGTTGGCCACGAACTCATGAACGTGCACTTCCTTTTGACCGGCTACATCTTTGTGCTGAGCATGATCGGCAGCGATCCCCTACCGCGCCGTGCCCCTTATCCGATGCGCCTGCTCCTTCTGTTGGCCACTATGGGCTTCCACGCTTTCTTCGGCGTGGCCATCATGGGTGGCACCGGGCTGCTGGCAGCCGACTACTTCGGCAACCTGGGCCGGGCCTGGGGTCCGTCAGCCATTGGAGACCAGCAACTGGGCGGTGCGGTGGCATGGGGGATCGGCGAAGTACCCACCCTGCTGGTGGCGATCGGAGTGGCCGTAATGTGGTCGCGCTCCGACGAACGCGAGACCCGACGGGTTGATCGTGCGGCCGACAGGAATAATGACGCCGATCTCAGTGCTTACAACGATATGTTTGCCCGGCTCGCTGACCGCGATGCCAAGATGGCAGGACGCACGGCCCAGCCTGCCAGGACAGTTCAGCAGTCCCGGACGGCGCAGGCTGAGCGCGATG
>NZ_JABMCX010000324.1 GCF_013179505.1 Paenarthrobacter sp. CM16 | reverse complement strand
GGATGAGGTGGTCTTGGCCTTGCAGCGACACGACCATAGGGCGGTTTAGAGCTTGAATCGCACGGGTGCACGGCGCTTCATAAACCAAGCCGCTTTCCGATCCACGGAGCACTGTTACGGGCTTCGCTATGCTGTCATAGCCCTCAAGATGAGGGGTAAACGCGTTCAGCGCCTCGATCTCATCGGCCAAGGGAATCGCCAACGCCAATAGGTGTTCCCAGGTTGCTTGATCCGTCCGTAAATTTTCTACGTGGGCTTG
This sequence comes from Paenarthrobacter sp. CM16, assembly GCF_013179505.1. Taxonomy (GTDB): domain Bacteria; phylum Actinomycetota; class Actinomycetes; order Actinomycetales; family Micrococcaceae; genus Arthrobacter. The sequence continues at coordinate 4,597 of NZ_JABMCX010000324.1, read as the reverse complement.
GCTGTATCCAGAGATGTCTCGGTTGACGATCTCCACCATCGCATCATAATCCCCATGCTCACGAGCCGTCCGGAGTGGTTCCGTCTGTTCTTTTCCAAATGGTGCCATGACGGGTTCGTAGAGAATCAAGGACTTCACCCCGGCGCCAGCTGCAACGGCTTCAAGTGCGACGAGCGCCCCTAGGCTCCAACCGAAGAGATGCGCAGGCCTGGCTATGGACCCCAATACCGCGATGAGATCTTCGATCTCAGTCCGCAGGGAGTACCCAGCTGGGAGATCGGTGCTGGGATGTCTGCCGCGACGATTCACTACGTGAACAGCGCGGTCTGCCGACAATGGCCCCGCGACGGCGCTCCATGCTGTTGCATCGCTCATGATGCCCGGCAGTAGAACCAAGGGGATCTCGGCGCTGTTTTCCAGACTGTAAGCATCCACTGCCACGGACCCCATCCTGACTTGTACCTCGTATTGACGCATGGGCCTTCCTTTCTGGTGTGATTGCTACAGAAGTCAAGCTAGCAGCTTCTGTAGCGGTTGCACTAGATTTGGTGAATGCCCGCTATTGGTCGACCCCGAGGCTTTGACCGCAGCGTCGCACTTGAGCGTGCGACGGAAGTCTTCTGGACGCGGGGATACGACGCCGCGTCACTAGTTGATCTTGCTCAAGCGATGGGGATCGCCCAATCGAGCCTCTATGCGGCATTTGGAAGCAAGCTTGAGTTATTCACCGAAGCAGTAGATACGTATATGCGGCGGTATGCAGAAATATTCGTCAGGGCATGTGCCGAGGAACCTAGTGCCCTGACCGCGGCAGCGAGGATCCTTCATGAAAGCGTCGACAGCTTTACGGCGCCAGGACAGCCGGCGGGCTGCCTTACTACCAGCGCAGCCATATCTGGGGGAGCTGGGACCTTTGACGTTCGCGCGGCTGTCGCGAGAAAACAGCGAGCCAACGCTAGCGTCCTGCACGAGCGGATTGCAGCCTCACTACAGGAGGGCCAGATTCACGGCGATGCGGAGCCGGAGGTCCTGGCCGACTTCATCATGACCCTTTGGCACGGTCTTTCGGCCGCAGCTGGAACGGGGGTTTCTGGAAGCGAACTTCACAAGGTGGTTGATGTGGCGCTGGAAGCATGGCCTGCATCTTCCACTAACGTTTCTGACCCCAGTAGCTGAGCACGCTCAGGAGCTCACAGTCGTACGGGCGGCGACGCTGGCACGATCCCGGTCATGGTGCTGGCGTGAGTCGGCTACCGCGTCCATGTTGTCCTCCGCCCACTCCTTCATGTCGAAGATGATCGGCAGGAGCGACCGGCCGCGTGCCGCGAGCTCATAATCAGTCCGGACCGGAACCGACGCAGTGACCTCCCGGTGGATCAGGCCGTCACGCTCCAGGGAACGGAGTGTAGACGTGAGCATTTTCTGGCTCGCCCCCGGGATCAGTCGGCGCAGCTCACTGTGGCGCTGCGGCCCTTCTTCCAGGGCGAGCAGGACAAGTGTCACCCATTTGCTGCTGATCGCCTCAAGCAATTGGCGGGCAGGGCAGAGTTCCAGGGAAGCGTTGTAGTGGTGCTGCGCTGCCCGGCGGCTCTGATCGGCTGTGAGTGTCATGCCCTCATCATTGCAGGCACGTGGAGGTGCCCTAGGCACAATGAAGTGCGTTCTTACGCTGCGTGACAACTCCGGGTGAGGATCGAGGAGGGGTCAAAACACCCCCTGGACTGAAAGGAAACCATGCCCTCCATCCTCCACATCAACGCCTCGCCCCGGTACGCCAACAGCGATTCGCTGCGCTTGGCCCGCCACTTCATCGACTCTGTCCAAGCCGCAGCTACGGAGACGTTCGAACTGGAGACTTTGAACCTGTTCGACGACGGCGCGTTGCCGGCTTTCGGCCGCACCGCGGCTGCCGCGAAGATGGCAATCTTCACGGGCCAGGACCAAACTCCGGATCAGATTGCAGCCTGGGAATCCGCCCGGGCGGTCTTTGACCAGTTTGCCGCCGCGGACGCCTACGTGTTCAACATCCCCATGTGGAATTCCGGCGTGCCGTATGTCCTGAAGCAGTGGATTGACATCATTACCCAGCCAGGCTGGAGCTTCGGGTTCGATCCCGAAAAGGGCTACACCGGACTGATGGAAGGCAAGCACGCCCTGGCCATCCATAGCAGCGGCGTCTACGCTCCCGGGGTTCCGGCGGCCTTCGGTTCCGATTTCAGCAGCACCTTCTTTGCCGACTGGTTGAACTTTGTGGGCATTGAGGACGCCACGCACATCCGCTTCGCCCCGACGGTACTGAATGCGGACGTCGATGGCACACGCCGTGCTGCCGAGAATGAACTCAGCGACGCCGCGCTCCTGTTCGCGGGCAAGGTCGGTGCGCTTGAGCTGATCAGCGACTGATGTCCGCTACAGGTTGGTCATCCGTTCGCCGGCCTCGTTGTAACGGCCGCCCTCCACGGTGATCTTCGCCGCGGCCGCCTCGATTTCGTCCAGCTCTGCGGGTGAAAGTTCGACGTCGGCCGCGGCCAGGTTTTCTTCGAGGCGGTGCAGTTTCCGGGTGCCTGGAATCGGCACGATCCACGGTTTCTGTGCCAGCAGCCATGCCAAGGCGATCTGGCCCGGCGTCGCGCCTTTTCTTTCAGCAATTCCGGCGAGCAGGTCCACCACGGCCTGGTTGTTTTGCATGGCCTCCGGGGTGAATCGGGGGATGGTGCTGCGGATGTCGTTGCCGGATTCGAAGGTGGTGGAGGTATTGATGGTTCCCGTCAGGAATCCCTTACCCAAGGGGCTGAACGGGACGAAACCAATGCCCAGCTCTTCGCACACGCCCAGGACTTCTTCCTCGGGTCGGCGCCACCACAACGAGTACTCACTCTGGACGGCGGCTACGGGAAGGACCGCGTGTGCCCGGCGGATGGTGCCCGCAGCGGCCTCCGACATGCCAAAATGCTTGACCTTTCCGGCGTCGACGAGGTCCTTGACTGCGCCGGCAACGTCCTCGATGGGTACCTCCGGATCGACGCGGTGCTGGTAGTAAAGGTCCAGGGCATCCACGCCGAGCCGGCGAAGCGATCCTTCGACTACTTCCTTGATAACTTCGGGGCGGCTGGTGACCTTTCCGCTTGGCTTCCGCTCGGCGGGGTCAATGTCCCAACCGAACTTGGTGGCGATGACCACCTCATTTTTGAACGGGGCCAGTGCTTCGCCGACCAGTTCCTCATTGGCGTAGGGCCCGTAGATCTCGGCGGTGTCGAAGAAGGTCACGCCGCGCTCCACGCCTGTGCGGATGAGGGAAATCATCTCGTCGCGATCCGGCCGCTCGCTGTAGCCGCCGGTCATGCTCATGCATCCCATGCCGATCGCGGAAACTCCCAGTCCGCCGCTGCCAAGTGTGCGCTTTTCCATGATTGCTCTCCTCAGTGGTTCCGGCATATTGCTACCTCGACGGTATGTGGCCGCAACGGAGAGAGGGAGTCCCTGACATTACCCCTCACTTTTCTCTAGTTGCCCGCAGCAACCAGACGTAAACTGGCCTTCGGCCCACAACGCTCTGGCTCGGAGAATCCATGCTGTGGAAGGTACTTGTTCGTTTCCTGCGGCCGCATCGGCGGTTGCTGATCGCCGTCGTCGTGTTCCAACTGGCGCAGTCCATCGCGTCCCTTTACCTTCCGACGCTGAACGCCGACATCATTGATAACGGTGTGGCCACCGGGGACACGGACTACATCCTGCGCTTGGGCGGGCTGATGCTGCTCATTACCTTGCTGCAGATCGCGTGTGCCGTGGTTGCGGTCTACTTCGGGGCGAAGGCTGCGATGGGGATGGGCCGTGATCTCCGCGAGGCGATTTTCAGCCGGGTGGGGGAGTTCTCGGAGCAGGAGGTCACCAGGTTCGGCGCTCCGTCTCTGATTACCCGCTCCACCAACGATGTCCAGCAGGTGCAGCAACTGGTCCTGATGGCCTGCACGCTGATGGTGGCGGCTCCCATGCTGAGCATCGGCGGCGTCATCATGGCCGTCCGGCAGGATGCCCAGCTGTCCTGGCTGATAGCCGTGTGCGTGCCGGTGCTGCTGGTGGGCGTGGGATTGATCGTGACGCGGATGGTGCCGCTGTTCCGCAAAATGCAGGTCCGGATCGACGCCGTCAACCGGGTTCTCCGCGAGCAGCTAACAGGCATCCGCGTGGTGCGGGCGTTCGTCCGCGAGGACTTGGAGGCAGCCCGGTTCGGCAAAGCGAACGACGACGTCACCGACGTCGCGCTCCGGGCTGGACGTTTGATGGCGCTCATGTTCCCTGTGGTCATGCTGGTGATGAACGTTTCGTCCGTGGCGGTCATCTGGTTCGGATCGTTCCGGATCGAGGACGGCTCCATGCAGGTGGGCACCCTGATCGCGTTCCTGAGCTACCTGATGCAGATCCTCATGTCCGTCATGATGGCTACGTTCATGGCCGTCATGATCCCGCGCGCGTCCGTTTCTGCCGACCGGATCGGCGAGGTGCTGGAAACAGCGTCAAGCGTCCAACCGCCGTCGAACCCTGTTACGGGCGGCATCCGCCGCGGCGAACTGGAAATGCACGACGTCGGATTCGCCTA
>NZ_JABMCX010000323.1 GCF_013179505.1 Paenarthrobacter sp. CM16 | reverse complement strand
ACCGTCTTCATTTTGGTGACGCTGGTGTTCTTCCTGATGAGGGTCATTGGAGATCCCATTACGGCATCACAAGGCGGCCGGCTCCCTCCGGACGTCCTGGCCCAGCGCATCCACGATGCCGGCTACGACCGCCCCATCCTGATCCAATACTTCGAATACCTCGGCCAACTGCTCACGGGCAACTTCGGAACCACCATCACGGACCGGCGTCCAGTGGTGGAAGTGCTTACCACCTTTGGGGCAGCCACCCTTGAACTGTCCATCAATGCACTGATCGTCGCCCTGCTGGTAGGCATCCCCTTCGGCCTTATCGCTGCCCGGCACCGGGACAAGACACCGGATGCCCTGCTGAGGTTCTTTGCAATCCTCTGCTACGCCACGCCCGTCTTTTTCGCGGGCTTGCTCCTCAAACTGACATTCTCCGTGTGGCTGGGATGGTTCCCGGTTGCCGGGCGCGCCTCCACCCGGACGGAGCTGACCATGAGCGGCCTGGCGGCGCCTTCAGGGATCTATTGGCTCGATGCGCTCCGCAGCGGCAACTTCAATGCCCTGGGGGATATCGCTTCCCATGCAGTCCTCCCGGCCCTTGCCCTCGGCCTGCTGACGGCCGGCGTCTTCCTTCGCCTGGTGCGTACCAACGTCATCGGCACGTTGGGAAAAGACTACGTAGAGGCGGGACGTTCCAGAGGCGTCAGCGAGTTCCGGTTGGTGACCAAACACGCCTACAAGCCGGCATTGATCCCCATCATCACCGTTATGGGCCTGCAGATTGCCCTGATGCTCGGCGGCGCAATCCTGACGGAAACCACGTTCGAATGGAAAGGGCTGGGGTATCAGCTGGTGCAGTATCTGAACGCCCGTGACTTTGTGGCCGTCCAAGGAATCGTCGTATTGCTGGCCATTATTGTTGCCGTCACCAACTTCATCGTGGACATTATTGCCGCGCTCATCGATCCCCGAGTGAGGTACTGACCATGAGCACACCTGCGCTGACCGCACCCAAACAGCCGTTGTTCTCCCGGTTGCCCGTAGTGTCCCACTTCAAGAAAAGTGTTGGCCTCCAACGCGGCATGTTGATGGTGGGCCTGGTTCTCACCGGCCTACTGATCCTGACCAGTATCTTCGCTCCACTGCTTGCCCCCTACGGCTACTCGCAACTCAGCGACGCCTCAGGTTCCTTCCCCACCCAGGAAGCCCCTGGCGCCAAGCATCTGCTGGGAACCACCGTCAGCGGCTATGACGTACTGTCCCGGGTCATCTGGGGATCGCAGACGGCGGTGACGGTCATCGTCGTGTCCGTGGCCATGTCAATTTTCCTCGGCGTCGCGCTGGGCCTCCTGAGCGGCTACTTCGGCGGCTGGCTGGACCGGATCCTGGTGGTCGTGGCTGACGCCATCTACGCTTTCCCCACCTTGCTCCTGGCCATCGTCATCTCGATCGTCATCAGCAAAGGCCAATCCAGTTTCTGGGGCGGAATCTTCTCTTGCGCGTTCTCCATCACCGTGGTCTTCGTGCCACAGTACTTTCGGGTCATCCGCGCCGAGACCATCCGGCTCAAAGCAGAACCGTTCGTAGAATCGGCCAAGGTTCTGGGCGCCTCCAGCATGCGCATCATTGGGCGCCACATCTTCAAGAACGCCACACGGACCCTGCCACTGATGTTCACCCTCAACGCCTCAGAGGCGATCCTCACTCTCGCGGGGCTGGGCTTCCTGGGGTTCGGTATTGAACCTACTTCCGCTGCGGAGTGGGGTTTTGACCTGAACAAGGCACTGGCCGATACCTCGTCCGGTATTTGGTGGACCGGTGTCTTCCCGGGCATCGCCATCGTGCTCACCGTCCTGGGCCTGACCTTGGTAGGGGAGAGCATCAACGATCTCAACGACCCCCGAATCCGCGGACGCAAGCGGGCAGGCGCACCCACAGCGCCAACAACCCCGGCAGCACCAACAACGGCGGCCTCAGAGCCCGAAGAGGCAGGGAAGCCATGACCACCAACCTTGGACATATCTCAGACCGCGCCGGCAACGCTGAACCCGTCCTCAGCATTGATCGGCTCCAAGTAACGTTCGCCACCGACGGCGGTGATGTTCAGGCAGTTAAGGATGTCAGCCTCGACGTGAAATCCGGCGAGGTGGTTGCGATCGTGGGGGAGTCGGGATCGGGAAAGACCGTCACCGCCAAGACCATCCTGGGCCTGCTCCCTGAAACGGCCATCAGTTCCGGTGCCGTGCTGATCAATGGCAACAATGTGATCAGCGTCAGCAAATCCACGCTGCGCAAGATCCGTGGCCGTGATGTTGCCATGGTGTTCCAAGAGCCCTCCACCGCCTTGAACCCGGTGTTTACCGTGGGCTGGCAAATCGCGGAAGGTATCCGGGCTCACGCCACGGACGGTAGGCGTGTCTCGGCCAAAGAGGCCAAGCTGCGGGCTACTGATGCCCTCCGCAAGGTGGGTATTCCTGATCCCGAGACACGGGTCAACTACTACCCGCACCAGTTTTCCGGCGGCCAGAAACAACGCGTGGTCATCGCAGCTGCCCTTGCCTTGAATCCGGGCCTCATCGTGGCAGATGAGCCCACTACTGCCTTGGATGTCACTGTCCAAGCCGAAATCCTGCAGCTCCTGCGGGACCTGAGGGATAACTACGGCACCTCGATTGTCCTCATCACCCACAACATGGGTGTGGTGGCCGATCTGGCGGACCGGGTAGTGGTCATGTACCAGGGCGATGTAGTGGAGGAGGCTTCTTCCCGGGTCCTCTTCGCTGAGCCAAAGGTGGAGTACACCAAGAAACTGCTGGCGGCCGTTCCGCACCTGGGACGTCATTCGGCCTCCGAAGGTGCCCGTGGCCGACTCCATCAGGATGGCGAAATCCTGGTGGAAGCGAAGAACCTCACCATCGAGTACCCCGGCCGCTTTGGCCGGAACGGCTTCAAGGCCGTGGACAACGTCAGCTTTACTGTCTCGGAGAATGAGGTTTTTGGGCTCGTCGGTGAGTCCGGCTCGGGGAAGTCCACTATCGGGCGGGCCATCGCAGGCTTGAACCGGACCACGGGCGGCAGCTTGAAGGTGCTTGGCTACGAGATGCTGGACTTCAAGGAGCGCACTTTCCGTCCGCTCCGCAAGGAGATCGGCTTCGTCTTCCAGGATCCGGCGGCCTCGTTCAACCCCCACCTCACCATCGGGGAATGCGTCGCCGAACCGTTGATCATCCACACCAAACCGAGCGCGGCTGAGGCGCGTAAAAAGGTAGGCGAGCTGCTTGAGTCAGTCCAGCTGCCGGCGTCGTACGCGCAACGGTACCCGCACGAACTCTCCGGCGGACAGCGGCAGCGTGCGTCCCTGGCGAGGTCGCTGGCGCTCAACCCCCGCCTCCTGATTGCCGACGAGCCGACGTCCGCACTGGATGTTTCGGTCCAGGCCAAGGTCCTGGACCTGTTCAAGGACATCCAGGAACAGTTTGGTTTTGCCGCCCTCTTCATCAGCCACGACCTCGCAGTGGTGGACATGTTGTCCCACTGGGTGGGAGTGCTGTACAAAGGGCAACTCGTGGAGCAGGGAATCGGCAACCACGTGATGGGCTCACCGCAGCACGACTACACAAAACGGCTCATCGCCTCCTTGCCTGTGCCCGACCCTGACGAACAAGCACGACGGCGGGAAGCCCACCGCGCCCTCTTGGGCGGCTAGCTCCGGAGAACGTGGAAGTCGGGGAAAGGCACGCGCCGTTGCACGGTGCCTGCCTTTCCCTCATTCCGGGGCAAAGGTAACACCCGCGTCGGCACCTTTGGGCACCATAGACTGGGATGCATGACCGAGCAGAACAACGCCCTTCCCGATGCCGCCGATTCCTTCAACCCGGCAGCGAGTTCCCTGGCCGGCCAAGTGGACCGTGCCGTCATGGATGAGTTGCTGTCCATCCGGTCCAGCATTGACAACATCGACGCAACCTTGGTCTTCCTGCTCGCTGAGCGCTTCAAAGCCACCCAAAAGGTAGGAATCCTCAAGGCCACCCACAAGCTTCCCGCCGGAGACCCGGGCCGTGAATCAGCCCAGATTGCACGCCTGCGCAGGCTCGCCGAAGACGCGCACCTGGATCCGGCGTTTGCAGAGAAGTTCCTGAACTTCATCATCAGCGAAGTGATCCGCCATCACGAGGCAATCGCAGAAGATCACCAGATTTCAAGCCAGCAGGCATAAACGATGCCGTCAGTGAATGATTCGCGGGCCAGCGCAACTGCCTTGGGACCGTGGCCGGGCACCGATCCTGCCGAGGCGACCCGGATTATCCGGGGGGAACTGGGCGATCCCCATCTTCCGTTCCTTCCCGAACTTCCGGACCGCGGCGTGGGTTCGGATGCCGTGGGCCGTTCCGGTTCCTTGCTGGTGGACCTGGCCCTCGATGTTCAGCCGCATGGTTGGCGGTTGGTGGACAGGCCGGGGAAAGATGCCCAGCGGGCCCGCTCTGCAATGTCCACCGATATCAACGTACTGGCCGATATCGCCGGCACCGAAGACGTTTCGGCAACAGAACTGAAGATTCACTTGGTTGGCCCCCTAAGCCTTGCCGCCAACCTCTACCTGCACAACGGGGAACGCGCGCTCCTGGACTACGGTGCCCGCCGCGACATCGCCGAATCTTTGGCTGCCGGTGTCGCCGAGCACATCCGCCGGGTCTCTGCTGCAGCACCCGGGGCAGGCATTGTGGTCCAGGTGGACGAACCGGACATCGCTTCGGTGATGGCCGGAACCATCCCGACAGCCAGTGGGTACAGGACGCTGAGGTCGGTCTCCGGTGAAGAAATTACAGGGTCCTGGCGGTTGCTGGTTGAGGCACTCAAAGCCTCCGGTGTGGTTGAGACC
>NZ_JABMCX010000322.1 GCF_013179505.1 Paenarthrobacter sp. CM16 | reverse complement strand
ACCTCGGCCAGCTGCGTGTAGGAAACCATGCCCGTCAACGCGAGGGAGACCAGGATGTACAGCAGCGTAACCACCGCAAGGCCACCGAAGATACCGCGCGGCAGGGTCTTCTGCGGGTTCTTGACCTCTTCTGCGGAGGTTGCCACTACGTCGAAGCCGATGAAGGCGAAGAACACCAGGGCGGCACCGGCGAAGACGCCGAGGGTGCCGTACTGGGCCGGAGCAGCGCCGGTGAGGAAGCCGAAGAAGGACTGCTTCATGACGTCGGCGGCACCGGAGTCAGTAGGCTGCGAGGCAGGGATGAAGGGGGTGTAGTTGGAGAACTTCACGTAGCTGAAGCCGACAACGATCACGAACAGCACCACGGCGATCTTGATCAGCGTAAAGACGTTACCGACGCGGGCGGACAACTTTGTCCCTAGCACCAGGAGCACGGTGAAGATGGCAACAATGAGGAAGGCACCCCAGTAGAGGTCAATGCCGGCCACCTGGATTGACGGCGGCATCTCCACACCCATCAGGCCAAAGACCGTGCTGAGGTAGATCCCCCAGTACTTGGCGATCACGGCCGCAGCGGTGAAGAGCTCAAGGATGAGGTTCCACCCGATGATCCAAGCAAGGACTTCGCCCATGGTGGCGTATGTGAAGACGTAGGCGGAGCCGGCCACGGGAATCGCGGTGGCGAACTCGGCGTAGCACATGATGGCCAAAGCACAGGTGACAGCGGCGATGGCGAAGGAGATAGTGACGGCGGGGCCGGCAAAGTTTGCGGCAGCCTTGGCGCCAACCGAGAAGATCCCGGCGCCGACAGCAACGGCGACGCCCATGATCATGAGGTCCCAAGTGCTCAGGCTGCGCTTGAGCTTGCGACCGGGTTCGTCGGCATCGGCGATCGACTGCTCAATCGACTTGGTCCTGAAAATGTTCATAAAAATGCCACATTCTGGATGGGAGTGGTATAGGACTCATCAAGAATAGTGTCCGGCCCTTGGACGACCATATTTATCCCAGATAGTGAGACGAACCACGAAACCCCGTGACAGGTGTGACTGGTGGGACGAGGGCGGGTAGCCCCCGTCACACCAGCCAGGAGTCCTAAATACCGGGCACGTCCCAGTCCATGAGGGTGGAACGGATCAGGAACCGTTTGCCCTCGGGTGACTCCACTGAAAAACCGCTCCCCCGGCCCGGGACAACATCGACTGTGAGGTGCGTATGCGACCAGTAGTTGAACTGCTCCTTGGACATCCAGAACTCCAAGGGCTGCGGCTCTCCTCCTGCTCCGATATCGAACCTGCCCAGAAGGACATCCGAGTCACCGGTCAGGAACTCCCCCGCCGGATAGCACATGGGAGCCGATCCGTCACAGCAACCACCGGACTGGTGGAACATCAGTGGCCCATGCTGAACCCAGAGCTTGCGGAGGAGTTCCACGGATACCGCGGTGAGCGCCACCCGGGAGAAGTCCTCCCCGGGCAGCGTCACCGCAGCTTCCACGCTGATGTTGTTCATCAGAACGTCAGGACCACTCGGCCGTCGATCTTGGCGTGCTTCATTTCGTCAAAGACCGCGTTGACCTCGGACAGTTCCCGAGTGGAGACCGTTGGCTTGATCTTCCCCTGCGCGTAGAACTCCAACGCTTCCTCGAGGTCCTGCCGCGTTCCCACGATTGAGCCGCGGACCGTGAGGCCCTTGAGGACGATCTCGAAGATCGGCGCCGGGAAGTCTCCCGGAGGCAGCCCGTTGAAGACGATGGTTCCACCGCGGCGCGCCATGCCGATCGCCTGGCCGAAAGCCGAAGGGTGGACTGCGGTCACCAGTACACCGTGGCAGCCGCCCGTTTCACGCTGGATGACCTCCGCCGTATCTTCATGCAGTGCGTTGACCGTCAGCTCGGCGCCGTGTTCCCGGGCCAGGGCCAGCTTGTCATCAGCAATGTCCACCGCCGCTACCCGGAGCCCCATGGCTACGGCGTACTGGACAGCAATGTGCCCCAGTCCGCCGATGCCGGAGATGGTGACCCACTGTCCCGGCCTGGTCTCGGTCATCTTCAGGCCCTTGTAAACGGTGACGCCGGCACACAGCACCGGTGCCACTTCCACCGGGTCCGAGCCTGCCGGGATGCGGGCAGCAAAGCGGGTGTCCACCAGCATGTACTCGCCGAACGAGCCATCCACGCTGTAGCCGCCGTTCTGCTGGGACTCGCAGAGCGTCTCCCAACCGGTGCGGCAGTACTGGCAGTCTCCGCAAGCGGACCACAGCCAGGCGTTGCCGACAAGCTCGCCAAGGGCAACATCGGTGACACCCTCCCCCAGTGCCACCACTTCGCCCACTCCTTCATGGCCGGGAATGAACGGTGGTGTCGGCTTGACCGGCCAGTCGCCTTCGGCGGCGTGCAGGTCGGTATGACATACCCCGGACGTAATGAGGCGGACCAGCGCTTGGCCGGGACCCGGCGTCGGGCGTTCCACTTCCTTGACCGTAAGGTCGGTTCCGAATTCGGTAACTACTGCTGCTTGCATGGTGGTCATTGACGATCTCCTTTGATCTGTACGAATGATGGGAGTTTTTGTACAGCTGATGCCCCTAAAACCACTCCAGAAGGGCATCTGCTGTACAAAAACTTTTAGAAGAAGCCGAGCTTGTTCTCGTTGTAGCTGACCAGGAGGTTCTTGGTCTGCTGGTAGTGGTCCAGCATCATGGCGTGGTTCTCACGGCCAATACCTGAGGACTTGTAGCCACCGAAGGCGGCACCTGCCGGGTAGGCGTGGTAGTTGTTGACCCACACGCGGCCGGCCTGGATTTCCCGGCCTGCACGGTAGGCGACGTTTCCGTTGCGCGACCACACTCCGGCACCAAGGCCGTAGAGGGTGTCATTGGCGATGCCGATGGCGTCGTTGTAGTCGCTGAACTTGGTGACGGACACTACCGGGCCGAAGATCTCCTCCTGGAAGATGCGCATCCGGTTGTGGCCTTCGAAAATGGTGGGCTGGACGTAGTAACCGCCGGCGAGATCGCCGGACAGCTCGGCCCGGGCACCGCCGGTGAGGAGCTTGGCGCCCTCCTGCTTTCCGATGTCGATGTAGGAAAGGATCTTCTCCAGCTGGTCATTGGACGCCTGGGCGCCAACCTGGGTATCGGTATCGAGGGGGTTGCCCTGGATGATGCTGTTGGTCCGGGCCACAACGTCGGTCATGAAGGAGTCGTAGATGCCTTCCTGGACCAGTGCCCGGGACGGGCAGGTGCAGACTTCGCCCTGGTTGAAGGCAAAGAGCGTGAAGCCCTCCTGGGCCTTGTCATAGAAAGCGTCATTCTGGTCCGCGACATCGTCGAAGAAGATGTTGGGGCTCTTGCCGCCAAGTTCCAGAGTGACCGGAATGAGGTTGTTGGACGCGTACTGGCTGATGAGGCGGCCGGTGGTGGTTTCACCCGTGAAGGCGATCTTGCGGATTCGGGAACTGGAAGCCAGCGGCTTGCCCGCCTCTACACCGAAGCCATTGACGACGTTCACCACACCGGCCGGGAGGAGATCGCCGATGAGTTCCATGAGGACCAGGATTGACGTGGGCGTCTGCTCGGCGGGCTTGAGGACTACGGCGTTGCCGGCGGCGAGCGCCGGTGCCAGCTTCCAGACTGCCATGAGGATGGGGAAGTTCCACGGGATGATCTGGCCAACAACGCCCAGCGGCTCCTTGAAGTGGTAGGCGGTGGTGTCCTCATCCAGCTGGGACAGGTGGCCCTCCTGCGCGCGGACGGCGGAGGCAAAGTAACGGAAGTGATCCGCTGCCAAGGGGATGTCGGCATTCAGGGTTTCGCGGACCGGCTTGCCGTTGTCCCAGGTTTCCGCGACCGCAAGGAGCTCAACGTTCTCATCAATGCGATCGGCAATCTTGTTCAGGATCGCTGCACGCTCGGTAGCGGACGTCTTGCCCCAGGAAGGTGCAACCTTGTGGGCGGCGTCCAGCGCCAACTCGATGTCCTCGGAGGTGCCGCGGGCAACTTCGCAGAAGGCCTTGCCCGTGACGGGGGTGATGTTCTCAAAGTAGGCGCCCTTGACCGGGGCAACCCACTCGCCGCCGATCCAGTTCTCGTACCGGTCCTTGAAAGTGACCTTCGAACCCTCGGCACCCGGCTGTGCGTAAACAGTCATTGCTAGCTCCTTTGCTGCGAATCACGGTGGCTGTCGCCATTGATCCGAGCCTAGGAGCGGGGAGGTTGCAGCTACGTTGCAACCATGTGAGTCAGCTCACGCTTTCATTTCCCTGTCGATGCGTTCAAGATCAGCCACGACGGCGGCCCGCTTGGGCGAGCGCGGCGGCAGCAGCTTCAACACGGCCAGGCGGAGGTCGACGTCGTACTTCGCCTCCGGCAGCTCAGCGTACTTGAGGAGCGAATCCACGCTGCCGTCACTGAGCAGCGCCTCGCGCAGCAAGTGCGAGACCCTCTCACGCAACTGCACGACGCCGGGCGCCTCCGATCGCGGCAAAAGCCCGCCTTTGTAAATTTCCAAGGCGATGCGGTGCGCACCGCGCTGAAGGCAGCTGAGGACCTGACCGGAGTCGGGCAGCAACTCAACCGGCAAACGGTAAGGCCGCGACTCGGGGACCGCCCCGGGGCTGAGTTCCAGGATGACTTTGCGGAGGCGCACCATTTCCGCCCTCAGGGTGACAGCTGAGCCATCGCCCGGATACAGCTGGGCGCACAAGTCATCCGCGCTGAGTCCAGCGGGATGATTGCTGAGGATGGCCAGGATCTCGCTGTGCCTGGCGGACAAGGACACTGTCCTGCCGTCGATGCTGAGCAAGGCTTGGTCGCGTCCCAACAACTGCAGGCTGTTCCGGTACAGCGTGTGGCCGGAGGCGGCGGCCGCGCTCCGGCGTCG
>NZ_JABMCX010000321.1 GCF_013179505.1 Paenarthrobacter sp. CM16 | reverse complement strand
TTCATGGGACTGGTCAAGGATGGCGACCTACGCGGACGCGCACCCGACCGATGCTATGACCTCAACTTAAGTTGAGGTCAATTCGGCTGAATCCGACCCCCGACTGAGACGAATTGGAAACGTCGCCGAAACTTCCGCTCCTTACGCTGAACACAATCTGTCCAAGTGCCCTGCGTCCAAGGAGTAACCATGCATCTTTTGCCCCGTGAGCAGGAGAAACTCATGATCGTGGTGGCTGCCGATCTGGCGCGGCGCCGCCAGGCACGGGGGCTGAAACTGAACTATCCCGAGTCCGTGGCGATCATCAGCTTCGAACTCATCGAAGGTGCCCGGGACGGCAGGACGGTTGCCGAGCTCATGAGCTACGGAACCACCATCCTCCGCCGCGAAGACGTGATGGAAGGCGTGCCGGAGATGATCCACGACGTCCAGATTGAAGCCACGTTCCCTGACGGCACCAAGCTCGTCACCGTCCATCACCCCATCCGCTAGGAGCCTCCATGATCCCCGGTGAATACAAGCTCCTTCCCGGTTCCATCGCTTGCAACAGCGGCCGTGAGGCAACCGCCGTCGAGGTGGTGAACCGCGGCGACCGTCCCGTCCAGGTGGGCTCCCATTATCACTTTGCCGAGGCGAACAGCGCCCTCGAGTTCGACCGCGATGCCGCCTACGGCCGCCGCCTGGACATCCCTGCCGGCACAGCCGCACGTTTCGAGCCAGGCGACCGGAAGACCGTCCAGTTGATCGAAATTGCCGGGGTGCGTGAGGTCTTCGGGCTCAGTAACGCCGTCAACGGAAGGCTCGACGGCGGCACCCGCCTGGGCGGTTCTGCTTCGGAAGGAGACACCAAATGAGCTTCGAGATACCCCGCAGGCAGTACGCCGAGCTGTACGGGCCAACCACCGGCGATGCCATCCGTCTGGCGGACACCGAACTGTTCCTCGAAATCGAGAAAGACTACACGGTTTACGGCGAGGAAGTGGTGTTCGGCGGTGGCAAAGTCATCCGCGACGGCATGGGCCAGAACGGACAACTGATCCGCTCGGACGACATCCCGGACACGGTGATCACCAACGTGATCGTCCTGGATTACACCGGCATTTACAAGGCGGATGTTGCCCTGAGGGACGGGTACATCTTCAAGATCGGCAAGGCAGGCAACCCGCAGATCACCCACGATGTGGACATCGTGATCGGCTCCAGCACCGAAATCATCGCCGGAGAACGCAAAATCCTCACAGCCGGCGGCATCGACACCCACATCCACTTCATTTCCCCGGAACAAGTCCCGGCCGCCCTGTGCAATGGCATCACCACCATGGTGGGCGGAGGCACGGGCCCCGCCGAAGGAACCAAAGCCACCACCGTCACCCCCGGCGCCTGGCACATCTCGCGAATGCTGCAGGCCGCCGAGGGACTCCCCGTCAACATCGGCCTGTTCGGGAAGGGCCACGCATCCGCCGTCGAGCCCCTCGCAGAGCAGATCCGCGCCGGCGCCGTCGGGCTGAAGGTGCACGAAGACTGGGGATCCACCACCTCGTCCATCGACATGTCCCTGCGCGTTGCCGACGAATACGACGTCCAAGTGGCCATCCACACCGACACCCTCAACGAGTGCGGCTTCGTTGAAGACACCATCCGGGCCATCGACGGCCGTGTCATCCACACCTTCCACACCGAAGGCGCCGGCGGTGGGCACGCCCCGGACATCATCAAGATCGCCGGACTGCCCAACGTCCTCCCGGCCTCCACCAACCCCACCCTGCCGTACACCCGCAACACCATCGAAGAGCACCTGGACATGCTCATGGTCTGCCACCACCTCAACCCGGACATCCCCGAGGACGTAGCCTTCGCAGACTCCCGCATCCGGGCCGAAACCATCGCCGCCGAAGACGTCCTGCACGACCTCGGCATCTTCGCCATCACCTCCTCCGACTCGCAAGCCATGGGCCGCGTCGGCGAAGTGGTCACCCGCACCTGGCAAGTAGCCGACGCCATGAAACGGCAACGAGGCGTGTTGAAGGATCCCTCCGGCACCACCCACGGCTCCACCGAATCCGACAACTTCCGGCTCAAACGCTACGTGGCCAAATACACCATCAATGCCGCCATCGCCCAAGGCATGGCAGATGTCATCGGTTCCGTGGAAGCAGGCAAATTCGCGGACCTGGTGCTCTGGGACCCCGCGTTCTTCGGCGTGAAACCCGAACTCGTCATCAAAGGCGGACAGATCGCCTACGCCCTCATGGGCGACGCCAACGCCTCCATCCCCACACCCCAGCCCCGCACCATGCGCCCCATGTTCGCCACGTACGGCAAGGCCTTGCAGCAGACGTCCATCACGTTCATGTCCAAAGCCGCGATCGACGCCGGAGTGCCCGCCGAACTCGGGCTCGAACGCATCATCAAACCCGTCACCGGCATCCGCAACCTCACCAAAGCGGACCTCAAATACAACGGTGAAACGCCCGAGATCGCCGTCGACCCCGAAACCTACAAAGTGAGCGTCGACGGCGTCGAAGTCACCTCCCAGCCCTCCGACGTGCTGCCCATGGCGCAGCGCTACTTCCTCTTCTAAGCCGCTTAGGAATCACATGATCATCGAAAAAATCCTCGGCAACCTCCACGAACAACCCCACGACTATGCGGGCCGGCACAAAGAAAAAGTCGTACTCCCGAGCTCCCTGCTGGTCAAACGCATCCAGCGCGTCACCACCGACCACGGCAAAGAACTCGGCATCCGCCTCCCCGCCGGCACCGGCGACCTCCGCGACGGCGACATCCTCGCCATCGATCCCGGCAACGTCATCGTTATCTCCGTGCTGCCCACCGACGTCCTGGTGATAGGGGCGCGGACAATCCACGAAATGGGGGTCGTGGCACATTCGCTCGGCAACCGGCACCTGCAGGCACAATTCTTCGACGCCTCCTCCGAGTACGGGGCCGAAGTCATGGTTTGTCAGTATGACCACACGGTCGAAGACTATCTGAAGAGCGTTGGCGTCCCCTACGACAGGCAAGAGCGGGTCATGCCGGTGCCCTTCCGCCATGCTGAGCATTCGCACTAACGCTGTGCGCCGCGGCCAGTTGGGCGCGCACGCTTGCGCTCCGCTGGGAAGGGGGCCGTGCCCGCTTCGCGGTGCCCACCACGCCGCGGCCCCCTTCCCAGCTCCGCTCCAGCGCGCAGACATCACCTCCGGCGGTGCGCTTTGAGTGCGACATATCAGCTTGCTCTTCAACAGTTGACTGACTCCGCGTTGCCTACGGGGGCTTTTGCTCATTCTTTGGGGTTTGAGAGCTATGTGCATCGTGGGTTGGTTTGGGATGAGGGGTCTTTTGGGGATTGGTTGGGGGCTTTTGTGGGGCAGCAGTTGACCTATTCGGAGGGGTTGGCTTTGCGGTTCTTGTATGACGGGGTGGATGTTGGTTTGTTGGATTCTGTTCTCTCGGCGCAGTTGTTGGCTCGGGAGGTGCGGGAGGCATCTTTGAAAATGGGTGGGCGGTTGTTGGAAATTGGTGGGGAGGTGTTTCCTTCGGGGGAGTTGGAGGCGTATCGGGAGTTGGTACGTGAGGGGAGGGCCGGGGGGCATCAGCCCTTGGCCTTCGGGGTGATTGCACGGTCACTGGGCGTTCCGTTTGAAGCGGCGCTCTCTGCGTATCTGTTTGCCGCGGTGACTTCCCTGACCCAGAACGCCGTGCGGGCCATTCCGATGGGTCAGAACGCCGGACAACGGGTACTTCGCCAAGCGCACGACGCCGTAGCTGCCGCCGTCGAGGATGTAGCACAGCTGTGCTGGAACGACTTTGGGGCCGTCAGCCCCGGACTTGAAATTTCGCAAATGCGGCACGAACGGCAACGCGCCCGCATGTTCATGAGCTAGCTGAAGCAAAGGACAGAAAACATGACTGAACCCATCAAAATCGGCGTCGGCGGACCCGTCGGAGCAGGCAAAACCCAGCTCGTGGAACGCATCACCCGGCACATGAGCAGGGACATCTCCATGGCCGCCATCACCAACGACATCTACACGATCGAAGACGCCAAAATCCTCGCAGCCAACGGCATCCTCCCCGAAGACCGCATCATCGGCGTCGAAACCGGCGGCTGCCCGCACACCGCCATCCGCGAAGACACCTCCATGAACACCGCCGCCATCGAAGAACTCAAAGCCAGGCACCCCGACCTGCAAGTCATCTTCGTCGAATCAGGCGGCGACAACCTCTCCGCCACCTTCAGCCCCGAACTCGTCGACTTCTCCATCTACATCATCGACGTAGCCCAAGGCGAAAAAATCCCCCGCAAAGCCGGCCAAGGAATGATCAAATCCGATCTGTTCATCATCAACAAAA
This sequence comes from Paenarthrobacter sp. CM16, assembly GCF_013179505.1. Taxonomy (GTDB): domain Bacteria; phylum Actinomycetota; class Actinomycetes; order Actinomycetales; family Micrococcaceae; genus Arthrobacter. The sequence continues at coordinate 549 of NZ_JABMCX010000321.1, read as the reverse complement.
CCGACCTGGCGCCACACGTTGGAGCGGACCTGGCCGTCATGGAGAGGGATTCCAAGGAGTTCCGCGGTAGTAAGCCGTTCTGCTTCACGAACCTCAAGACGGACGAAGGGTTGGACGAGGTCCTCAACTGGATCCGGCGCGACGTCCTGATGCTCGACTTGGCGCAATGACCCGGCCAGGGTTCGCAGTTAAGTCACCGGGGGCGGCGCCCGCGGATGAAGGGGGCCGTGCCCGCTTCGCGGTGCCCACCACGCCGCGGCCCCCTTCATCCGCGGTCGCGGATCGCCCCGCCCCAGCTGCCGCCGCCACGCCGCGGCCCCTTATCCCCGGCTACGCCGCCTCCGCGGTTTGGTCCCCGGCCATTCGGCTGGCGTTCACGGCCGGCCCAGGCTGCAACGTCGCGACGTTCGGGGCGTCCTTCGGGGATAGCCGATGACTGCGCACGTAGTGAGCTCGGGCGTCGATGTTGGTCCTTGGGGGGACGTGGAGCTCAACTCCGCGCTGGTTCCTTCGGAGCGGGGGGTGCGGGGGCGGTTGGAGTTGGGGGTT
>NZ_JABMCX010000320.1 GCF_013179505.1 Paenarthrobacter sp. CM16 | reverse complement strand
GCGCTTGCTGGACATAGCGGACGAGATGGGATTTTGGGTGATCCTTGAATGCGATCTGGAGACGCACGGTTTTGAACGGCACGGCTGGGTGGGCAACCCCAGTGATGATCCCGCGTGGCGTGAGGCGTACGTGGACCGGATGGAACGCACGGTGGAGCGAGACAAGAACCACCCCTCAATCATCATGTGGTCCCTTGGCAATGAGTCCGGCACAGGCGCCAACCTGGCAGCGATGTCCGCCTGGGCGCATGCCCGGGACGCCGGCAGGCCCGTCCACTACGAAGGTGACTACACGGGCGCCTACACGGACGTCTACTCGCGGATGTACTCTTCCGTTCCTGAAACCGAGGCGATCGGCCGGGACGATTCCGGGGCGCTCCTGCTGGGTTGCTCTGCGGCGGAGTCCGCCCGGCAACGCAGCAAACCGTTCATCCTGTGCGAGTACGTGCACGCCATGGGCAACGGGCCGGGGGCCATCGACCAGTATGAGGACCTGGTGGACCGATTCCCTCGGCTTCACGGCGGATTCGTGTGGGAATGGCGTGATCACGGCATCCGCACCACCACAGCCGATGGCACGGAGTTCTACGCCTACGGCGGCGACTTCGGCGAGGTTGTCCACGACGGCAACTTCGTCATGGACGGCATGGTCCTCTCCGATTCGACGCCCAGCCCTGGTCTCTTCGAGTACAAACAGATCGTCGCTCCCCTGCGGTTGGGCTTCTCCACCGAAGCGTCCGACGGCGGCATCCGCCGGTTCGTCTCCGTCGCCAACCTGCGGCACACCGCAGATGCATCGGACGTCGTCCTGCGTTGGCGTACTGAGCTCGACGGCGTTCCGGTTGACTCCGGCGAGCTGGACGTCCTCACACAGGAAGGCAGCCAGCTTGCTGCGGGCAGCACCGCTCGCATTGAGCTCCCGGGGTTCGCGGCCGTGGGAGTCGGTGAACACTGGCTCACGGTGGAGGCTGTCCTCCGCAAGGACACAGGGTGGGCTGAGGCCGGGCACATCATCTCGGCAGCGCAGCTGGAGATGACCGAAGCACCTGCTTCGCTTCGGCTTCCGCGTCCCTTGGCATCCTCCGCACCTGCCGCCCTTGATGCGGAGGGGACCCTCTCCCTGGGACCGGCTGTCTTTGAGGCGGGCTGGTTGATCTCCCTGGCAGGGCTGCCCGTGTCCGGTCCGAGGCTGGAGCTATGGCGTGCCCCCACGGACAACGATGCCGGCGCCGGCCGCGGGAGCTATGACCTGGCCGACCCGTGGCTTAACAACGGCAACGGCACTCCTGCTCCATCCATGGAAACGGTGTGGCGCGCTGCCGGCCTGGACCGGATCACCGCCAGGGTGGAGAAGGTTTCAGCCGGCGAATCCTCGGTGGTGGTCCGGACCCGCTACGCCGCTGCCGACGCTTCCCAGTGGGTCTCGGTCGAGGAAAACTGGCAGCTGTCCGGAGGCGATCTGTTCCTCCGGGTGGACATCGTTCCCAGCACAGGTTGGGACATCATCTGGCCTCGCGTGGGGGTCCGCTTCGAGCTGCCGGCCTCCGTGGACGGGGCGTCATGGTTTGGTGCAGGACCGCGGGAATCGTACCCCGACAGCATGCACGCCACCCTGGTGGGACGGTACTCAGCGGGCATTGACGAGCTCACGGTGCCTTACGCCAAACCGCAGGAATCGGGACACCGCAGTGCTGTCCGGTCGCTTGACCTGCAGCAGGCAGGTTCCCCGTGGCTGAAACTCGACGCCGTCCCGGACTCCCGCGGCCGCCTGCCCGGTTTTACGCTCACCCGGCACACTGCGCAGGAAGTCTCAGCGGCGGGCCACCCGCACGAGTTGCCGGTAAGCCAAGGCAGCTACCTGTACCTTGATGCCGCCCAGCACGGCCTTGGATCCAGGGCATGCGGCCCGGACGTCTGGCCGGACTACGCGCTGCGCCCGGAAGCGCGGACGCTGGCGTTCCGGATCACCGAGGCGGGCTAAAACCCCCGTTGCGGGGCCCGCTCTGCGTGCTCTATTGAGCGAATAGGGCGCAGAGCGGGCCCCGCAACGCACCGGTGGGCATGAGTTAGGCGACGCCCACGGGTTCCTTCTTCACGGCATCTTTACGAATGGTGGCGCTGATCACCGCGGCCACGGTGCACATGGCAGCCGCGCCGAGCCAGGCGTAGTTGTAGTGCCCGGTGGCATCCCGGATGAAGCCGGCCAGCAGTGCGGCCACGGCTGCTCCCAGCTGGTGGGCGGCGAATACCCAGCCGAAAACAACCGAGCCGTCCGCGCCGAACACCGAGCGGCAGATCGCCGCAGTTGGCGGCACTGTGGCCACCCAGTCGAGGCCGTAAACCACCACGAAGATGATCATGCTCGGTTCCACGGACGAGCCCAGCAGCAGCGGCAATACCAGCAGCCCGATCCCGCGGAACTGGTAGTACACCGCCAACAGGACTTTGGGATTGAAGCGATCGGTCAGCCATCCCGAGGCGATGGTCCCCACGATGTCGAATATCCCGACGACGGCCAACAACCCTGCCGCCGTAGTCTCGGGCATGCCGTGGTCATGCGCGGAGGGAATGAAGTGCGTGCCTATCAGTCCGTTGGTGGTTGCTCCGCAGATGGCGAAACCGGCAGCCAGGGCCCAGAAGGTGCGCACTTTGCTGGCCCGTTTCAGTACCTGCAGGGCACGGACAGCGGCATTGGCGGAGTCCTTGGGCGGCGACAGTGCGGGCGCTCCGCCTCCAGCGGCAGGCTTGCCGGCCGGCGTCGTGGCTGACGGCGCACCTGTTGGCGCGTCGCCCGGTTCCTCGGCCCCATAAGGCAACACCCCGACGTCGGCGGGTGAGTTCCGGAGCCATCTCAGCACCAGCGGGACAACGGCGAGCGCGCCGGCGGCAATGAGCAGGGACGCTCCCCGCCAGCCGGGGTTCTGGGCAAGGGCGGCGATGAAGGGAAGAAATACCAGCTGGCCGGCAGCACTGCCTGCCGTCAGGATGCCGATGACCAGTCCGCGGCTCTTGGCAAACCACGTGTTGGCGATGGTCGCCGCGAACACCAGTGCCATGGAACCTGTGCCGAGCCCGATCAGCAAGCCCCAGGTGAGCAGGATCTGCCAGGACTGGTTCACGAACACCGTGAGCGCCGAACCCAGCCCGATGAGGCACAGCGCAAGTGAGGTGACTTTCCGGATACCGAACCGTTCCATCAGTGCTGCAGCGAAGGGCGCCGTCAGCCCGAACAGGACCAGGTTGATGCTGACGGCCAAGGACAACACCGTGGTGGACCAGCCGAATTCTTCCTGCAACGGCACCATCAGTACACCGGGTGCCGCACGGAAGCCGGCAGCTCCCACCAAGGCAAGGAATGCCACCGCTGCCACGATCCAGGCAGGGTGGAGCCGGGGGCGTCGGTTGGTGGGTGCCGTCTTCCCGGGCGGTGCACCGGTGACGTCGGGAGCTGTCATGCGGGGATCTCCGTTTCAGGGGAGTCGGGCGTCAGGGTCTCTTGAGGTGCGACGGCGAGATGTTCCTATTGTCAACCCCTCCCCCATTAACCCCATTTCCGGCCGGTTCGGGAAGACGTTGCCGGCTAGGCCGTCGGCGGGTTCAGTGGTGCGGGTTCGAGGTGGTTTTGATGTTGGCGCTCCAGCTGGCGAGGAAGTCGAGTTGATCTTGGGCTTGGCTTCCGGGTTCGGCTGAGTAGGCGATCAGGGTGAGTCCTTCGCCGGGCAGTTCCAGGGCGTCGCCGGTGAGCTCGATCTCGCCGACGAGTTGGTTGCGCATTCTCTTGCGGGCGCTGCGGTGGAACCGCACATTATGCCGGGCCCACCGTGTGGAGAATTCGGTGCTGCCAGCGGCGAGGTCACCGATGAGGCTGTTCAATGCCCGATCGCGGGGGTTCTGTCCGGATTCTGTGCGCATGGACGCTGCGAAGTCGTCGGCGAGGGTATCCCAGTCGACGAAGAAGTCCTTGGACCGGGGATCAAGGAACATGAACCGGGCAAGGTTCAGCGGCAGCTTTTCGGGGCTGAGGATGTCGGTGTAGAGGGCGAAGCACAGGCTGTTGGCGGCCACGACGTCCATGCGGGCGTTCCGGACGTAGGCGGGTGTCCCGGTCATCCCTGCCAAGACTCTTTCGATGCTGGGCCGCACGTCTGCACGGGAACGCCGCGCGGCGGATGCCGGGGTGGGCCCGGCCGCTTTGGCGAGGTCATACAGGTGCGCGCGTTCGGCTTCATCCAGCTGCAGGGCACGGGCCAACGAGTCGAGAACGGACTCGGACACACCTCGCAGGTTTCCTCGTTCGAGCCGGGCGTAGTACTCGGTGCTCACCCCGGAGAGCATGGCTACTTCTTCGCGTTTGAGGCCGCTCACTCTCCTGGTCCCGCCGTAGGCGGGGAGCCCTGCCTGGGCCGGGGTGATGCGTGCCCGGCGGCTCATGAGGAAATCGCGGACGTCGTTGGTGTTGTCCATGCCTTCTAGGCTACGGCGGTACGGGAACGGTCTAACAGGAACTGCCAGTACACCGCACAACAGGCACTCCCGCGCCCGTAAAAGGGCTGGTTTTCTTGAAGAAGACCGTTTCCGTGTTTCGAAAGGACACCATGTCTGTCCCCACTGCCAGCCGTCCAGCTGTCGTCGTCCGACCCAGGGCGTCCCTGATAGTGGCCATGCTGGGATTCTTTGTGGTCGCCTTGGACGCTCAGATCGTCAACGTCGCCCTCCCGGAAATCCGGAATGACCTTGGCGGTGGCCTCTCCGGGCTGCAGTGGGTCGTGACAGGGTACACGTTGATGTTCTCTGCCCTCCAACTGTTCGCCGGCACGCTCTCGGACCGTGCAGGCGCCCGGCGCGCCTACGGGTTGGGCATGCTGATCTTCATTGTCGCTTCTGCCGCATGCGCGCTAAGCC
>NZ_JABMCX010000032.1 GCF_013179505.1 Paenarthrobacter sp. CM16 | reverse complement strand
TACAGCCACTGCAGTTGGAGTCCGTCGAAGGCGGCCACGGTCAGCCGCGCCAACATCACGGAGTCGACGTCGGTGCGCACCTCGCCGGTTTCCTGTCGCTTTGCGATGTCGTCGGCAATATCCCGGACCACTGTCTCGTACCGCTCTTTGAAGTAGCTGTGGGAAGCATGCTCAGGGTCATTGGCTGTAGCTGAGGCAACCGCATAGAGCGTGGTCAGGCCAGGTTCGCGGACATTCCGTTCGGCGATGGGCGGCATGAGGCTCAAACCCACTTCCGCGGTGCCGCCCACGGCGAGCGAGCGTTTGTCCCGTTCGGCCAGGACTGCGGTCAGTAGTTCCTGCTTGCCTTTGAAGTAGTGGAAGAGGGTGGCTTCCTTGACTCCCACGAGTTCGGCAACCCGCTTGAGCGCCGTTCCTTCAAAACCTTCGGTGGCAAACACGTCGGTTGCCGTCTGGATGATCTGTTCACGGCGTTCCGCACCCTTGGCGTACTGGCCCCGGGCCTTGGACGTTGACATCCGTTCAGTCTATTTGACCCTCCGAAAGTCGAGCTTCACTCGACATTTTTCTTGAAAACCTAGTCAGACTCGATTTTTAGGGCTAGAGTCTTCCTTCAAGACCCAACGGTGGGTCACTGTTCAGCAGGAGGCAATGTGGCCCTCAATATCGATCAGCAGCCCGCGGGCATGGAAACCATCGCCCCGGGTCTCGGAAGCGCGCCGCCCAAAGCCGCTTCCCGCGCCTACATCATTGGCATGCCCATCGCGAGCGCCGGACTCTGGATGGCCGTCCTCGCACCGGCGCTGGTAGTCCTGGCCATCAAGGTTTCGGAAATCACCACCCCGGAGACTCGCGCCGGTGCGCTAAGCCTCGTGGCCGGCGTCGGAGCCGCTGTCGCCTTGGTCGCCAATCCGTTCTTTGGCCGGCTCAGCGACCGTACGACGTCGCGGTTCGGCATGCGGAAACCGTGGATCGTCGGCGGTTCACTGATCGGCCTCGCAGCACTGTTCCTGCTGGGGTCGGCTACGGAAGTGGGAGCAGTCCTCGTCGGCTGGGTTCTAGCACAGCTGGGCTTCAACGCGGCACTCGCCGCCTTGGTGGCAACCCTTCCCGACCAAGCCGGCCCCACGGAGCGCGGCCGCCTTTCCGGGCTTATCGGCATGACGTTGCCTATTGGCCTGGTGGCTGCAGCCTTCCTGGCGCAGATGTTCGAGACCGCCTTGCTGATGGCCGTAGTCCCGGGCGTCATCGGCACCGCGATTGCCATCGTCTTCGCGTTTACCTTCAAGGACCGGGTCCTCACCGGGAAACCGGCACCATTGAACGTCAAGGAAGTCCTGGGTTCCTTCTACTTCAACCCCAAGGATTACCCCGGCCTGGGGTGGGCCTGGGTCACTAAATTCCTGGTCTATGTTGGCTACTGTGCCGGACTGCTCTACCTGCCGTACTTCTTCACGGACCACCTCCAGGTCGCCGAAACGGAGGTCCCCAGCCTGGTGTTCCAAGCAACCCTGGTGAGCTCTGCCGGAACCGTGATCACCAGCCTTGCCGGTGGCTGGATCAGCGACCGCCTGGGCAAGCGCAAGAGCATGGTGATCGCCTCTGCCCTGATCATGATGGGCGGCTTGGTGGTCATCGCCACCAGCACCGACACCGGTCAGGTGCTGGTGGGCCAAGGAATCCTGGGCCTGGGCCTCGGCGTTTTCAGCGCCGTGGACGTAGCGCTCATTACGGATTTGCTGCCAAGCGACCAGTCGGAGAATGCCAAGACTTTCGGCGTCTTCAACATCGCCCAGGCCCTCCCCCAATCGCTGGTCCCGGCAATCGCCTTCCCGGTCATCGCCCTGGGTGGCTACCCCGCATTGTTCCTCGGAGGTGCGGTGGTAGGCATCATCGGAGCCCTCCTCGTCACACGTATCAAAGGAGTCAAGTAAATGAATCCCGCACTTTCCCCGGCAGTCACCACGCCCCCAGCAGGAGCCCAGGATGCTGAAGCCAGGATCCTGGAACTGGCCCAAAGCCTGTCCCTCGAACAGCAGGTGCAACTGCTGACGGGCGCAGACGTGTGGTCCACGCACGCCATCCCTGAGATCGGACTGTCCCGCGTCGTCATGTCCGACGGTCCGGCCGGCGTCCGCGGCGAAGACTTCGATGAACGCCACGACTCCGTCTCCTTGCCGTCGTCGTCCGCTTTGTCAGCGACGTGGAGCGTTGAGACGGCGCGCCGCTACGGGCAGGTCCTGGGGCAGGAGGCCCGCCGTAAAGGCGTGCACGCCGTCCTGGGACCCACCATCAACCTGCACCGCTCTCCGCTGGGCGGCCGCCACTTCGAATGCATGAGCGAGGACCCCAGGCTCACGGCCACGATGGCTGCAGGGTACGTTGCCGGGGTCCAGTCCATGGGCGTGGGTGCCACTCCCAAGCACTACCTCGCCAACGAGGCCGAAACCGAGCGTTTCACCGCCGACTCCGTAGTGGATGAACGCCCGCTCCGGGAGCTGTACCTGGCGGCCTTCGAGGACGCCATCACCGAGGCCCGGGCCTGGCTGGTGATGAGCTCCTACAACTCCATCAACGGCACCACCGCCAGTGAGAACACGTTGCTGGAGACCCCGCTGTCCACCGAATGGGGCTTCGATGGCGTGGTGGTCTCCGACTGGACCGGCGTACGCTCCGTGGACGCGGCAAACGCGCACCAGGACCTGGAAATGCCCGGCCCTGTGGGCCACTGGGGACCCAAGCTCCTTGCCGCCGTCAAGGATGGCCGCGTCAGCCGTGAGGCCATCCTTGAAAAAGTCACCCGCATCCTGCGCCTGGCTGCCCGCGTCGGCTCCCTCGAAGGCTTCGAGCCCGCCGTGAGCCAGCTCCCGGCGCAACTGGACGGGGCCGTCGTCGCGCGTGAAGTGGCCGTCCGCGGTGCCGTACTGGTCCGCAACAAGGGCATCCTGCCGCTCGACGCGAAGGCGCTCAGCAGTGTCGCCGTGATCGGCCACAACGCCGATGAAGCCCGGACCCAGGGCGGCGGCAGCGCCACCGTGATGCCTAAGTACACAATCTCGCCGTTGGAGGGCCTGCGCAAAGCACTGCCCGACGACGTCACCCTCACCTACGCCCGTGGCGCCAAGGTAGCCGAGGGCCTCCAGCCCTTCCCCCGCACATCCCTCCACAACCCGGTCTCCGGCGTTCCCGGAATACGCGTGACCTTCCTCGCCGCCGATGGCACGGACATTTCCGGTGAGGACCGCCTGGCCTCGCACCTGATCTGGTTCGGCATTGGAATTCCCGACGGCGCCGCCTCCATCCGCATGGAAGCGGACTGGACAGCCGAAACAGCAGGCGTGCACCACGTTGGCGTCGGAACCGTGGGCAGTATCCGCTTGGTGCTGGACCGGGCGGAAGTGTTCAATGACGAGATCAAGGACGACACCGAAGTTTTGGGAGCCGCACTGTTCGATCCGCCCAAGACCGTCCATGCAGTGGAAACCACCGCCGGCCAGATCGTCCGGATCGAGGCCGAGTACCAGCTGCCCAAGGAGCAGGTCATTCCCTTCACCGCCATCCTCCTGGGCGAGGAAACAGTGGTGGCGGACCCACAGGCAGAGATTGACGCCGCCGTGGAAGCTGCCCGGAACTCCGAGGTTGCCGTGGTGGTGGTGGGCACCAACGCGGCCATCGAGTCCGAGGGCTTCGACCGTAAAGACCTGGACCTGCCCGGCTACCAGAACCAGCTTGTGGAGGCAGTCGCCGCAGCCAACCCACGCACGGTGGTGGTGGTGAACTCCGGATCACCGGTGCTCATGCCGTGGCTGGACAAGGTGGGTGCCGTGCTCTTGGGCTGGTTCGGCGGCCAGGAATTCGGTAACGCCATTGCGGACATCCTGCTGGGCGTCGAAGAGCCCGGCGGGCGCCTGCCCACCACGTGGCCTGCAGCCCTCCACGACGTCCCGGTCCTCAACACCACCCCCGTTGACGGCAAAGTGGTCTACTCAGAGGGAATCCACATCGGCTACCGCGCCTGGCTCAAGCAGGAATCCGAGGGCGGCGCCGCTCCTGCCCTGCCGTTCGGCTTCGGACTGGGGTACACAACCTTTGAACTCGGCACGGCCCATGCCCCGCAGGTGGTCACGGCCGGCAACGATGTTGTGGTGCACGTACCCGTCAAGAACACCGGCACCCGCACCGGACGGGAAGTTGTCCAGGTCTATCTGGAACGCCGGGAATCGGACGTAGAGCGTCCCGTTCGCTGGCTTGCCGGCTACGCCGGAACGCACCTTGCCGCCAACGGAACCGAGAGCGTGGAAATACGCATCCCCGCCAAGGCGTTTGCACATTACGACGCCGGCTGGCAGTTTGAGCAGGGCACGTTCGGCATGCTGGTTGGTCGCCACGCGTCCGATCAATTCCAGGCTCTGGACATCGAACTCCGGTAATACATGAGTAAAATCACGCTGGGTGACGGGGTTTTTTGGCCGTCACCCACGTGGTTTTCGCCACAAGCGATGGAACTGGGGTATGGTATGGAATTTTCGTGGCATGCTGTACGTTGCATACCCGGTAACCCCCTAACACGAAGAGGCATTAAAAAGTGGCAGCCGATTACGACGAACTCCGTACCGATGTAAAAGAGAACCAGGAGCAGTCCCTCCAGGCTCTCCAGTCCGCCAGCGCTCCCACGGCCAAGAGTGTCGTGCTTGAACTGGACGAAACCGATGGCCTCGACGCCAACGGCCCCGGCGGCGAAATCGTCGCCGAAGAACTGGTGATCCAGGTTATTCCGCAGGCCAACGACGAGTTCACTTGTCACTCCTGCTTCCTGGTTCGCCACCGCTCGCAGATCGCGCGCGAAAAAGACGGCGTCGCGTACTGCACCGACTGCGAAGGCTAAGACAGCCCCCCACCCCGGCGGACCTAAAATCGTCAGGGAGTGCCGCCGTCGGGATTAAATTGCGGAAGGACCGGAGCAAGCGCTCCGGTCCTTCCGCAGTTAATGCCGGCAGCCGTTAATGCCGGCAGCCGTTTAAAGCTGGTAGCCGCCTTCCGGGCCGCCGACGGTCTTCCTGCGGCGATGGTTGGCGATCCTGAGTTGCAGGATCCGGGCCCCTCCCGCAAGGGCCACCAGCACGCCTCCGCCCACAGCGGCAATGAAGAGTGTGGTGCCGAGGGCGAGCGTTCCTTCCAAACCGAAGAACCGCACCGTGATCATGTCCTGGTTTTGGACGAAGAAGACGATCAGCATCACCAACACCACCAATCCCACGGCAACTGCGACCCATAGGGCGGCAGTGCGGGTGGGCCTGGACGTGGCTGGCGCAGCTGGTGCGGCGTTGCGCTCCGGCCGCTCGTGCCGCTCGGACCCCGCTGGCATTCCCGCGGCATCATCCTGGAAACTCACTGACGGCCCCCTCTTGTTCCGGCATCACCTGGTCCTACACATAGTAAGCATGCTGATGAGTTGAGCGGTAGTCAGTGCCGCATCGAGTAGTCGGTTGAGGTTGGGCCCGGATCGTTGTTCCGGACAGCGTAGTGATGGCCTTCGGAATCAGTCTCGATGTCGAAGTTCTTCAGATCCGCCTCGGAAGCGGTCTCGAAATCATCATGCTTGTGCACCACGGGGCTATCCGTGTCGCCGTGGGTTGCCGGTCCAAAAACGGACTGGAGCCGCTCGGTGACGTGGACGAAGCCTTCCATTCTGCGTCCCATGTTTTCCACCTCCTTTCTTACCGGAGAGCGAAAAAGCGGCAGGGCTGGCGCGTGCCGTTCAGTGAGGCCAATTTTACGCCCGAATCCGTCGCCGAGACGGCAGTTGGCCCCCCTGTTTTTGGAAAACAGGGGGGGCCAAGGGCCAACTCGGCGGAGAAGGAAGGGGGTGGCTTACCGGAGGGACTTGTCGTCCGGGTTGCGGGGCACCACGTAGGTGCTGCCATCCGGGCGGCGGAGGGTTTCCCACTGCTGGGTCTCGGCCTGGCGCTGGGCGAGCAACTTCCGGTTGGCCTCGGTCATCTCATGATCGAGGGAACTGCTGTGCGCGGGGCCGAAAACCACCCGGAACTTGCCCGTGGCGCGCATGAACTTCCGGGTGAGGGATTCCTTGGCCACTGACGATCGACTCCTTGTTAGACGGGTTCAATAACTCCATAGTACGCTAATCATTAGTACACTAACTAATGCGATCGGAGTGCCGATCAAGGCAGCAAACAGGAGGCACCATGACGGCGACCAACCAAGCCGAGGAAACCGAGGACCTCCTGCTGGAGCGTCAATTGTGCTTCGCGCTGACCGTGGCGTCCCGCAGCGTGGTGGGCGTTTACAAACCCGTGCTTGAACGGCTCGGCCTGACGCATCCCCAGTACTTGGTGATGCTGGCCCTGTGGGAGCGGAGCCCCCGCACACTGAAGGACATCAGCGACAGCCTCCTCCACGACCCCGCAACCCTGTCACCGCTGCTGAAACGCCTCGAAGAAGCCGAACTCATCACCCGCGGGCGCGTGCTTGGCAATGAACGCGCCCTGGCCATCACCTTGACGGAAAAGGGTGCCGCACTCCGTGAACAGGCAACGGCTGTCCCGGGCGAAATCCGCGAGCGCCTTCAGCTCACCCGCGAGGAAGTTGCAGATTTGCATCAGGCCATGACGGGACTGATCGCAGCAACCCAGCGGCACAACTCCCTCTAGCCGCACCGTTTAGTCGCCCCCCGTTTGCTGGCAACCCCCGCAACCCCGGCAAACCACCCGCGCGTCCCCTAGCCAAGTGCACTGCCCCGATGGTGTTCTTGAAGCGAACACAGAAACGGGGCACCACAAGTGCCGCGTAAAATGGACGCAACCTAGGAGATTCCATGCGCATGCGATTTGTTCGGCCCCTGTTGGCAGTCCTGGCCGTCGCCGGTCTGGCCGCATGCTCCGGCTCCCCCACACCCGGTTCCACGGGCAGCGCAAACCAGGCGCCGTCGTCGTCGGCGCCTTCAAGCAGCAGCGCAAGCACCAGCCCCGGCAGCAGCGCCACTCCCAGCGCCACGGCGGCACCTGGCGCAGGCAATGCCGAACTCTCCATCACTTTGGTTGAATCCCCGGAAGCAGCGCCGCAGACTTTCACGCTCGTCTGCGCGGACGGTGTACCCGCCGCTGAAAGCAACCACCCAACCGCCCGGGAAGCCTGCACCACCATCAAAGACAGCCCCGCCATCCTCAGCCCTTCGCCCACCAAAACGGACCAGGCCTGCACCATGCAGTACGGCGGCCCGGCAACGGCAAAGGTGACCGGCGCCGTGGACGGCAAGGAAGTAACGGCAGCCTTCAACCGCACCGACGGTTGCCAGATCGCCCTATGGGACGCCGCGAAGAGCGTCCTCGGATCAGATGGCGGCCTCTAGGCTGCGGCACCTCCCCCAGGAGCATTGGCTCGGGCTGGAGGCAGCCCATCACGCCCGGGTGGCGCGTTACGCGGACCCGTACCTGGCCAGGCGTTCGGCCGGCAAAAAGCACCCGGTCGAGGACTTCCTCTTCACCTACTACACGCAGAAACCCGGACAGTTGCTGCGCTGGCATCCCGGCGACGGTACGGTCCTCAGCGGTCCGCGGGCCCTTGAGCGGGCCGCGTGGAAGTTCTACCGAACGCTCGACGACGACGAACTCGCCTCACTGGGGCTCCCGGCAGGAACGCCGGCGGTCACCTTTGATCGCGGCGGCTTCCTGGCTGACCGCGCCGAAGCTGTCCGCTTCGCCGGAATCATCCTGTCGGGCACGGCGAAGCGCCCGGCCCAGTTTGGCTGCTTCGGACTGCACGAGTGGGCCATGGTGTACCGGCAGGAGAAGTTCGAACTCCGCCATGAATACCTGAAGCTGCGGCTTGGCGGTGAGGGCACGGACACCGTGGTGGAAGAGAACCGTATCCGGTGCTCGCACTTTGACGCGTTCCGTTTCTACACCCCGGACGCCACGCCACTGAATGAGCTCATCCCCACGCGCGAAAACCAGCGCACCATGGAGCAGCCCGGTTGCCTGCACGCCAATATGGACCTCTACAAGTGGGCGTACAAGCTGACCCCGGCACTGCCCAGCGAACTGGTGATGGACTGCTTTGAGCTTTCGTGGCGGATCCGCGCCATGGACATGAAGGCCTCCCCCTACGATCTCGAACAATGGGGCTACCCACCCATCAGGATCGAGACACCGCAGGGCAAGGCCGAGTACGTTGAATACCAGCGGGCTTTCGCGGCCGAATCCCAGGAGCTGCGGACCCGCGTGCAACAGGCAATAGATCCGCTCCTCACCGAGCTGAGTGGATTGGCCGCCTGAGCACCCGCCGCCACCAGCGAAAGGTCACCATGGTTTCCCCCACGAGCGAGTCACCGAACAGCGAGTACGACGTCGATCTCACAGTCACGCTGACTGAGGCACCTGACGCTGAACCACGCGAGTTCCGCCTTCGGTCCGCAGCAGGCATCCTCTCGCCCGATCCCGACTCCCTGGACTCGAACCTGCCGGATGCAGCCGCGGCGCTGGCCGCCGTCGAGCAATTCGGCGAGGAAATCTTCTTCCCCGAGCCCCGTCCCGACAGGATCTGCACCCAGCAGTACGGCGGCCCGCAGGTGGCCGTAGTGACGGGCTGGTTCCGTGGGAAAAAAGTCAACAGCCGGTTCAGCAGGACTGACGGTTGCGAAATCGCCCGCTGGAAGGCCCTGGCGTCCCTGCTGGGGAACACCGGAGGCTCCACAGGCAACATCTGATACACGCAGCAGTGGCCGGCGGGAATCCCCGCCGGCCACTGTTGTTAAGACATCAGTTACTGGATCAGTTACTGGATCAAGAACGAACTAGCCGGCGTTGTTGCTCTGCGTCGGCTCGTCGCCACGGATCTTGCCGTGGTTCTTCTTGTCCTTCTTGTCCTTCTTCGGGTCTTCCTCATCCGGAACCACTACGGCCCCGCCCGGGTTGACCAGGACGGTGACGAAACTCGGCTCACTGGTACCTGCGAAGGTGAGGCGGCCGATGTAGGAACCGGGCTCCAGGTTCTTCCAGTTCAGCGAAATCTGGCCCGTCTTGCCATTGGCGAGGCGGATCGGGTTAGGCGTCACCGTGGCGTTGCCCTGGTTGGCACCGAGGACTGCGGCATCAACGGTGGCCTTGGTGGCCTGGTTGTTGGGGCTCGCGTACAGGTTGGCGAAGATGTAGTAGTCGCCCGCTGCCGGGTTGGGAACGGAGAGCGTCTCACTGGCCGAGGCCGTGGCTGCAGGCAGCTGCTGACCGGACGGGGTGAGGACCAGCATGTCGAAGTCCGCGGCCTCACTGGAGGAGATCACGGAGAACTTGGCAAGGGCACTGCCCTGGCCAACGGTCACCTTTTTGACGTAGTTGGACGCATTGGTTTCGCCCGCGAACGGCCCGGGGACCAGCTCAACAGCCGAGGAATCAGCCTTGGACAGGCCATCGACGGTCACTCCTACCGGCAGGTTGGTGCCGGAGGTGATGTTGATGGTTCCGGAGCCGTTGGGGCCGGTTCCGGTGAACGCCAGGGCCTTGTCCGCAATGACGGACTGCGGCCGTACGGCGATCGGCGAGGTGACGGTCTTGTTGGCACCCTGCCAGCTCAGCGAACCCATGGCGAACTTGCCCAGCTCGGCGTTCCTGTTCTCGAACTGGACCTTGAACGTCTTCTTCTCGCCAGGAGCCCCGAAAGTGAGCACCGACGGGGTGATCTTGACGTTGACGCCCGGAACGTTGACTGACGCCCGGTAGGTGCCTGCCGTGAGGGCGGTCAGCGTACGGGTGACCTCGATCTTGCCGGCAAGGTTGCCGAGGGCGAAAGAGGGAACGTTCATGTCTCGCGGTGCAGTGGTACCGAGTCCCTCAATACCCAGGTCCATGCCCGTGCCTTGGACGAACTTGAGGTAGTCCTCGGTGGTGGCATCGTAAACGAGGCCGGGCGAGAGGACCTTGGCGGGGTCGACCTGTCCGGCACCGGTAGCGAAGACGTCCTTGTTGACCGAACCGTTGGCCAGTTTGACCGGGCCTGCGGTTGTCATCATGGCGGACTTCACGGTGGCCGGGGACCACTGCGGGTTCTTGGCCAGGATCAGCGCGCCGAAGCCGGCAACGTGCGGGGCAGCCATGGAGGTTCCGGACAGGAAGCCGAAGTTGTCTCCGCCTGTTCCGATCGGCGAAACACCGGCAAGGATCGCGACGCCGGGAGCTGAGACGTCAGGCTTCAACAGGTCCGAGTCGGTGGCAAGCAGCGGACCGCGGGAAGAGAAGCCGGCAATCTGCGGCTGGGCTTCGGCAGGAAGGCCCGTGGTATCGCGGTTCAGCAGGGAAACGGTGATGGCCGGGTTGGCCGTGACCTTGTCCTTGATGGTCTGCGTTGCGGGCGGGTTCACGTGGACCGTGGGGATGACGTGCTTGTCCGTGTCCAGCGAGGAGTCCGTCAGGTTCACCAGGATCATGCCCACGCCACCGCCGCGGAGGACCTCGGCGCTCTTGGCGGTGCGGTCAACCACGCCGCGGTCACAGACAACAACCTTGCCGGCTACCTTGGCGGGGTCCAATGAGCCCGGAGCACACAGTGCCGCGTTGCCTTCACCGCTTGCAGCGTTGGTGGACAGCACGACGCCGGCCCCGCTCACCTCGCGGTTCATGATGGACGCTCCGCGGAATTTGCTGCCGTCGGAGAATTCAACGGTGCCCTGGAGTTCCTGGGAGAACGAGGTTGCGGCAACCGTGGTCAGCCATGGTGCTCCGTGGTTCACGGTGCTGGCAGTCGGTCCGGAGTTACCGGCCGAGGTAGCCACGAAGATGCCTGCCGACGCTGCGGACAGGAAGGCCAGGGAGACAGGGTCCGTGGTGGTGGTGGTTGAACCGGAGATGGAGTAGTTCAGCACATCCACGCCGTCCAGGATGGCTTGCTCGATCGCATCCACGGAAGCGGAGCCGTAGCAACCGCCCGTAGCGGGATCGGTGTCCTCCCAGCAGACCTTGTAGACCGCGAGCTTGGCAGCCGGGGCAATCCCGCTGGTGGTTCCGAAGCTGCGGCCGTCCACTACGGCGTCCACGTTGGCGTTGCCGGCCGCGGTGCTGGCCGTGTGGGTGCCGTGGCTGTCCACGTCAACGGCAGAGATGACTTCTTCGGGAGCCCGGTTTTCCGGGGCGACCGTCTCAAGGAAGGCGTCGGCGAAGTAGTGGGTGCTCAGGACCTTGGAGTTGCAGGCGCTGCCATCGTAATCGGCACCGGTGTCAGTGCCTGGCTGGCATTCGCCGATGAAGGTATCGCCATCGGCTTTGAGCATGGCGATCTTGCCGTCGGAGGTGCGGTAGGGAACGCCTACCTGCGGGTTGCCGACCAGCGGGCCTACGGGCTCACCAGCGAAGAACGGATTGGAGGGGGTGTAGCCGGTGTCGATGACGCCAACAACGGTGCCCTTGCCTGCGTTGTCCTGGCCACCGTACTGGGTGGCCCAGGTGCCGTTGGGGCCGCTGAGCTTGAGGAAGTCGGTGGTGGAGTAGTCCGGCGCGTACTGCGTGTCCGGTGCCACCATGAGGACCTTGGGATCCTTGGCCAGGTTGATGGCCTGGTCGGCCGTCAGGTTTGCGCTGAAGCCGTTGACGGCGGTGGTGAAGTCACGCTCAATGGTGATGTTTTCCTGGGTGGCAATTTCTTGCTGTTGCGTCTGCAGGTGCTGCTGGTATTCCTTCACCTGGGCGCTGTCGGCGTCGAGCTTCTTGCCCTCTTCAGGCTTGGTGGGCGCAAGGCCCGCCGTACCGCCGTCGTAAGTTGCCGCAGGCTTCTCCGCCAGGACAACCATGTAACGGCCATCCTTGTAGGCGCTGGGGTCAAGGTTCTTCTTGGCCACGCCTGCAACGTTCCCGGGCGTCTCCGGCGTGGGAGCGGCCTGGGCCGGCATCGCCATCGAAGAGAGAAGCAACGGCAAGCCCACGGCCAGTGCCGCGGCCTTTCGAAGCCCCCCGCTTCTGACGAAGCTCTTTCCTTGTGATTTCACGAGTGGTTGCACCTTTCACTGAGGGAGGACCAGGCTCCATCGCCTGGGCCTGTCAACTTTTAGTTGGTTGAACCTTTGACAGTTCTTGTCAAAGCCGCGCAACCAGCCGAGTCACAGAGTACCTAGTGAGAGCCGAATATGACATACAGCACATTTTGGGAATTTTGTCTTGTCACAATTGCCCGGCCCTCCCCCAATAAAGTGCTAGCCCTTTGGTGTCACCTGCAGCCGGTCAAAAGACACTTGGACGCCATCCTTGTCCAGGACCACAACGTCGTCGCGCCCATTGTTCACCTCAGCGGGAAGGATGAACTCCACGGTATTGTCCGTGGTCGGAAAGACCCAGCCCAGGCGGTACCCGGTCTTGTTCAGGTACAGGTAATACCAGTTCCCATACTCCAGGGACTTCAACACCACTTTCTGGCCCGTGCGGTACTTCTCCGCCGTGCCCAGGTCAGCGGGCGGCATGCCCAGCTCCTGGACGGTCACTACCGGCACAGAGTCAGGCCGGGCAGGCTGCACGGCAAGCACCAGCGGATCCCCCTCTGCAACAGCGGCGACCTCACGGGAACCATTGCTTGCTTTCGCCGCAAACGAGACAGGGCCCAAGCGGCCGGCAGAAATATCCGCAGCACTCAGGACGTGCTGGCGAGTGGCAGATACCGTGGATCCGGCGGTCAGCGTGGCTTCGGAAATACCGGCGTCCGGAGCCTCCAACCCTGCCAGTGCCACGTTGCCGGCATTACCCACCGTGTAGGTGTATGTCACGGGATCGCCCGCGCTGGCGAAGCGGTCGCCGTCGGCGTCATCCCAGGAGGCAGTGACGGTGGCCTCCAGCTTCGGCTCCCGGACCTTAAGGTCCACCTCGCCCCCATCCACCGTGAACGTCTTGGTGCTTTGGCCTGCCGAGCTGACCTCCCAGGTGCTCTTGGGAACGAAGAATCCCTGCTCCGCCTCTTCGGCTGTGACGGTGTGGCGAGGGGTGGCGCACTGATAGCCCTGGCCTGCCGGCAGCACGCTGTAACGGCAGTTCCCCGGCCCCTCCGGAAGGAACGGACTGAAGTTTCCGGCGGTGGGGACTACCTTCTCCACCAGCGGACTGGTGTTCTTGACCGTGAAGGCATACGGGACCAACTCACCTGCCGCGTACGGCTGGCTGGCAAGATCGCGCCCGACGTCGGCACGCGCCCCACTGATGTCAGCTGTCAGCAAGCCGTCGCGCAAGGCCACCGCAGCGCCTGTGAACGGGACCGTCCTGGTGAGTGACGGCGTCGAACTTGCCGTGATGCTGAAGCTTGCTTCGGGAACGAAGTAGCCACGCTCGATGTCCGCCGCCGTGATGACGTGCTTGGCAGTGGTGCAGGTGTAACTGCCACCTGCGGCCAGGTTGTTGTAGCGGCAGCTGGGAGCCGACGGCGGCAGGAAGCCTGAGTCGAACGTTCCGGAAACCGGCACCGCGTTGGCTGTGACGTTGGAGGTGCTCTTGACGTTCAACGTGTATCCGAGGATGTCACCGGCCTGGTAGGGGTTTGCAACGACATCCCGGGCGGGCGCCGTCCCGGTGATGGTGAGCCCCACTTGCGGGGCCGCCGGCACAGTGGCGGTGAAGGTGAACTGCGAAACCCGGCCGTCCGTGGCCGTAAAGGCCGCGTTCAGTTTCTGCGGTCCACTGGCATTCGCGGGTGCCGTCAAAGCGACGTTGACAGTGGCGGACGCCCCCGGCGCCAATGAAGGAACCGGAACGGTGGTGGCGGACCAGCCGGTGGGCGTGTAGATGGTGGCGGCAGCCCCGGACAACGTGGTTGCTTCCTGGTTGCTGACTGTTACAGGCACCTGCTGCGTGGCCCCCGGGGCTGTGGTGACAGCGGGGACGGACAGCGGCGCGCAGACGTAATTCAGCCAGGCATCATCGAACTTCGCGAACGGCATGTTGTCTGTGTAGTTGCCCTCGTAGAGCACACCGATTTTTCCGTTTTCAAGGCGGGTCACGGTGGAGTAGGCGGAGAATCCCGGGCGGATGGTGCGGACGCCTGGCCAGGTGGCGCCGTCGTCGCAGGAGACCCGGGCCGAGACGTTTTCGCGCCCTGTTGTGGAGTTGGCGTTGGTGAAGATGAGTTTTTTGGCGTCGGCAGAACCCTGGGCGGCTTGGGGGAACATGCGCGCGATGGCTCCGTTGTTGGCGGGGTCCGGGAGTTCCGTGTCCTGGGTGACCGGGCCGTAGGTGAGGCCGCCGTCGGTGGAAACGGCCACCTTGCGGTAGCCCTGGTTGGCGTTGTCCCGGGAGTTCAGGAGCACCCTGCCATCGGAGAGCTCCACTGTCTTGTTCTCGTCCATCCGGTCCCCAACATTGGCGCCCTTCTTCCAGGTGGCGCCGTGGTCATCGGAGTAGACGCTGTACGCCTGGATCTTGTTGGTGCCATCGGCCTGCCGGATGTCACCGGCAAACTGCTGGATCAGGCGACCCTTGTACGGGCCGTATTTGAGCTGGATGCCTTCGCCGGAGGATGCGAAGTTGGAGCGGACGTCGCCCGCCACCGGGCTGGTCTTGCTGGTTCCGGGCTTGGTCACGCCCGTGATGAGCCTGGGCTGGCTCCAGGTCACGCCGCCGTCCGCGGACTCGATGACCGCGGAGGAGATCACCGTCCTGTCGGCGTCGTCGTTGCCGAACTGGCTGCCGCCGAACCCCTGGTCCTTGGAGTAGACGAAGAAGGCGAACACCTTTCCTGCCTCGGCGTCATGAATGTAGGAGGGATCGCTGTAGCCGTACTTGGGTCCGCTGGCGTCGCCTGCATGTCCGGCGGCGATGACCGTGACAGGTCCCCAGGTCTGTCCCCCATCAGTGCTGCGGCGCTGCACGATCGAGTTCGGATTGGGCGCATCAGCGGCCGAGCCCGGGCGCCCGTCCCAGGCAGCGAGCACCACGTTGTTGCCGAGGTACGTCAAGGCGGGGATCCGGTAGAAGAAGTTGGCTGCGGTCCGATTCGCCGCGAGGTTGGCCTCGGTGAAAGTGCCGGGAGCTGCTGCAGGGTTGTTGGGCGGGATGGGTGCTGCCATGGCCGGCAGGCCCAAGCCGGCCAGCAGGCCCAAGCTCAAGGTGCCGACGGCGGCGATGCGGGCGAGAGGTGATGTTGAGGATCTCAAATCCGATGTCCTTTCGAATCGACTCCGGGTTGGCGGCTCACACCCATGACCAGCGCAGGGATGGGGGTGAAGTGACAACTCGGATTGGCGTTCGTGTTACGTGCTACGTCGAACGTCCTACAACCATAAGGTGTGCGCCGTCACATTGCCAGAGATGAAGGCGGAAAGCCCCGCCCCGGCACCAAGGAGGTAGCCTCAAAGGCGAATGCCCGAGCCGCGCCATCCCAGGAGTTGAAGTGAAAATCCTCGTCCCCGACACCATCAAACTGGACCTCTCCCAACTCTCAGCCGCAGGAGAGAACGTGGTGGTCTACGCCGTGGACGAGCCCATTCCCGCCGAACACCGCGATGCAGAGGTCCTGGTTGCCTGGCGAAACACCCGGGAGAACCTGGCCGATGCCGCCAAGGAACTGCGCGCACTCAAGCTGGTACAGACCCTGGCAGCCGGCCCGGATTCCGTGCTGGCAGCGGGTTTCGCGGAGAACGTGGCCATCACCTCCGGTCGCTCGCTTCACGATGGCCCCGTGGCCGAACACGCCTTGGCACTGATTTTGGCTGCGGTCCGCCGCATGGACCAACTCATGGAGTCCCAGCAGGCCGCCACCTGGAACGAGCCGTACAACGCGACCCAGTCCGCGCCTGACACCGAGCAGCTCTACACGCTCGACGACGCCAATGTCACCATCTGGGGCTTCGGTTCAATCGCGGGCCGACTGGCTCCCCTGCTGGCCGCCCTGGGTGCGAATGTCACCGGCGTCGCCAGCTCCAAAGGCGAGCGCTACGGCTTCCCCGTGGTGGCGGACGAGGAATTCCAGGAAGTCCTGCGCGGTACCGACATCCTGGTCTCGATCCTGCCGGCCACTCCGGAAACCGCCAATGCCCTGAACCGCGATATCCTCCAAGCCCTTCCGGACACCGCCATCTTTGTCAATGTTGGCCGCGGCGCAACGGTGGATGAAGACGCCCTGCTCGCAGCCCTGGAAGACGGCAGCCTGCGGGTCGCTGCCCTGGATGTCACCAAGAAGGAACCGTTGCCCGCCGATTCCGCACTGTGGGGCGCGCCAAACCTGATCATCACGCCCCACGTTGCGGGCAACCGCCCCAAAGGTGCAGCAAAGCTGGTCCTGGCAAACGTCACTGCGCTCAAGGACGGGAAGCCCCTGACCAACCAGGTTGCCGGCTGACGCCTGGCCACCAAAAATCAATATTTTTCATTGCCTCTGAATAGTAAGCATGCTTATGGTGGGGTGGTTCGGGGTGGCCAGCAGAGGGTTTCCACCCCACAGGCAGCATGAACAACGTGAGGAATCGCAATGTACCTGCACACCCAACTTCTCATCAACGAAATTGCCGTAGACGAGCCTGACCCCGCTGCAGCCAACGCACTCCAGGAAGGACTGGGCGGCCAGTTCGGCGAAATGCGAACCATGATGCAGTACCTCTTCCAGAGCATGAACTTCCGCGGCGACCCCGCCTCCAAGCCTTACAAGGATCTGCTTCAGGGCATCGGCACCGAAGAGATCAGCCACGTGGAACTCATCGGAACCACCATTTCCCGGCTCCTGGATGGCTCACCGCGCTACCAGGGCAAGAAGACCGATCCCGTGGACGAGCCCGGAGCCAAGGGAGCCACCCCCTTGAAGATCGCCTTGGACCACAGCAACATCCACCACTACCTGGTAGGCGCCCAGGGCGCCCTGCCCGTGGACGCCGCCGGCAACCCGTGGAGCGGTTCGTACGTCTACAACAGTGGAAACCTGGTCCTGGACCTGCTGTACAACCTGATGCTCGAATCCACGGGCAGGCTGCAGAAGTGCCGCATCTACGAGATGACGGAGAACAAGACCGCACGCTCCACCATCGCGTACCTGATTGTCCGCGACCAAGCCCATGAGAATGCCTATGCCAAGGCCCTGGAGAGCCTGGGCGTGAACTGGGGCAAGGTCCTCCCGATTCCGAAGACCAACGCCGAGCAATTCCCTGAGGTGAAGAAACTCCTGGACACGGGCCTGCAGAGCGTCCAGTACACCTTCAGCGCGGACAACCTCAGCGAGGCAGGGAAGCTCTACCGCGGCGCTTCGCCGTCCAACGACGGCACCGAGCTGACCACCGACGTCATGCCTGACGGCTTCCCGATGACTATGGCTCCCGAACGCAAGGAGGAGTTCGCCCCCGGGCTGGACCCCGAGCTCCTGGCGATGATTCAAGCCGTGGCCGAGCAGGAGTTGCAGGACGCGGACAACCCCAAGGTGGGCTAAACCGCAAAAGGATCCCCGCCTCTTTCGAGGCGGGGATCCTTTTTGTTCGTCAGGAGATATCAGGCGTGCTCGTAGGTCAGGCAGTCCGCGGCCTCGCGGCCCGGGCCCACCTTGACGTCGTGTGCCTCGCACATGAGGTTGTTGTTGTGGACGCACTCCGAGCGCTGGCAGGCGCCCACGTGGGCAAGGACCTTGGGAAGGCCGCCCATGGCATTGGTGTCAATGAAGGTTGCGCAGGAAGCGTGGTCCTGGGTTCCACCGATGGTGATTCCAAAAGCGGTGCAGCCATCGTGGTTGAAGCCGCAGCTGCCAACGCTACAGGCGGATACTTCGGCAATGTGGTCGGTCATTGTTCCTCCTGGTTTGGATCCTGAATAGTACTGGGGGCGAACCCCGCGTGTACTTTCCAAAATACGCCGGAATCACATTATTTAACCGCTTTGAATAGCGCATTTGTATGTGCCCTAATCCGCGCCATTCCGCCGAAAAACGGCACTTCCAAGGTTAGGTTTCACTTACTTGGAGTACGCAAAGCGTCACTGATCCTGGCGCGCGTTTCTGCATCCAGGGGAGCAGTCACACGGTTGTTCCGTGCCGCTCTGTCCGCCGCGATTTTCTGGATCACCATCCGGCCCAAACCCGCAAAAACTGCCGCGGCCACAACACCCAGCACCATCGATTTCGGTTTCTCAGCCATGCCGCAATCCTAGTGACGCCGGACACCCCGGGAAAGTGCCGCCGTCGGCCTTCAGCGGGTCTTTTTGGACCGCCACGGCGGGGTGCCCTCGCGCAATCCGGCTGAATAGGGTATGCGCGTTGATCCCGGTAGAATAGGTGTGCAAGCTCGCGGAGCGCCCCCCATGCCGTTCAAACATTGCAGTTCACATCGTCTTCAGCCCTGTGCTGAAACGCTGTTTGGATGCGGCTGAACGGCGTGAGACGGCACCTCCGCGGCAGCCTTATTTAAGGTTCACCCAACTCACGCACAGGAGTTACCGGATGCCCCGGATCGTCGTTGACGTCATGCCCAAGCCCGAGATTCTGGACCCCCAGGGGAAGGCCATCGTGGGTGCTCTGCCCCGCCTCGGCTTCAACAGCTTCAGCGCAGTCCGCCAGGGCAAGCGCTTCGAACTGACCGTCGACGGCGAGGTGACCGACGCTATCCTGGCCCAGGCCCGCGAAGCTGCCGAGACCCTCCTGTCCAACCCGGTGATCGAGGATGTTGTCAACGTCGAGGTCGTCGAGGCCTGATATGACGTCGATTCCCCTGATTGGCGAGGCCGTGGCCATCGCCGCAGAGCCCCGCCTCGCCGGCGCCAAAATCGGCGTGGTGACTTTCCCAGGCACCCTTGATGACCGCGATGCCGCCCGCGCAGTGCGTCTTGCAGGCGGTACTGCTGTGTCCTTGTGGCATGCGGACTCCGAGCTGGGCGATGTTGATGCCGTCATCATCCCCGGTGGTTTCTCCTATGGTGACTACCTCCGTGCCGGCGCTATTTCGCGTTTCGCTCCGCTGATGTCCAAGATCATCGATGCAGCGAACTCCGAGGCGAAGCTCCCCGTGCTGGGTATTTGCAATGGTTTCCAGATCCTGACCGAATCGCACCTGCTGCCCGGTTCCATGATCAAGAACGACCACCTGAAGTTCATCTGCCGGGACCAGACGTTGCGCGTGGAGAACGCCAACACTGCCTGGACCGTGGACTACACGGATGGCCAGGAAATTATCGTGCCGTTGAAGAACCAGGACGGCCAGTACATCGCCGACGAGAAGACCCTGGATGCCCTCGAGGCTGAGGGCCGCGTGGTGTTCCGCTACGTGGGCTTCAACCCGAACGGCTCCCGCCGCGACATCGCCGGCATCTCCAACGCAGCCGGCAACGTGGTGGGCCTCATGCCGCACCCGGAGCACGCTGTGGAGACCGGCTTCGGTCCCGAGTCCCTTGATGGCGCACCCCGCGACACCGACGGCCTCGGTTTCTTCACCTCCGTACTGACCAAGATTGTGGGAGGCGACAAGTGACCACGGAAACCACCAAGAAGTTCAACATCGACACCGTTGAGCACGCTGCCAAGACCCCGGACACGGAACTCCCGTGGGCCGAGCTGGGCCTGAAGCAGAACGAATTCGACGAGATCGTCAAGGTCCTCGGCCGCCGCCCCACCGGCGCCGAGCTGGCCATGTACTCCGTCATGTGGAGCGAGCACTGCTCCTACAAGTCCTCCAAGAACCACCTCCGCCAGTTCGGCGAGAAGGTTACCGAGGAAATGAAGAAGGACATGCTGGTGGGCATCGGCGAGAACGCCGGCGTCACCAACCTCGGCGACGGCTGGGCCGTGACGTTCAAGATCGAGTCCCACAACTCGCCGTCGTTCGTTGAGCCTTACCAGGGTGCCGCTACCGGCATCGGCGGCATTGTCCGCGACATCATCTCCATGGGTGCCCGCCCGGTTGCCGTGATGGACCCGCTGCGCTTTGGCGCGATCGACCACCCGGACACCGCCCGCGTCATGCACGGTGCCGTCGCAGGCATCGGCGGCTACGGCAACTGCCTTGGCCTGCCGAACATCGGTGGCGAAATGGTGTTCGACTCCGTCTACCAGGGCAACCCGCTGGTGAACGCACTGGCCGTGGGCGTCATGCGCCATGAGGACATCCGCTTGGCCAACGCCTCCGGCAAGGGCAACAAGGTTGTCCTCTTCGGTGCACGCACCGGCGGCGACGGCATTGGCGGCGCTTCGGTGCTGGCCTCGGAGTCCTTCGATGACACCAAGCCCTCCAAGCGTCCGGCCGTCCAGGTGGGCGACCCCTTCGCTGAGAAGGTCCTCATTGAGTGCTGCCTGGAGCTCTTCAAGGGCTCCTTGGTTGAAGGCATCCAGGACCTGGGCGCGGCAGGCATCTCCTGCGCCACGTCCGAGCTCGCCTCCAACGGCGACGGCGGCATGGAGGTGGAGCTCACCTCCGTCCTGCTGCGCGACCCCACGCTGACTCCGGGCGAGATCCTCATGTCCGAGTCGCAGGAACGCATGATGGCCGTGGTCACCCCGGAGAACATCGAAGCGTTTGAAGCTGTGATGGACAAGTGGGCCGTGGAGTACTCCTGGTTGGGTGAAGTGACCGACACCGGCCGCCTCATCATCACCTGGGAAGGCGAGGTAATCGTCGACGTCGATCCCCGCACCGTTGCGCACGACGGCCCGGTCTACGACCGTCCGTTCGCCCGCCCGGAGTGGCAGGACTCGGTGCAGGCCAACACCTTCACCGGTTCCGTGGAAGACGCCGGCCGTCCGTCGGCTCCCTCCGAGCTTGCAGCAGCCGTCACTGAGCTGGTGGCGTCGCCGAACATGTGCTCCAAGGCCTGGATCACCAACCAGTACGACCGCTACGTTGGCGGCAACACCGCCATGGCGTTCCCGGATGACTCCGGCGTAGTCCGCGTTGACGAGGAAACCGGCCTGGGCGTTGCCTTGGCTACCGACGCCAACGGCCGCTACACCTACCTTGAGCCCTACCAGGGCGCGCAACTGGCTTTGGCTGAGGCCTACCGTAACGTCGCTACCTCCGGCGCCGTTCCGATGGCCGTCAGCGACTGCCTGAACTTCGGCTCCCCCGAGGACCCGGATGTCATGTGGCAGCTTGCCGAAGCCATCCGTGGCCTGTCTGACGCCTGCATGGAACTCGGCATCCCGGTGACCGGCGGCAACGTCTCCTTGTACAACCAGACCGGCACCACGCCGATCCACCCCTCCCCTGTGGTGGCAGTCCTGGGCAAGCTCGACGACGTCGCCCGCCGTACGCCGTCGGGTTGGCGCGAGGATGGCCAGGCCATCTACCTGCTGGGTACCACCGCAGCAGAACTGGACGGTTCGGAATGGTCCAACCTGCGCGGACACCTCGGTGGTTTGCCGCCCAAGGTGGACCTCGCGGCTGAGCGCGCGTTGGGCGAGATCCTGATCAACGCTTCACGCGACGGCATGGTTGACGCAGCACACGACCTCTCCGAAGGCGGCCTCGCGGCCGCCTTGGTGGAGTCCTCGCTGCGCTACGGCGTCGGTGCCCGGATCGCCCTTGAGGAACTCATGGAGCGCGACGGTGTGGACCTCTTCACGGCACTCTTCTCCGAGACCCAGGCCCGGGCCGTCGTGTCCGTGCCCCGCTCCGAGGAAGTCCGTTTCAAGGACATGTGCACGGCCCGCGGCTTCGCCCACCTCCGGATCGGCGTTGTTGACGCTGCCGGTGGAAAGCTGGAGATCAACGGCGTAGAGGAGCTCTCCCTGGACGCCCTCCGCGAAGCACACGAAGGAACCCTGCCGAAGCACTTCGGCTAAGGACAGATAACATCGCAAGGCCCCGGTGCTCGGAGAGTGCCGGGGCCTTGCGCGTGTCCGCGGCGGTTTACCCAGGCCAGGTCCGCTGCCGAACCAGCTGCTCGGTGAACTCGGGCCCGGGCAACGGCCTGCCAAAGTAGTACCCTTGGCCGCTGGTGCAGCCAATGCTGCGGAGGGCTTCTGCCTCCTCGGCGGTTTCAATGCCCTCCCACACCCCTTCGAGCCCGCAGGACCGGATGACGTCCTGGATGGCGGCCAGGAACTTGAGTTGGGAAGGGTCCTTCCCAAGGTCCTTCACGAACTGCCGGTCCACTTTCACCCGGTCCACGGGCAGTTTCCGCAAGTAGCCCATGGAGGAGTAGCCGGCACCGAAGTCGTCGATTTCCAGCCCCACACCCAGCCTGTGCAGGCTCGCCAGGGTGTAGCGGTCCAACTCATTGTTGTGGATGATGGCGCTCTCCGTCAGCTCCAGGACCAACGCTTCGGGCGGCAGGCTTTCCTCGGCCAGGGCTTCGCTGACGTCGTCCACGAACTCCAGGCTTTGCAGGTCCGCGGCGGAGACATTGATGCGCATGGAGAACTGATGCTGTGCGGTGGCCGGATCCTCCCGCCAGTGCCGCAACTGTCCAACGGCGGTGCGCAGGACCCACCGTCCCAGCTCCGCTATGAGTCCGGTGGCCTCGGCCACGGGAATGAACTGGTCCGGCATGATCAGGCCATGCACGGGGTGGTTCCAGCGGACCAAGGCCTCACAACCTTCGATCCTTCCCGTGGCCAGTTCCACAATCGGCTGGTAGTTCAGGACCAGTTGGTCCGAGCTGATGGCCTCGCGGAGTTCGCCCACAATCTGCCGCTGAAGTTGCCGGGCGTGCGCCGTGGCGGGATCGAACGCCTTGAGCTTGTTCCGGCCCTCGCTCTTGGATTCCTCCACCGCGAAATCGGCTTCTTGAAGCAGGTCCTCCAGGGTGTGGTGGGTCTCGGCTGCCCGTAAGCCCATGCTGGCACCGCAGCGGACGCTGTTGTTCCCGACGTCGATGTTCGGTTCCAGCGCGGCCAGGACGCGGTTCCCGACGGCGGAGGCCCGGGTTGGGGGCGTGGCGGGCAGCAGCACGGCGAATTCGTCGGCACCCAGACGGGTCACGACGTCGCCCTCCCGCACGGCAGACTGGATCCGCATGGCCACGGCCACCAGGACCTGGTCCGCCGCGGCGTGGCCGGCGGAGTTCTTCAGCGCTTTGAAGCCATCAAGGTTGATCAGGAGAACCGCAGGCTGGGCAGCGCCCCCGGCTGCGGCATTCCGGGCAGCAACGAAGGCATCCATCAAGGCCGCCCGGTTGCCGAGTCCGGTGAGCGCATCGGTCAGTGCTTCACGGCGTTGCTCATTCCGGACCTGGTGGAGTTCCTCCATCAGGGTGCGGACACGCTGCTCCAGTTGTTCAATCCGGGAATCGTCTGTAGCAACCAGTCGTCGGGGCTTGGTGCTGGTCACGATTCTTCCAGGCGTCGCAGCGATGTGTCGGCGACGGCCTGGGGTTTGGCGACGGGGTGGCGGCGCTCGTCCAGGAAGAGCCGGTAGGAGGCCACGTCCAGCCTGCCGTCAGGCTCCACTTTCTGGCCGGCGCGGTAGACGTGCGTGATCCAGGATCCGCCGAGGATGGCCTCGATCCAAGCGTCGCATTCGGCCAGCGGAAGGTGGACCCGGGTGCCGGTGTTCCTGCGGTGGCCGGCGATCGAGACCGTGATGCAGCTGCCCAGCAGGCCTTTGTCCGCAGTGAACCAGGCGAGTCCTTCGACGTCGGCCACAATGGTCAGGTTGGCGTTGGTATCTTCCACCGATTGAACGGGGCCCATTCGGACCGATCGGCGGTCAGCGTTCAGTGATGTGGGCGTCCCGGCCATATAGGGCGGGCTGGTGATGCTTTGCCGGAAGGCGGACAGTTCCTGGGTGTGCTGGATCTGGATCCTGGTGGTGAGTTCGTTGATGGTCATGATCGTGCCTCATCCGCAATCGTGGCCGCCTCAAGGCGGTCCGCTCCTACAATCCGGTTTCTTCCTTGCGCCTTGGCGCTGTACAGGGCCGCGTCGGCCACCTCAATCATGAATTTCAAGTCAGCCCCTTCTGGAATGCTGGAGGTGACTCCGTAGCTGATGGTGGGGAATGCGACGCCCTCGGGTGCGGGGGCGGCTGCCATCCGGCGGCTGATTTCGGCTGCGATGTCCTCGGCCCGGTCCTGGGTGGCCCCGGGCAGGAACAGGATGAATTCCTCGCCGCCATAGCGTCCGATCAGATCGGTGGACCTGACAGAGGCGCCGCAGGATTCGGCGAAGGCCTGCAGGGCCACATCCCCGGCTCCGTGGCCGAATTCGTCATTGACCGCCTTGAAATGGTCAAGGTCGGCAAGGACTATGGCCGCGCCGGACCCTGTGGACTGCAAGCGGTTGAGCTCCGTGGTGGCCAGGTCCAGGAAGGTTCCACGGTTGAGCAGGCCGGTCAGGTGGTCGCGGTCGGCCCGTTCCTTGAGTCCCTTGATGAGTTGATCGCTGGTCAGGGCAGTCATGCTGAAGGACACGGTGACCAGGAGCACCATGGAGATCAGGGCTGAAGGCGCCGGTCCGAAGTAGGTGGTGAAGGTGTGGCTGAACGGGCCTTCAAGTGTGTAGACCAGCCAGCGGCCCAAGTAATAGGCAGCCAGTAAGCCCGCGGCAAGGGACAGCGCTTTATGGACCTGGGAGTGCGAAGACTTGATGAACCACAAGTCATAGGCGGCCAGCGCTATGCCCGCGGTCATCATCGCCAGATAGACGAAGCCCCCGGACCACACGTTGGTCCCCGGGTTGTCCAGGACGGACGCCACTGCGGTGACGGCCGGCCCCACTACCAGCTGCCAGGGCGCGGCTTTCCGGTCCCGCAGGGTTTTTGCTCCTGCCCAGACGCTGAACGCTCCGGCCACCACCAAAATGTTGCCCACGGGATTCGCCCACTGCTGGTGGGGGGTGCCGTTGAGCA
>NZ_JABMCX010000319.1 GCF_013179505.1 Paenarthrobacter sp. CM16 | reverse complement strand
CCACCACCTACTTCATCAACTCCCTCTTGCGGGCTTTGGGAAAGAAGCCCGGACTCATTGGCACCATCGAGATCGTGGCGGGCGGGGAACCCATTCCAAGCCTGCTGACCACCCCGGAGTCCACAGACGTCCATGCCCTGTTGGCGTTGATGCGTGAACGTGGCCTGGAAGCTGCCTCCATGGAAGTGTCATCCCATGCAATTTCCTACCGCCGCGTGGACGGTGTGATGTTCGACGTCGCGGGCTTCACCAACCTCACCCAGGACCACCTGGACCTGCACGGGAGCATGGAGGAGTACTTCCGAACCAAAGCGGATCTTTTCACGGCCGGAAGGGCCCGGCACGCTGTTGTCACCGTGGACGACCAGTGGGGGCGCAAGCTTGCGGAGGCAGCTGACATCCCTGTCACCACCCTCTCAGCCGGTGGGACCGGTGCCGACTGGCAAGTGGCCGGAATTTCCGCCCGCGGGCTGGGCTCGGAGTTTGAGCTGCGGCACGTTGACGGCCGTTCACTGCGCGTCCATACGGGCCTGCCGGGCGACTTCAATGTTGCCAATGCAGCCCTTGCCACGGTTATGGTCCTGGCCTCCGGTGTTGATGAAGAGACCCTCCAAGCAGCCTTGGATACCCATGATCCCTTTACCGTTGCTGTTCCCGGCCGGATGCAGTTGGTCTCCACGGAACCGGCGGCCGTTGTTGATTTTGCCCACAATCCCGATGCCCTGGCACGCGCCTTGGAGGCCGTGCGGTCCCCGCAGGAAGGATCCCGCGTCATCGTGGTCTTCGGTGCTACCGGCCAACGGGATCAAGGCAAACGGCCCACGATGGGTGCCATTGCCGCGCGCCTGGCCGACGTGGTGATTGTCAGCGATGACGATCCCCACGACGAAGACGCCGCCTCCATCCGGGCCGAGGTGCTCCAGGGCGCCCACGCGGCGCGCGAGCAGGAGGGACTGTCCAGCGAGATCATTGAGTCCTACCCGAGGGATGCAGCAATCCGCCTGGCCGTGGATCTGGCCTCAGCCGCCGACACCATCCTGATAGCCGGACGTGGCCACGAAGTGTGGCAAGAGGTCAAAGGCGTCAACCTGGCCCTGGACGACAGGGTGGAATTGCGCGCCGCCTTGACATCCAAGGGATTCAGCGTTTCAACGGACCAGCGGATAGAGTCCTAAACCGAGATGATTGCACTTACTGCGGCGGAGATCGCCGACATCACCCATGGCCGACTGACCGGAGCTACGGACGTCGTGCCCACCTCCGTCGTCACTGATTCACGGGAAGCGACGCCCGGTTCCTTGTACGTTGCCAAGCCCGGCGAGCACGCCGACGGCCACGACTTCGTCGGGGCCGCTTTCGATCGTGGCGCCGTCCTGGTTCTCGCCGAACGTGAAGTCACCGATGCCGCCGGAAGCCCGTATCCCGCCGTCGTGGTTGATGACGCCGTTCTTGCCATGGGCGCCTTGGCAGCGGAGAGCGTCCGACGCATCAGGGCTGAACGTGCGCAGCGCGGCGAGGACTTTAGTGTCATCGGCATCACTGGCTCGGCGGGTAAAACCACCACCAAGGACCTCCTCGCCGGAGTTCTTTCCGCAGCCGGCAAGACCGTGGCCCCGCAGGGCTCCTACAACGGTGAGGTGGGCGTCCCGCTGACGGTATTCGCCGCCGATGCAGATACCCGCTACCTCGTCATCGAAATGGGCGCCACCGGGCTCGGCCACATCAAGTACCTTGCGGAGATGGTCAAGCCGGATATCGGCGTTGTCCTGGTGGTTGGCACAGCTCATGCAGGTGAATTCGGTGGCGTGGAAAATATCGCCAAAACCAAGGGCGAACTCGTTGAGGCCCTCAGCGAGCACGGCACAGCTGTCATCAACCTGGACGACGGCCGTGTTGCTGCGATGCGCAGCCGGACCAAAGCCAAAGTCCTGGGGTTCACCTCTTCCCCGGCTACCACTGAGGAAGTCGAAGCCCGCAATGTGGTGGTCAACGGCCAGGGATTCCCGGAATTCGATCTGGTACTGCCCGACGGCGGACCTGCCGTTCCGGTGCGAAGCCGCCTGATCGGCGCCCACCACGTCACCAATTTGTTGGCCGCTGCGGCAGCCGCGTTCGCCGCGGGCATTCCGGCATCAGCAATTGCCGCCTCCTTGAGCACGCAGTCGGCGGCCAGCCGCTGGCGCATGGAGCGCACGGAACGCGCGGACGGCGTGACCATCATCAACGACGCCTACAATGCCAACCCCGAATCCATGAGGGCGGCGTTGCGCACCCTTGCAGACCTTGGGCAGGGCAGGAGGACCTGGGCGGTTCTGGGAGCCATGCTCGAGCTGGGGGAGGACTCCATCCGCGAGCACACCGCCGTAGGCACCCAGGTGGTCCGCTTGAACATCTCGCGGCTGGTGGTGGTGGGCCGCGAAGCACGCGCCCTCTACATCTCTGCCATCCAGGAAGGATCCTGGGGAGACGAATGTTCGTTCACCGAGACGGTGGAAGAAGCCTATGAGCTTCTTCAGAACGAGCTCGAACCCGGTGACCTGGTGCTGTTCAAATCCTCCAACGGCGTGGGGCTGCGGCATTTGGGTGATCGGATAGCATTACCTCCACGGGCCGAGCCCACCGGAGACAACGCAGCCGGCACGGCTGCAAGCGAAGGGAACGAGCTGCTGTGATTGCACTTTTGATCGGCGCCGGCGTCGCCCTTCTGGTAGCCCTGATAGGGACACCCCTGTTCATCAAATTCCTCGTAGCCAAGAGCTACGGGCAATTCATCCGTGACGACGGGCCAACTTCCCACCACACCAAGCGTGGAACGCCCACCATGGGCGGAACGGTAGTGGTTGCCGCTGTTCTCATCAGTTACTTCGTGACCCACCTGATCATGTGGATGATGAACCCGCGCTCACCCGGTCCTTCCGCGTCCGGGCTCCTGCTGCTCTTCCTGATGGTGGGGATGGGCTTTGTGGGCTTCCTGGATGACTACATCAAGATTTCCAACAAGCGAAGCCTGGGACTGAACGCCCGCGCCAAGCTGATCCTCCAAGCTGCCGTTGGAATCATTTTCGCGGTCCTGGTCCTGCAGTTCCCCAATGAGGACGGGTTGCGCCCGGCATCCACCCAAATCTCGCTGGTGCGGGACATCCCCTGGTTGGACCTCGCCTTCGGCGGAACCGTGCTCGGCGCGATCCTCTTCATCGTCTGGTCCAACCTGATCATCACCGCGGCCACCAACGGAGTGAACCTGACCGACGGCCTGGACGGGCTGGCGGCCGGCGCCTCCATCATGGTCTTCGGCGCCTACACCATCATGGGGATCTGGCAGAACAACCAGGCCTGTGGATCACCGCGTGAAGCGGGCAGCGGTTGCTATCAGGTCCGCGACCCCATGGACCTTGCGCTGCTGGCAGCCATCCTCAGTGCCGCCCTGGTGGGCTTCCTGTGGTGGAACACTTCGCCTGCCAAGATCTTCATGGGCGATACCGGCTCGCTGGCGATCGGCGGTGCTGTTGCGGCCTTTGCCATCCTGTCCCGCACTGAACTGCTGCTGGCCTTCATCGGTGGCCTGTTCGTCCTGATCACCCTGTCGGTGATCATCCAAGTGGGCTTCTTCAAGCTCAGCGGCGGCAAGCGCGTCTTCAAGATGGCACCGCTCCAACACCACTTTGAACTCAAAGGCTGGGCGGAAGTCACCGTGGTGGTGCGCTTCTGGATCCTCGCTGGACTCTTTGTGGCCGCGGGCCTTGGGATTTTCTACGCTGAATGGGTGGTACTGCTGTGAACGGAAGCCCGGAGATGACCCCGTCCGCCACGGACAGGCTCAATGGACTCACCAGCTGGGATGCTGATTGGAACGGCCTGCGGGTGGTGGTGACGGGAATCGGTGTATCCGGCTTCTCGGCAGCGGACACCCTGATCGAGCTTGGAGCCAAGGTAGTGGTGGTCGATGCCGCCACCACCGCCAAGGCCCAGGCCCAGGCAGATACCCTGAAAATCGTGGGTGCGGTGGAGGTGTTGTTGGGTGAGGATGCGGTCAGTGCCCTTCCCCTGATCGACGGCGCCATGCCCGAACTGGTGGTTACATCGCCAGGCTGGCGACCCGACCAAGCCCTGCTGGCTGCTGCCAAGCGCAAGCACATCCCGGTCTGGGGAGATGTTGAACTGGCCTGGCGCCTCCGCGTCCGCGAGGGACGCAAGACGGCGGATTGGCTCACCATTACCGGCACCAACGGCAAGACCACTACCGTGGGCATGACCGAATCCATGCTGCAGGCGGCTGGACTCAAGGCCATCGCCGTGGGCAACGTGGGAACTCCCATCCTGGACGCGCTGCGTGATCCTGTGGACTATGACGCCTTCGCTGTTGAGCTTTCCAGCTTCCAGCTCCACTGGAGCCACTCCTTGTCACCGGTGGCCAGCGTGTGCCTCAACGTTGCCGAAGACCACGTGGACTGGCACGGATCGTACGGCTCTTACTTGGCGGATAAAGCCAAGGTGTATGAAAACACCCAAAAGGCCGCCGTCTACAACGCGGAGCAGATCGAAACCGAGCGCATGGTGGAGAACGCAGATGTGGTGGAAGGATGCCGTGCCATTGGCTTCACCACCAACACGCCGGCCATCAGCATGCTCGGTGTCGTGGACGGGCTGTTGGTTGACCGTGCTTTCATTGCCGAGCGCAAAGACTCCGCTGCGGAGTTGGCATCGATGTCCGATCTCGGACCCGTTGCCCCGCGGCACATGGTGGCCAATGCCCTTGCTGCCGCTGCCCTGGTACGCGCTTACGGAATTGAACCGGCAGCTGTAAAGCAGGGCCTGATCAACTACCTTCCTGGCGCCCACCGCATCCAGGTGGTGGCCAAGCAGAATGACATACTTTGGATCAACGATTCAAAGGCCACCAACCCCCATGCGGCATCGGCTGCGTTGTCCTCCTTCCAGCAGGT
>NZ_JABMCX010000318.1 GCF_013179505.1 Paenarthrobacter sp. CM16 | reverse complement strand
GTTGAACGGGGTCGGTTGGGCGGTTCAAGGCTCAATGAATCGGGGCGGAAGGCGACAGTTGGCGAGGTCCTGCGGCATTTGGACAGCCGACAAGACCCGGCTGAGTGCCAGTCCCCCACCAAAAATTGCCCGCTCATCACCGAATGCGGGCTGCGCCATGCAATGAACCGCGCCAGGGAAGCCTTTTACCGCGAGTTGGACACCGTGGTCATCGCTTCGCTCCCCCATGCCCGCCAAATGAATCCGGTTTTCCAGTCCATCGGGCTGCGTCCGGAATTCAGGGTGCCGGCCGGCCAACCGTAACCCGCACACACCGCCCTCCGGCACCTTCCTCCCAGTTTGCACAACACTTCTACGAGGTGTAGAAATTGAGGTATCAATATAAGCATTTCAAATGCTTGTATATTACGGCCGGCCAGTCCGACCCCTAACACCCAGGAGAACCATGCTCTCGGAAAAGTCCCGCCCCATCATCGAAGCAACCCTTCCCTTGGTGGGTTCACGGATCGGGGCGATAACGGTCGACTTCTACCAACGGCTTTTCTCGGCACACCCCGAGCTGCTTGATGGCCTCTTCAGCCGTTCCAATCA
Source organism: Paenarthrobacter sp. CM16 (assembly GCF_013179505.1). GTDB lineage: Bacteria > Actinomycetota > Actinomycetes > Actinomycetales > Micrococcaceae > Arthrobacter. The sequence goes on along the minus strand of NZ_JABMCX010000318.1, from coordinate 4,364 downwards.
GCGTTCGGGTGATCAGCAGCGGGCACTAGCCGGCAGCATTGCCGCTTTCGCCACTCACCTGGTCAACAACCCAGGTACCCTTCCGGAGCAGGTCCTGTCCAGGATTGCGCACAAGCATGCCTCCCTTGGAATCACAGAAGAGCAGTACTGCGTGGTCTACGAGCACTTGTTCGCCGCGATCGCCGCAGACCTCGCCGAGGTCATCACGCCCGAGATCGCTGAGGCCTGGACTGAGGTCTACTGGCTCATGGCTGACGCGCTGATCAAGCTGGAAAAGGACCTCTACGCCTCCCAGGCCAACAGCAAAATGTGGATGCCTTGGCGCGTTACGGCCAAGGAGCCGGCAGGCACCGACGCCATGACCTTCAGTCTGGAACCTGCGGACGATACCCCTGTCACCCCTGCAATTCCGGGTCAGTACGTCAGCGTCAAGGTCCGCCTCAGCGATGGCCTGCGCCAAGTACGCCAGTACTCGTTGTCCGGCGACACCGGCAACGGCCGAACCTTCACCACCAAGCTCAACGACGGGGGCGAAGTGTCCACCGCCCTGCACAGCGAGGTTGAACGTGGTGACATCCTGGAGATCTCAAATCCGTACGGCGAAATCACCCTCAAAGAGGGAGCCGGTCCGGTCATCCTGGCCTCGGCGGGTATCGGTTGCACGCCCACTGCGTCCATCCTGCGCTCTCTGGCGCAGACGGGCACCGACCGGGAGGTCCTTGTCCTTCACGCGGAAAAGTCCATGGACAGCTGGGCACTGAGCGGGCAGATGACGGCGGACGCTGCCAAGATCGACGCCGATGTGAAGCTCTGGCTGGAAACACCGCACGCCGAAGCCATTCAGGGTTTCATGTCACTGCGGGAAGTTGACGTCCCAGCCGATGCCTCGTTGTATCTCTGCGGACCGCTTCCCTTCATGAAGAAGATCCGCGACGAAGCCATCGAGGCCGGAATTCCGGCCACCCGGATCCACTACGAGGTCTTCGGCCCCGACGTTTGGCTCGCCAACTAACGCCTCGGAAGGACACGGTCCCAAGAACGACGGCGGCCCGCCACCTCTCAATCGAAAGGTGACGGGCCGTCGTCGTTCACTTAAGAACGCCGTTGTTCCTAAGAGGTCTAGCCCAGACGGGTCTTGAGACCGTCCAGCTCGGACTGCAGCGCCGCCGGGAGGGACTCGCCGAAGTTGGCGAACCATTCCTCGATGGAGGCCAGCTCGGTTGCCCATTCCTCGGGGTCCACACGAACGGCCGACTCAACCTCAGCGGGGGTCATGTCCAGGCCCTCAAGGTCGATGGATTCGCCGGTCGGAACGAAACCGATCGGAGTCTCCACGGCGTCGGCCTTGCCTTCAAGGCGCTCGATGGCCCACTTGAGCACACGGGCGTTGTCGCCGAAGCCGGGCCACGCGAAGCCGCCTTCAGCCGTGCGACGGAACCAGTTGACCAGGAAGATCTTGGGCAGGCGCTCGGGGTTGGCCTTGGCGGACAGGTTCACCCAGTGGTTCAGGTAGTCCCCTGCGTCGTAGCCAATGAACGGCAGCATGGCCATCGGGTCGCGGCGGACCACGCCAACGGCACCGGCGGCGGCAGCCGTGGTCTCGGAAGACAGCGTGGATCCCATGAAGATACCGTTTGACCAGTCGCGCGCTTCGGTGACCAGCGGGATGGTGGTCTTGCGACGGCCGCCAAACAGGATCGCGGACAGTTCCACGCCTTCCGGGCTGAAGTATTCCTCAGCCAGCATGTCGATCTGGTCGATCGGCGTGCAGAAGCGCGAGTTCGGGTGCGCTGCCGGGGCGTCGGAGTCCGGAGTCCAGGACTCACCACGCCAGTCGGTCAGGTGTGCCGGAGTTTCCTCCGTCATTCCTTCCCACCAGACGCCGCCGTCATCGGTCAGAGCCACGTTGGTGAAGATGCTGTTGCCCTTGGCGATGGCACGCATGGCGTTGGGGTTGGTGCCCCAGCCGGTGCCGGGAGCGACGCCGAAGAGGCCTGCCTCGGGGTTGACGGCGCGCAGTTCGCCTTCCTTGCCGAAGCGCATCCAGGTGATGTCATCGCCAAGGGTCTCAACTTTCCAGCCCTTGATGGTGGGGTCGAGCAACGCGAGGTTGGTCTTGCCGCAAGCAGACGGGAACGCAGCAGAGATGTAGTAAGTTTTCTGCTCCGGGGAGGTCAGCTTGAGGATTAGCATGTGCTCGGCCAGCCAGCCTTCATCGCGGGCCATGACCGAAGCGATGCGCAGTGCGTAGCACTTCTTGCCCAGGAGGGCGTTTCCGCCGTAGCCGGAGCCGAAGGACCAGATGGACCGCTCTTCGGGGAAGTGCACAATCCATTTGTCCGTGTTGCAGGGCCACGCGACGTCAGCCTGGCCGGCTTCCAGGGGTGCGCCCAGCGAGTGGAGGGCGGGGACAAAGAAAGCGTCGGTCTGGGTGATGCGGTCCAGGACGTCGGTTCCAATGCGGGCCATGATGCGCATGGAGGCAACAACGTAGGCGGAGTCGGTGATCTCGACGCCAAATTTGGGATCTTCTGCATCAAGGTGGCCCATGACGAACGGAATGACGTACATGGTGCGGCCACGCATGGAGCCGGCGAACAGGCCGCGCAGCTTCTGCTTCATCTCGGCCGGGGCCATCCAGTTGTTGGTGAAGCCTGCGTCGCGCTCGTTCTCGGAGCAGATGAAGGTCTGCTCCTCCACACGGGCAACGTCAGCGGGGTCCGAGAATGCCGCGAAAGAGTTCGGGAACGTCTCCGGGTTCAGCCGCTTGAGCGTGCCGGCCTCGACCAGCTCGTCCGTCAGCTTCTTGTTTTCTGCTTCGCTGCCATCAACCCAGTGGATGCGGTCCGGCTGAGTCAGCTCGGCAACTTCCTCGACCCAGGCCAGCAGGCGTGCATGCGTAGTAGGTGCCTTCTCAAGCAGCGGCAGTCGCGCCAGATCGCCCATTGCGGTTCCCTTCCTCGGGTTCAGTGGTGTGTCCTAAACGATAGGGGCCGCGGACCAGACCAATCCGTTGTCAGACATCGGACATCCGGAGGTGGGAAAAGTAAAAACCGCTAGAAATCAAGGGCTGACATGGCAATGTGCCGGATTTAAGTGACTAAGGTCACGTAGACCGGTCTAGTTGCGCAGATTACAGCTTTTCGATTTGGAACTTCTCATGAACTTCTGTAAAGTTTATTGAGGTTCGAGGGGGTCAGAGAAACAGACCGCCGAGAATCACACGAAATGCGCCCATAGCTCAGCTGGATAGAGCGTCTGTCTACGGAACAGAAGGTCAGGGGTTCGAATCCCTTTGGGCGCACAGATAAAGACCCGCACCGGTTCGCCGGTGCGGGTCTTTTTTTATGCCCGGCGAACCCCAACCTGGCGAACCCAACCTGGCGAACCCAGCGGCAGGTGACCCGCGCGCAGAACGGGAAGGGCCGCCGTCGTACTGTTCAAAGAAGTACGACGACGGCCCTTGCATTGAGCGCGGAGCTTTTACTCTCCCACGGCCTCGCTGATACGTCGGCGGATTCCGTCGAAGTGACGGTTGAGCAACTCGGAGGCCAGGGCTTTGTCCCCTGCAGCTACAGCTGCGTAGATGCCACGGTGCATCGCGGCAGTCTTTACCAAGTCCTCGTTGCCCGGGCCGATTTCCACGTGGATCTTCCGGTAGACCTTCCAGAAGACGCCCATGAGGTTGATCAGGAGCTCATTGTTAAGGGGTTCGAAGAGCCGACGATGGAACTCGGCATCGGCAGCAACGAAGTTTTCGCCGGCAGCGGCGAGCTCCTCCATCTGCTTCACGGCTTCTTCAATGGAGGCCAGCTGCTCCCTGGTCATAACGTCAATGGACGAGCCGATCAGGCCAGACTCCAAGGCCTGGCGCACATCCACCAACTGCAAGGCTTCCAGGCCCTGGTGCCGCAGCGAGAGCCGGCCCCGGAAGGTCAGGCCGTCGGCCAAGGCGTCAAAGTTGCTGGGTGCCACGAACATGCCGAAGCCGTGGCGTATTTCGATGACGCCCAAGGCCTGGAGGACCTTGAGGGACTCGCGCAGCGTATTGCGCCCTACGCCCAGAGCGCCGGAAAGTTCGCTCTCTGTCGGCAGTGGATCGCCCGCCTCGAGCTCGCGCTCAAGAATCAATTCCATAATGTCCGATTGCAAGGCACGCAGCCGGGCCTGTGCACTGAACCGCGCCTGCGGAACCACACCGGAAGTTGTCATGGCTTTCTCCTTGCCGATGCACCTGCCTGAGACCCGGAAGTGGCCGGTTTCGGAAGCATGTGCGGTGTTAATATTGAGGCGAGCTTAGTGCCCACCCAAGAATGAGTGACTCGCAACATACAATATCGGATGTCCCACCTCCGTCATAGCTA
>NZ_JABMCX010000317.1 GCF_013179505.1 Paenarthrobacter sp. CM16 | reverse complement strand
TGGCGATGGTTGGCCGCGGCGCCGCAGTGGCAGAGTTGGGCCGCAAGCGCCTTCAGTTGCAAGGCATCCTTGCCTTTCTGTCCTGGCTCTTGGTGCACTTGGCCTTGTTGTCCGGACTGCAACAGAAGATCCGCGCCTTGTTCTCCTGGCTCAATGGGTACCTCCTCCACAGTCCCGCGCAGGTTGTGGTCAGCGGACCAGTTGAGAAGGAGCCGCCGGAACAGGATCCACCAGGCCCGGCGGTTTCACCGGAGTCTTGACGAAGCTTCGTTTTTGTAGCTGCGATGGGCCAACAGTGCGTGGACTGTCAAGAGAACGCCGGCCAGGGCCAGCGGAAATATGTTAAACGGAATGGCCAGCAGGATCACCATGACTCCGACGGCGGCGGCCATGACATCCCGGATGCGGGGTTGAACCGGACCGCGAACGGGGACACCTGATTCCAATTGCCGGGCCAGCTCGGGGTCTTGGATGAAGAGCTCGCGCTCAAGCTGTTCCAGGGCTTTGCGCTCCCTCTCTGAAAGTGGCATGGGAGTCCCTCCTAAGGGCCACGGCTCTTTGGTGCGATGGGCGGGTCAGCTGGCTTCCCGGGAAGCCCCATTTTCCAGCGACACGATAAGCTAAGCATGCTTATTATCCAGTTCGCAAGCATGATTTTGGCGGCGGCAGACAAGGCCGTCCAAGCACTCCGCCCGAGGGGCGCCGGGGAGTAAAGGTGTGTCTTGGAGGCCCCGCTCCGGTGTCCAATCCCGGACGCGCGGCCGAGCTGGGAAGATAGCAGGAGGAACCCCACACAAGGAGAAACATCGTGACGCTCAAAGAACGCCTGAAAGCCGACGTAGTTGACCACATGAAAGCGGGCAACAAAGTTGCCCTGACCACGGTACGCAACGTGCTGGGCGAGATCACGACCCGTGAAAAATCAGGTAAAACGCCGGTAGAGCTCGACGACGCACAGGTCACCTCGCTGCTGCAGAAGGAGGCTGCCAAGCGTCGCGACACGGCCCGTATCTATACCGAAGCCGGGGAGTCCGACCGGGCAGCGGCTGAGGTGGCCGAAGCGGAGATCATCGAGGCTTACCTCCCGAAGGCGCTGACGCGCGAAGAAGTGGAAGCCATTGTGGATGAAGCCGTCGCTGCGCTGAAGGCCGATGGGCAAGAGCTTTCCATGCGTTCCATTGGAGCGGTCATGAAGCCCGTTACAGCAAAGGTCGCGGGGCGCTTTGACGGCAAAACGGTCAGTGAAATCGTGCGCGGACGCTTGGGCTGACCACTAGCCCCCCGGGGCCAACAGGCCCTGCCCGGGGGGCGGGACATCAGTTGACTCCCAGCAGCCACCGTAAAGTGTCAGCATTCCGCACGGCGTTACCGCCGCCGTCGTTGTTGAAATAGACGTACACGTCCTTGCCGGAGCCGTCCCACTCCCGGATGCGGTCCGCCCACCACCGAAGATCCGCATCGGAGTAGGAGCCGGCGTACAGGTGCTGATGGTCCGGACCGTGCATCCGCAGGTACACGAACGGTGCCGTGGCGCGGAGGATGCAGGGCAGATTGGCGCCACTCATGATGCAGTAGGCGGCCCCGTGCCGCTCAAGCAGCGCGTACACCTCCGGGTGGTCCCAAGTGTCGTGCCGGAACTCGACGGCGACACGGACCCAAGGGGGCAGGGCTGCCAGGAAGTAGTCGAGCCTTGCATCGTCACGTGCGAAACCAGGCGGGAGTTGCACCAGCAGAACAGCCCTCTTGTCACCAAGCTCATGCCAGCAGCGGGTTATCCTTTCCACCCAGACCTCGGGGCTGTAGAGCTTCTTCGCATGCGTGAGTCCGCGGGGTGCCTTCACCGACATCGCAAAACCGGCCGGAAGACGTTCCTGCCAGCCGGCGAACGTCGTGTCCCGGGGCCAACGGTAAAAACTCGCATTCAGCTCCACGGTGCTGAATCGCGCCGTGTAGTGGTCCAGGCGCTTGGATGCAGGCAGGGCGGGGGGATAGAGCACGTTCTCCCAGTGATCGTAGCTCCAGCCCGAGGTGCCGATGCGGATGCCCATGGTGTGGATACTAGCTGACGGCCGGAAGTGAAAGGCGGGGATCAGCCGTGGTGCTTGACGCCCAGCACCGCTTCGTAGGCCTCGACGTGTCGGTCAATAACCGTGGTTGGTGATTCGAGATGGACGGCCCCGGAAGGCAGGATTCCTGCGCCTCCGAACCTTTCCATGACCTGCCACTGTGCCACCACATCCTCGCCGGCGTGATTGGAGGGAAGGGTTGGCCAAAAAGCGAAACCACCGGAATCGATCAAGGCCTGCCGGTTGTAGAGAATGCACCCGCCAAGCCACGCCACACGGTATGGCACCCAACCTTCCGGCGGCAAGGGGACCTCGGCGCTGAGGTGGCTCAGGTTTGCGGCATTGTGGAGTGGCCATCGGTCAAAAGCAGGGGTGCCCGGACGGATGCGTTCGGGCGTGACCGGCCCATGCCAGCGTTCAAAGGTTGCAGTTTCCTCCGGCCTCCTGTCCCCAAGGTAGGACAATCCCTGGGGTGCCATGCCCACAAAGCCGCAGCCCAGCATGTCCAAGGCATGGCTTAAACGCTCCAGGGCCCCTGGTTCCAGCCAAATATCATCATCAAGAAAGAGGCACTGCCTGGCATTGGACTGATCCAAAAGGAATTGCCGGTGTTCGGCCAGGCCCTGCCGCGGGAGGTGGCGGAACAGTTCGACCTGCCGCCCCTGAGCTTCAAGCAGCCTGATCATGGCGGCAACCGCGGGATGTTCCCAGTCAGGGCTGCCGTTCGACTGGTCGCTCATCACCACCCTGAATGTCGGTTCGGATTGAGCCGCCAAACCGGCCAAAGTCACAGCTGCCTCCGCAGGGCGGTCGCAGGTGGGGATGAGTACATCCACGATGGCCGTCTCGGGGGAGTTCTCCGGCTCCGCCCAACGCTTGGAAGTCTTCCAGCTCACAACACACCTCCGGCAGGCAGGATCGGCATAGTTTGTGCAGGGTTTCCCCTATCTATACCCCTTCAGGCCGGATCTATGCTGCCAGCGTCTCCTTTTTGGCTTGGAAATCAGCCGTTGGCCACTGACCTTTTCATTAAGGCCCGGAGTTCTTCGGCTACCTTGGCTACTTCACGCTGCCTGATGCTTCCCGCTTGCTGTTCCCGCCGATGGGTTGCGGGTCGGGTGGAACGCTGGGTGGCTCGGGCTTGGCGGCGGATTTGGGGATCGCGGGCGGGTGCGTCAACGGTGACGGCGCCCTGCAGGGGATCGTGAAAGAGAGGGAAGTCCATGATCCCTGATCCTGACATACCTGGCCACGCACCGGTATGGACAGATGCCTCCCAGCACATCAAACGGCTGTGCAAATGTCCATGGGTGGGTCCGGAAGCATGATCCCTAGCCCCACAGCGCCTTCTTGAGGAGCGCGCGCAGCTGCACATTTTCTTCATCCGTCAGCGCCGCCAACTGGGTCTGCTCGCAGGCCTCGAGCCCGGCCCGCGCTTTGGTGTGGATCCGCCGGCCCTCGGCGGTGGAGACGATGATCTTGGCTCGCCGGTCCTGCTTGCCCTGGGCGCGTTTGACCAGGCCGCGGTGTTCGAGGTCGTCCACGAGGCTGACCACCTGGCTGGGGTCCAGGCTGAGGAAATCGGCCAGTTCACGCTGGGTGGGCTCCAGACCACTGCAGGCGAGGGTTAGCACGGAAAAGGACCGCTCACGCAACCCGTAGTCAGCCAGCGCCTTGTTGTTCAGGAGTGAGCCGGTGGCATGCAGTTTGGCCAGGAGCAGGCCCACGTCGTTGCCGATTTTGGCCGCGGCCAGGCGCGGGATTTCCACTTCGGTACTCTGCGGTCCCATGACAACTCCAATAGTAATGAAAAACAATCGTTGACTTTTTCAATGATCCGTATTCTCATTGATCATGACAAGGATCTCACGCCGCAGTGGGATCGGCCCCACCGGCTTCAGCCGGTTACTGCATGCGAAGGAGCACGCCATGAGCTTGAACGGCAAGGTTGCAATCGTCACCGGGAGTGGACAGGGTCTTGGACTCGCTTACGCCAAGGAACTCGCCCGCCAGGGGGCCGCCGTCGTGATTAATGACGTGAACACCGAAACCGCTGCTGCTGCAGTCGCGCAGATTGAGGCCGACGGCGGCCGGGCCGCCGCCGTGGTGGTTCCGGTAGGGTCCACGGATGCCGCCAAGGCTTTGGTGGCCGGCGCTGTGGAGGCTTTCGGCCGCCTGGACATCCTGGTGACGAACGCCGGGATCCTTCGGGATAAGAGCCTGTTGAAGATGACGGACGAGGATTTTGACCTCGTCATCAACGTCCACCTGAAGGGCACGTTCACGTGTGTCCGTGAGGCGTTTGCGTACTTCAAGGAAAACAACATCGCGGGCCGGATCATCACCATCGGTTCGCCCACCGGCCAGCGCGGCAACTTCGGGCAGGGCAACTACGCTGCGGCGAAGGCCGGGATCGTTGGGATGGTCCGTACCTGGGCGTTGGAGATGAAGAAAGCCGCAGTGACGGTGAACGCCGTGATCCCCGTGGCCGCTACGGCGATGACCAAGACGGTCCCGTATTTCCAGAAGGCCGTCGAAGCGGAGGAGCGTGGTGAGGCGATGCCGTCTTTCTTCCGCCATGATCTTGGGTTCGGAACGGCCGACGACGTCGCAGGACTGATTGCCTTCCTCGCCTCTGATGCGGCTGCCGGAATTACCGGCCAGGCGATTGGCGCCGGAGGCGACCGGCTGCAGGTGTGGACGCACCCGACGCCGGCGAGCACCGAGTACCGGGAGGGCGGCTGGGACTACGAGGCGCTACAGGAGAACGCAGGCTCACTGTTTGGCCCGGAGGCTTTGCAGAGTTTCGGCGAGGAATTCCTGCCGCTGCCTGCGGAACTCCAGCCCGAGCCGGTGGCTGTACCTGCCAAGGCTGTGCCGGTTCAGGCGCGCTGATCATGGCTGAGCGTTACGAATTGGGCATCGACG
>NZ_JABMCX010000316.1 GCF_013179505.1 Paenarthrobacter sp. CM16 | reverse complement strand
CAGCACCTGCGGCGAAGCACCGCTGATGGCACCCCTTTCCAATCGCGTGTAGTACTCCACACTCAGCCCTGCCAGTGTGGCAACTTCGCTGCGACGCAGCCCTTTAACCCGGCGGTTGGATCCTGCGGGTAAGCCCACCTGCTCCGGGGCCACCTGCGCACGCCGGGAGATCAGGAATTCGCGTACTTCAGCCCGATTATCCATGACTCCCATGCTAGGTCCGGCCCGTCACGGGAGGGAGTCCCTGCCAAGGCCTCCACCGGCTTACGCAGGCTCGGCCCTCCGGCGTGAAACCAGCACCGGACTGTGGGCATGGTGGAGCACGGCGTGGGCCGTTGATCCTATGGTTCCTTTGATGAGCCCATGTCCTTTGGTCCCCACCACCGTGATGCGAGCCGCTTGTGAAGCCTTGACCACCGCCCGGGAGAATGACGAGTCCACCAGGAGCTCGCCGGACACTGTGATCCCAGGGGCTTTGTGCCTGGCGCGGCTCAGCACGGAGTCGAGCATCGCTTCAGCGTCCGGATAAGCCTCCACGGGCTCACGCAACCGCCGGTACCCTTCCGGTTCGTGCAGCACGTGAACGATCATGAGTTCGGCACCTGTTGCTGCCGCAAACAGGCACGCCTCCTCGAGGGCTGCCGGAGAACCCGTCTCATCCACCGCCAGCAGGACGGGACCGTCAGGATGGTCGTCGGCACGGATCACGGCCACCGGGCACTCAGCGGTTGCTGCCATCTCCAAACTCACCGATCCCACCAGCAAACCCATGAACCCGCCAAGACCCCGACTTCCGAGCACCAACATCGCAGCACCGGCCGAGACGTGGGCCAAGTGATCGCGCGGCATGCCGTGAAACAAGGTGCTGCGAACGTCCAGATCGGGGACGGTCTCATTGGCGAGCGCCACGCCTTCTTCAAGCACCTTTTGCGCGGCCCGTTCCAGGCCGCTATCGGCCACACCAGGAACGGGACCCCTGTTGTGGGACAGCATGACCCACAACGAACAGTGCACAACGTGAAGGGAACAGTCCCGGAGGATAGCGTGCTTTGCCGCCCATTGAACGGCCCGGTGTGATTCTTCGGACCCGTCAAAGCCAACCACGATCATCTTCGATGCGCGCTCGTTCGTCATGGCCAGAGCCTACGCCCGCACCGGGAGAGGCACCATAGCGTAACGCCCGACGCCACAACGCAACACGCTGCTAGGCTCCGATGCTGACACTTCAGGAGGAAACACCGTGAGCTTTGCCGAAGAACTCAGGAACCAGTCCGCCGGGGATTGGGACGCCGCCGTCAACCATCCGTTCGTGGACCAGCTGTTGGACGGGTCCCTTCCCGATGAGCAGCTGCGCCATTATCTTGTGCAGGATTACCAGTTCTGCGATGCCTTCACCGCCCTGCTGGGCCAGGCCGTCGCCTCAGCTCCTTCGCTCCCCGCACGCCTGGTGTTCGCCGGGGTTTTGGGAGCTTTCGCTTCGGACGAGAACACGTACTTCCAGGATTGCTTCAATGAGCTGGACGTTCCGGAAGCCGAGAGGACTGCGCCCGCTCTCGGACGTGCCACCCGGGAGTTCGACAACCTGATGCGCAGCGCCCTGTCCACCCGCTCTTACCCCGATGTCCTGGCAGTCCTGCTTGTTGCTGAGTGGCTGTACGGAGAGTGGGCCGCCCGCGCCGGAGACCCCACCCAGTGGCCCGCCGAACCCAGGCATGCCGAATGGATCCGTCTCCACAACAACCCTGAGTACAACGCGTGGGTCACATGGCTACGCGACGAATTCGACGCCGTCGAACCTTCACAACCGCAGGAGCGGCAACGCGTGGCCGCTACCTTCGCGGAAGCGGTTCGGCTGGAGCGGGCGTTCTTCGATGCAGCGCTGGTCCCGGACGAGGCCTACGCCGCGAAGTAGGAGCGGACAACCCCTGTGCGGTTGTCCTGTTCGCCGGAGCCGTGTTCATCAGAACTACTGCAGGACTCCGGACTTGCCGTCAGGTCAGTCCAGTGCCAGCTCTCGGGGCAGTAATCGTTATCGCAAAATTGCCAGGTCATGGGTCCCTCAGTCTCGCCTGCTTGTGTATCCCTCAGTAGGAGGCCCAATCAGGTGGAACATGACGAAGGAAGGACCGTGAGCTGCGTCCTAATCAGAGGACTGAAGCAGCAGACTAAAACAGCGGAACCGCCGGAACTACCCGGTAAACGCGAAGATCAGCGCCGAGCCCAGGGACAGGAGGCCAATCCCGTAGCCCACCACCAAAGCGGCGATGGCAAAGCCCCTGCCGCGTTCGCCGCGCTGCTCGATCTGGTTGAGGGCCATATGCCCTGCCCCCACCACGAATACCGCGATCACAGCCATGCCCGCGAAGAACAGCCCCACGACGGCAACGACTGCCATTGCGGCGGCCACCAGGGCCTGCCGGTTGATCGGCTGGGCGGACGCTTCAGTGTGGTTAGCCTGAACGATCTCCGTTGACATGTTCTCTCCCCATTTGTAAGTGCACCGAGTTTGTAAGTGCACCGAGTCTATCCCCGCCAGGCCCCAAAAGACGCGCGAATTACCGGTGTTTGAACTCCGGTTGGCGCTTCTCGCTGAACGCGGCCATGCCTTCCTTCTGGTCCTCCGTGGCGAAGAGCGAGTGGAACACGCGCCGTTCAAAGAGAACCCCTTGTGACAGTCCCATTTCGAAGGCCGCGTTGACCGCTTCCTTGGCCACCATGGCGGCAGGCTTGGACTTGGAGGCGATCACTTCAGCTGCCTTGACCGCTTCGTCAATGACTTCAGCAGCAGGAACCACCCTGGAGACCAGGCCGGAGCGTTCGGCTTCATCTGCGTCCATGAACCTGCCGGTCAGGACCATGTCCATGGCCTTGGCCTTGCCGACGGCGCGGGTGAGCCGCTGCGAGCCGCCCATGCCCGGGATCACCCCCAGGTTGATTTCCGGCTGGCCGAACTTGGCGTTGTCGCCGGCGATGATGAAATCGGCCATCATGGCCAGCTCACAGCCACCGCCCAGGGCAAAGCCGGAAACAGCAGCAACAACAGGAATGCGGAGGCGGGTGAGGTCCTCCCACCGGCGGAACCAGTCCGCCGCGTACATCTCCATGTAGCTGTTGGAGGACATTTCCTTGATGTCGGCACCCGCAGCGAACGCTTTGGCGGATCCCGTGATCACCACTGCGCCTACGTCGGGGTCGGTGTCCATTGAAGTGACAGCGTCCACGAGCTCATTCATCAGTGCCGTATTCAGCGCGTTCAGCGCTTCGGGCCGGTTCAGGGACACCAATCCAACCCGGCCCCGACGCTCCACCACAATGTTCTGGTAATGCTCCGTCATGCTCTCCCTCTCGCCACGCTCTTCAGACCCTCAACTACTCGGTTCAAACCTCTCACACGGATTTATCCCGGATCTCCGTGATAATTCCGGAGAAGTCCCTGCCGGCTCCCTCGCCCGCAGCAAAGGCATCGTAAATCCGTGATGCCAGCGGTCCCATTTCCGCCGCAACACCCGTGCTTTCCAACGCGTTCAGGGCCAGGCGCAGGTCCTTGGCCATCAAAGCTCCGGCAAAACCGGGCTGGTAGTCGCGGTTGGCCGGGCTGGTGGGGACAGGACCCGGAACGGGGCAGTTGGTGGTCAAGGCCCAACATTGCCCCGAGGCGTTGGAAGCGACGTCGAACAAGGCTTGATGCGTGAGGCCCAACTTTTCACCGAGCACAAATGCTTCGGCAACGGCAATCATGGAAACGCCCAGGATCATGTTGTTGCAGACCTTCGCGGCCTGCCCGGCACCGTGGTCACCGCAATGGACAATCCGTTTGCCCATCAATTCCAGGATGGGCTTCACGGTCTCGAAGTCCTCGGGAAGCGCGCCCACCATGAACGTCAGCGTGCCCGCTTCTGCACCCACTACGCCGCCGGAAACCGGGGCGTCCACTGAGCGGTGCCCGGCTTCAAGGGCAACGGCGGCAGCTTCCCGGGCTTCGTCCACATTGATGGTGGAACAGTCCAGGAAGAGTGTGTTTGGCCGCGCAATGGAAAGCAGCCCCGGGCCGTCCACCCCACGATAGGCATCCAGGACATGCTTGCCGCTGGGCAGCATGGTCAGCACCACTGCCGCCTCCGCAGCAGCTTCATGCGCCGTGGCGGCCATGGGAATCCCATGGGCCAACGCCGCTTCAACGGCTGCCGGAACGGGATCATAGCCAATGACGTCGTGCCCGGCCTTGATCAAATTGGCCGCCATGGGGCCGCCCATGTGTCCAAGTCCGAGGAACGCGATGCGACCCGTCCCCGGGGCTTGGCTATCTGACATGGCTGCGTTCTCTGTCATACCGTCTCCTTCGACTCACTGCCCAGTTTTGAAAGGCCCAACTCCCGCTCGCCGAGCGGCGCAAAGTAGCCCTCGACGTCGGACGCGTGGACGTCAGCAAGCGTGGGCGGCTTCCATTGCGGATTCCTGTCCTTATCCACTACCTGTGCGCGGATGCCCTCACGGAAATCAGGACCGGCCAGGCAGCGAAGCCCCACGCGGTATTCCTGATCCAGCGCTTCCTCGAGCGGGAGTCCGCGGACCCGGCGCAACGATTCCAGAGCGACCTTCACGGACGTCGGCGACTTCGCCTCGATCGTGTCCGCCGCAGCGATCGCTTGGTCGCCCAAAGAGCGCAGGCTCCGCACAATTTCCTCGGCGTCGTCATGCACGTATGCAGCGTCGATCCACTCGCGCTGTGCCGCCAGGGCCGAGTCCGGCGCCGCTTGGGCAAAGCGCTCGACGGCGGCATCCGGCGTCGAGCTTTCCAGCGCTTCCGCCAGCGCGGGCAGGCTTTCGGACGGCACAAAGTGGTCCGCGAGCCCCATGAACAGGGCGTCGGCCCCTGACAGGTGGGCGCCGGTCAGGGCTGCGTGAGTTCCCGTCTCCCCCGGCGAGCGGGACAGCAGCAGCGTGCCGCCGACGTCGGGAACAAAACCAATGGTGGTCTCGGGCATCCCGGTACGGGTCCGTTCGGTGACAATCCGGACCGAACCGTGGGCGGAGATACCCACGCCACCGCCCAGTACCAGCCCGTCCATGAAGGCCACGTACGGCT
>NZ_JABMCX010000315.1 GCF_013179505.1 Paenarthrobacter sp. CM16 | reverse complement strand
GCTGCTGTCCTTCGGATTCTATGTGTCCGCTCCACCCCGTCTAGCCCCTCCGCAGGCTCCGGGGCCTGCGGTGCAGGAAATGTCCCTACGGCGCTCCTGCGTCGCTTATTTCCTCCGGGAATTTCCCACACCTTGCCCAAGGGTAGACAGGCCTCCGTCGGCCACAGCTCCGCAAGCTTCGCCAGCAGCCAAAAAACAACGGGGGAGGAAAGAAAGTAGCTGGCCGGGTCACACCGCTCCCTCACCAATCCTCTGCAAAGGACACAAAACCATGAACGACCGCATCAACATCAGCACCCCGGCCGACATCCTGGCCTACGTCCCCCACATGCTGGGCGAGACCCCCAAGGAATCCTTCGTCCTGATCACGATGCGGGGCAACGCACTGGGCGCCACGCTGCGCCTTGATGCCCCGCTCTGCTTCGAACCCAAGGCGTTCGCCCAAACCGTCGTCAGCTACGCGACAGCCGACGAAGCGGCAACCGGGACCCTGCTGGTCATCTACACCGACGAGAACACCACGGCCGGACCCCGCCCGTTCTCCGAGCACGTTCAGGCGTTGCGCACCGAGTTGGAGACAGCGCGGATGCCCCTGAAAGACGCATGGATGGTGACCTCGGAAGTGTGGAGCAACTACCTGTGCACAGACAGCGCTTGCTGCACCGAGCGCTCACTGGACGAGATCACCAACAGCACCGGCAACACCGCCTTCATCTACCGGGGAAGCAACGTCACCGGCTTCACCGCCCCTGAGCCGTTCACCGGCGAGGAAGCAGCACGCGAAATAATCGCCGCGCACAAGCCCGACGGATGGCCCGAGGACACCGAAGCACGCCGCACCCAATGGGCTGAACTCCTTGAAAACCCCAAAGGACTCACCAACGAGGCCGCGCTGGAACTGGCAGGAGCGTTGCAACACCCCATCACCCGGGATTACCTGATGGCGGACATCATCACCAACGCCCCGGATCAGTTCACCTCCGTGCTGCTCGGTGTGTTCATTGCCCGTCCCGACTGGAACCGCGTGGACACGGCCCAGGAACTTGTCTTCGAGCTGATGAAAGTCACCCCCGAAGGACAACGCGCCCCGATGCTAAGCGTGATCGGCTGGACGGAATGGCTGAAAGGAAAGTCCAGCTTCGCGGGCCGGTACTTCAAGCTCGCGTTGGAGGACGTCGAGGGTTACCGGTTCGCGGAACTCATGACCGATCTGGTCAGCCGCGGCCTACTTGCTGACTGCGTGCGTGATCCGAAGAAGGCCTATGCCCGCAAGATAGGCCGCTAACCGGAGGAGGCCGGACCCCACACCAAGGGTCCGGCCTTACCCATCGGGATCTCGCCCAGGTGCGCGCGGCCTCCCCCGCTCCGCTCCGCCGGCCGCGATGACGCTGCCGCGGGCGTAGCGACTTTCCAGTGAAACCGCAGGAACAGCCGATACGGTGAAAGGACAAGCAGTCCAACACCCGAAGGCAGGACCCCACCGTGGCCGATGAGATCCGCATGACCGAGGCAGACACCATTGCCACCGACGCAAGCCCAGCCGAAGACGTCCTGGAACTGCGCCTACTCACAGCCGGACCCGTCACCGGACCCGTTGACCGGCCCCTGGAAGACCACCGTCTAGACGAGGTGTAAAGCACGGCAGCAACCGAGCTGCCCCCACAAATTTCTTTTGCAGAGAAACAGAAAGAGCCGGCACCCACGTGCCGGCTCTTTCGCCTTCCATGCCCAAATGACCCTGATGCCCGGTGGCCTGGGGGAGGCGTGCTCGCGGGGCTCGCACCCTTTTTGGGCGTCCACTGCGCTTCGCTCCGTGGCCGGCTGTTGGGCCCGGTCCCGACGTCGCAGAGCTCCGCCGTGCCCGGTCCTGTGTGTCTACGACGTTTTTTGGCTGCTGTCCTTCGGATTCTATGTGTCCGCTCCACCCCGTCTAGCCCCTCCGCAGGCTCCGGGGCCTGCGGTGCAGGAAGTTCCCTGCGGCGCTCCTGCGTCGCTTATTTCCTCCGGGAATTTCCCACACCTTGCCCAAGGGTAGACGGGCCTCCGTCGGCCACAGCTCCGCAAGCTTCGCCAGCAGCCAAAAAACAACGGGGGAGGAAAGAAAGTAGCTGGCCGGGTCACACCGCTCCCTCACCAACCATTCCTCTGCAAAGGACACAAAACCAATGAACGACCGCATTGCACGCGCCGCCCTGACTCGTCTTTTCGATTCCCAGGACTCCACTGGCCGGGCGCTTGTCCACGCTTTGGGCGCCTACGCGGCCCTGAGAGTAGCAACCGGGGCGCAACCGCCCCACACCTTCCGCCACATCACGGAAGCGGAGTTGAGCGAAGGGCTGCGCCGATGGGCGCAGCGGATCCCTGACGTGGACGCAGAAAGGGATCTTGCCACCATTGAACGACTGGGCGGAGGTTTCCTTATCCCGGGTGATGAACACTGGCCTGTCGGCCTCGATGATCTGCCTGATGCCCCGTATGGGCTTTGGTACGTCGGGAACATCGCCCAGGGGATCCCCGCGGTACAGCGCGCGGCAGCGTTGACCGGTTCCCGCGATTCCACGAGCTACGGCGCAGCTGTCACCGGTGAGATTGCCCATGGACTGGCCCAGCGTGGAATCTGCATTGTCTCCGGCCTGGCCTACGGCATCGACGCGCACGCCCACCGTGGCGCGATTGCTGGCTTTACCGGCACCGGACCGGCGACGATCGCTGTTGCAGCCGGAGGCCTTGACCGGGTTTACCCGTCCGGCAACGCGGACCTCGCGGCCGCGATCAGGGCCAACGGTTTGGTTGTCTCGGAGCAGCCTCCGGGAAGCGCGCCTACGCGTTACCGCTTTTTGCAGCGGAACCGCATCATTGCCGCCCTAGCCGGGGTTACCTGTGTTGTCGAAGCCCGGTGGCGTTCCGGTGCGCTGAACGCCGCGCACCACGCGGAAACCATTGCCCGGCATGTGGCGGCAGTGCCCGGGAGCGTGCACAGCGCGAACTCGGCAGGCTGCCACAGGCTCCTGAAAGAAGGCACGGCGGCCTTGGTTTCCGACGCCGCAGAACTGGCCGAACTACTCGCCAGCTAGACCCACCGGTGGCCGGGACGCCCGTCCCGGCCACCACCCCATTCGTAAAGGAGACAGAACCATGACTGAAAGCCCCGAAACCGGACAGGACGCCGAAGAGATCGCATGGTTTCCCGCGCGTGAGCTGGTGGACGCGATGAAAGCCGAAGGCTTGGAACTTCACGTCGAGCAAACCGGCGGAGGCACCGCCACCTTTTTCGTTCAGAGCGAAGGCAGCCACACCTTCACGGTTGGCCCCGGATCGTTCAGCTGGAAGAACCCCCTGGAATCCAAGTTCACCACCGCTGAGCTCTACTACGGCCCGGACCACTACGACGTCGACGGCGAACCGGTGGAGTTCTCCGCCGATGAAGAGAAGACCATCACGCCGGGAACACCGATGGCTGATATCGCCCAAGAAATCGCCGCGAACTTCCGCCGTTTCAACACTCGCACGACCGGAAGCGCCACGTAAGCGGGGTGGGCCGTTCGCCTTGCGTGGGCGGGCGGTCCGCCGCAGGGGGCCGGCTCTTGTGGGTGGTTGCCGGCGACGGACCGCCGTTCCCGCAACGGGGCCGGCATTGCTCGCCTGGTGCGTGCGGCAAGCCTTGGCGGGTACTAACCTGGGCGGATCCGAGCGGGCCAGGACAGGAGCGTGCTCGCGGGGGCTCGCACCCCTTTCGGGCGTCCACTCCGCTTCGCTCCGTGGCCGGCTGTTGGGTGATGCCGGTCCGTCGCAGAGCTCCTGCCCGTCAACACCTGTTTGTCTACGACGTTTTCTGGTTGCTGTCCTCCGGATTGTAGGCGTCCACTCCACCCCGTCTAGCCCCTCCAAAAGCAGTCGGGGCCTGCGGCACTGGAATTCTTCGACGGCGCTTCGCTTATGTCCTTTCGAAGATTTCCAACACCTTGCCCTGCGGGTAGACAGGGCTCCGCTGGCCGCCAAGCAAGCAAGCTTGCCAGCAACCAAAAAACAACGGGGGAGGAAACAAGGTAGCTGGCCGGGTCACACCGCTCCCTCAGCAATCCTCTGCAAAGGACACAAAACCATGCTTAACCACCTGATTGCGCTGTACATCCCGTCGCGGCTCAGCGAGAACGTCACCGTGGCCGGCCTCGACGCACGGCACAGCAGCCTTCAAGTCATCGTCGGCGGCGGCCTGGAGTGCATCGCCAGAGGCGACTGGCAGGTCTACCTGAACGCCGAGACGCAAACGACCGGACCATCGAACGTCCGCGCCGCGCAGCTGCTCCACGAAACCGGGCTTGATCTGCCCGTCACCGGGAACGCCGTGTTCCTGGGCCGGGAAGGTCTTAGCCATGACGTCGACGTTCCGGAGTACTTGATCCGCCGCGCCGAAGCACTCTTCGACACCCGGCTGACCCAGCCAGCGGCCTAAACCCCTGGGGGTGGCCGGGACCAGCTCCCGGCCACCCTCCCAAGTTTTGAGGAGACGGAACCATGACGAACTTCTGGGATGAAGACGGCGATTTCGACTATGAAGCCCACCACGAGGCAGGCCAACGCGACCAAGCGGCCGCGGCCGCCGCAAGGATCGGCTACCCGGGAATGGCGGATGCTTTCTACTACTTCGGGCTGCAGGGCAAACCGGATTCAACCTTCACGCCCGAACTGCTCGCAGCGTTGGATACGTGGCAGGTCCAGCTCGAGAAAATAGAAGCTGCCCCGGCCGACGAGGAAATCAAGGATCTACAGCGCCAGACCGAGGAAGCCACCAACGCGATCCTCACCCAGATCGACAGCGTCACATAAGCCCGAGGGCGGGCCGTTCGCCTTGTGTGGGCGGGCGGTCCGCCGCAGGTGGCCGGCTCTTGTGGGTGGTTGCCGGCGACGGACCGCCGTTCCCGCCCAGGGCCGGCACCACTCACCTGGTGCGTGCGGCAAGCCCGGGCCGGGATTGACCTGGGCGGATCCCCGGTGGCCTGGGGGAGGCATGCTCGCGGGGCTCGCACTCCTTTTGGGCGTCCACTCCGCTTCGCTCCGTGGCCGGCTGTTGGGCCCGGTCCCGACGTCGCAGAGCTCCGCCGTGCCCGGTCCTGTTGTGTCTACGACGTTTTTTG
>NZ_JABMCX010000314.1 GCF_013179505.1 Paenarthrobacter sp. CM16 | reverse complement strand
TGACCGTCCTGGTAGACGCCCGCCACGGCTACACTCCAACACCGGCCTTGAGCCACGCCATCCTCAAGTACAACCGCGAAGCCGCGCCGGGCACCCCCCAGGCCGACGGCATCGTGGTCACCCCCAGCCACAACCCGCCCGGCGACGGTGGCTTCAAGTACAACCCTCCCCACGGCGGCCCGGCGGACACCGATGCCACCGGTTGGATTGCGGACCGCGCCAACCAGTTGCTGGAGAACGGCCTCCGTGGCGTCAAGCGCATGCCGCTGAACGATGCCCTTGCTGCCGACACCACGGGCAAGTTCGACTTCCTTAGCAGCTACGTGGATGACCTCCCGTCGGTGCTGAACCTCGAGGCGATCCGCAACGCCGGCGTTCGGATCGGAGCCGACCCCATGGGCGGCGCCTCCGTTGACTACTGGGGCGAAATCGGCGAGCGCCACCAGCTCAACCTCACAGTGGTGAACCCCACCGTCGATCCCCAGTGGGCCTTCATGACCCTCGACTGGGACGAGAAGATCCGCATGGACTGCTCGTCGCCGTCGGCCATGGCGTCCCTTATTCAGCGCATGGCCGCTGGTGCCGATGGCACCGCCGCTTACGACGTCGCCACAGGTAACGACGCCGACGCCGACCGCCACGGCATCGTGACACCTCTTGTTGGTGGAGTGGGCGGGCTGATGAACCCGAACCACTACCTCGCCGTCGCCATCGATTACCTGTACCGGAACCGCAGCGGCTGGAACCCGGAGTCCGTTGTGGGCAAGACCCTGGTTTCCTCCTCGATCATCGACCGCGTTGCCGGTGGACTTGGCCGCAAGCTGGTTGAGGTACCCGTGGGCTTCAAGTGGTTCGTGCCCGGGCTCCTCTCCGGCGAAGGCGCCTTCGGTGGCGAGGAATCGGCCGGCGCATCCTTCAACAAACTCGACGGCAGCGTGTGGACCACAGACAAGGACGGCATTTTGCTGGCCCTTCTGGCCTCGGAAATCACGGCCGTCACGGGGTCCTCTCCGTCACAGCTCTACAAGGGCCTCACCGATCAGTTCGGCGCACCCGTTTACGCCCGCATTGACGCCGCAGCTACCCGGGAGCAGAAGTCCAAGCTGGGCAAGCTGTCCGCCTCCGACGTCACCGCCACGTCCCTTGCGGGCGAGGAGATCACGGCCAAGCTCACCGAGGCCCCCGGCAACGGCGCCTCGATCGGCGGCCTGAAGGTTGTCACCGAGAACGCCTGGTTCGCGGCCCGCCCCTCCGGCACCGAGGACGTCTACAAGATCTATGCCGAGTCCTTTAAGGGTACAGACCACTTGAAGCAGGTTCAGGAAGAGGCCAAGGCGCTGGTGGACGGGGTCATCGCCTAGCTCCTCGCTCTCTCACTTCACCGGGGTCTGCGGCGAGCCCTCTCCCACAACCCACGGACCTCAAGCGAACCCTCTCCCACAACCCACGGGTCGGACCAAGCCGGATTCGAACAGCTGGGGGGCGCACCCGAGCGGCGTGAGGGAAGGTTCGAACCCACGGTTCTGAACGCGGGTGATAGAGGGTTGGTCTCAAGCCCGAGGGATGTGAGAGCGCGCCGGTCTCAAGCCCGAGGGATCTGGTAGAGGGTCGAGGGTGCCGGCAACGCAAAACGCCCGCTCACAGGACAGTGAGCGGGCGTTTTTGCTGCGGAGAACTTGGGCCGTCCGCACTTAGACAGTGGGAACTTATACGGCGCGAAACTTAGACGGTGCGAACAACGTCCTCGTAAGCGAACTTCGGCTTGGCTTCACCCCAGGCATCCGGGCCGGGCTGGCCAATGTTGACCACGAGGAAGCTCTTCTGGTCGCCGGCCGGGAAGAACTGGGCGTCGATTGCGGAGAAGTCCGCACCGGTCATGGGGCCGGCAGCGAAACCGAGCGAGCGCACGGCCAGGATGAAGTAGCCTGCCTGCAAATGAGCGTTGTTGTTGCCCGTAGCAGCGGCGAAAGCGGGATCGGCGTCGTACATGGCCTTGGGCGCGCCGTAGGCGGGCAGGAACTTGTCCCACTGACCCTGCCAGTCGGTGTCGTAAGAGAGGATGGCGACCAGCGGAGCGGAGGCGGTCTTGGCCTTGTTGCCGTTGGAAAGTGCGTCAACCAGCTTGGCGCGGGCCTCATCGGAGCGGACATATGTCACGCGGAGCGGCTGGGAGTTGAAGGCTGTGGGGCCAAACTTGGTGAGCTCGTAGATGGCGCGGGCCTGCTCCTCGGTGACCTCACCGGCGAAGCTGTTGGCGGTACGGGCTTCGGCAAAAATGGCGTCGACTGCTGCGGCGTCAATGACTGCTTCTTCGTGGGCGATCGTCATTTGGTGAACCTTTCGCTGGGCCTGACCCTGAGCCGGCCGGGCACTTCTGCTTTCCATGGTTGCAACTTCAAGTTCCGTTGTCCTCTTCCCATGACGGCCCGTGACGTTGGGCACACAGCGTGACTCCGCGTGTCGTTTCCTTGCGTTGTGAGGCCCGCTTTGCGCTTCATTCGGCGCGCGAGGCGCGTAGAGCGGACCCCGCAATGGCGGTAATGTTGCACCGAATCCCAACACTCTTCTGAGGAAGGCCCGCCATGAGCATGCTCGGCATCAAATGGAAGCTCCACGGCAACGGCAAGTCCATTCGCCCCGGCCACGTGGTGGCACCCGATGAGCGGCTCGCATGGCCCCTGACCATCGGTATCGGCATGCAACACGTGGTGGCCATGTTCGGCGCGACCTTCCTGGTCCCCATCATCACGGGCATGCCGCCCGCCACCACCCTGCTATTCTCCGGTATCGGCACCCTGCTGTTCCTGGTGATTACCAAGGGCCGGGTGCCCAGTTACCTGGGTTCGAGCTTCGCTTTCATCGCCCCGATCATGGCGTCCCAGCAGCAGTACGGCGTCAGTGGCGCCTTGGGCGGCGTGGTGCTTGCCGGCGTCGTACTGGCGCTTATTGGTGCGGTGGTGCAGAAATTTGGCGCGGAATGGATCAACCGGCTGATGCCGCCGATCGTCACGGGCGCCATTGTGGCGCTGATCGGCCTGAACCTGGCACCGGCGGCGAAGAATAATTTCGACGCCGCACCGGTCACCGCGCTCATCACACTGGTCACGATCATCCTGGTTTCTGTTCTGTTCCGCGGGATTCTGGGGCGACTGAGCATCCTGGTGGGCGTCGTAGTGGGTTATCTCGTGGCGATGATGCGGGGCGAGGTGTCCTACGAAAAGATGGACGCCGCCGCGTGGATTGGCCTGCCGCTGTTCCAAACGCCCGAGTTCCACATCGGCGTGGTGGGCCTGTTTGTCCCCGTGGTCCTGGTGCTGGTGGCTGAGAACGTGGGGCACGTGAAGTCGGTGGCCGCGATGACAGGCCAGAACCTCGACGGCGTCTCCGGCCGCGCGCTGATGGCCGACGGCGCCGCGACCGTACTTGCCGGGTTCGGCGGCGGTTCCGGTACCACGACATACGCGGAGAACATCGGCGTCATGGCCGCCACCAAGGTCTACTCGACGGCGGCCTACTGGGTGGCCGGTATCTTCGCCATCCTGCTGAGCTTCTCCCCGAAATTCGGCGAGCTGATCGCCACCGTCCCGGCCGGTGTCCTGGGCGGCGCCGCAACGATGCTCTACGGCATGATCGGCGTGCTTGGCGTGAAGATCTGGGTGCAGAACAAGGTCAACTTCTCCAACCCGATCAACCTGACCACGGCTGCTGTTGCCCTGATTATCGGCATCGCGGACTACACCTGGACCATTGGCGAGCTGAAGTTCACGGGCATTGCTTTGGGTTCCGCTGCTGCCCTGGTGATCTACCACGGCATGAAGGGGCTGGCTCGCTGGCGCGGGACCGTCGCTGAGCCGGAGACCGAGACGGCGGGGCTGCCGCCTGCGGTGAAGTCGGCGATGAATGCTGCGGCTAAGCGGGGCGGGAAGAAGGGGAAGTAGGGGGCTAAGCATGCGCCCCATGACCGATTCCGAACAGGAAATCCTCAAGCGGCTTCTATCGATGGAATTCGAGGGAGCCGCCGTTTTTCGCACGCAAGCCATGCATATTCTTGGAGTTGAGTCCGACTGCATCTGCGGCTGCCCCTCAATCAAGATCCACGTCGATCGGGCAAAAGCTGCACCTGCTCTTGGCATTCGAATCCTCCCAACCGAGCTCGAAGAGCTTAGCCGGGCGGGCGGTGTCCCGTCGTCAGTGCTCTGCCTACTCGATAGGGATGGGTACCTGGCGAATCTGGAATGCGTGTATTACGACGAAGTGGTCACTGATTGGCCGGCCAGCAACAGATCTGCAATCGTGCTCCGCGACTCTGCACGAAATGTGAGTGCCGTTTTGCTGCCGAGTGGGGTCCTGGTAAATCCACACAAGGAGGGAGATTCTTGGATCTCCTTCCGTGAGGAGAAACTAGGATTCACCGCCACGACGAGAACCGGATGGACTGAAACCTACGACGCCACAGGACGTCTGGTCTCGCGGGCCTTAATAGAGTGAATGAGTCGCCATCGGCCACTTGTCCGTTGGATGCAGCAGCAAGCCAAACCCCTAAACTGAGCCGGTAGTTTGGTCGTGAGGCAGGGCGCGACCGGGAGGACTTGTAGCCACTGAGCGCCAGAAATACTGAGGTCTTTCACTCCAAGGAATATTTCGATTCGGCGGCAATAACCAGTTTGCTGGCCCACTCAATGCACTTGCTGGACCTAGCGCGGGTGAGGCTCGAAACGTTGTACGCAGCTTTTGTCTTTTCACCCAAGAGGCGGGCGAGAATCGCGTTGTCACCCCCGGCCTCCTTCAGCACTTTTATCGCATCAGCGTGATTGTCAGACTTAGAGTGGCGGCCTAGCTGCAGCAAGCAAAAAGCATCCGCTGCCGCTATGCCTGCATGGACTGCCAGGGTGGCAATGACGTCTGCATATGTTTCTTCGGGATTCAGGGTGTTGATCGTATCCGCTGCTTCAAGGAAAGCCCTCGAATCCTCCAGCCGCGCACTGGCATCTGTCCTTGCCGTCATTAGGCTGCCGCGGAATCACCGAGGTGGCGCGACAACCAATGTCGATCACCGTAAACGTGAACGCCTTCCCTCAAAATCGAGTTGAATATCGGTGCCATTCGGACTTCGGACGCTTCGTAAATCAATGGGCGTACGTCATTA
>NZ_JABMCX010000313.1 GCF_013179505.1 Paenarthrobacter sp. CM16 | reverse complement strand
GCAGCCGGAGTGTGCGCCAAAATCTCCGCGAGCTCAGCCAGCCGGTGTGCACGCGCGGACTCTGCGGGCGAGAACGGCTCACCTGGCCGCGAAAAGACCAACGGACCGTGCCAGGCCGTTGGGATCTTGAGGATGTCAGTTGAAGGCCCGACGCCGGTAGCCGCCTGGGGTGCGGACCGCTCGGGGTCCATCGGGACTACTTTGGCGGAAAGAAGTTCGGCCACAGCGAGTGGAAGTTCCTGCGGGTTTACGGCCACACGGGTGGCGAGGCTCAGTGCTTTGGTTTGACCGTCGGCCATGGCCAACGCGGTGGTGGGCCAAACGTGCCACTCAAGCCCGCCGCCGTCGTGCAGTGCCTTCAAAAGATCCAGCTCGGTGACTTCACCGGGGGCAGAAAGGACGAATTCATCCATCACCGTTCCGCCGGGGTCTGTGGCGGCATGGCCAGTCCCAGTGATGGGGTGGACGTGAAGGCTGAGGATGTTGCTGTTCAGCTTGGCCAGGGCGTGGGTGACTTTTTGCAGCGACCCCGGCTGATCAGGCAGTACGGTCCGCGCGCGCCACAAAGAAGGTGCCATGTTCAAAGTGCGTCGGTGGCGGAGGGCCGGCGCGTGCAACCATCGCCGGAGAACCTTGGAGGCCGAAGGCTCGGCCACCCAGATGACCAGCACGGTGGCGGTGACCGCGAGGAGCAGAACCTTGGCCACATAGGGCAGCTGGGTTCCCACCACGGCCGCGTGAACCAGCAGTTCAATGGGAAGCATCACTGCAATGTTCGCAAGAGTGAGCCGGGCCTTGGGCGGTTCGGGCAGCTGACCGCAGGCATCACAAAGGAGGTCCGCGGTGACGGGAGTGCTCGGGTTGCGCTTCATGATTTCATGCTGCCCTGCCACTGTTTCGGGCCGATTGCCTGAGCGTCACGTTCCGGGGGCGGGCAGGTTTCTGCGGATGCGCCATAACGCAAGAACCCGGGGTCCTCGTGGGAGAACGCCGGGTTCCGGCCAAGCAGCTTGGATGCTGCGCTTAGCGGGTGCGGTCGGAATCGAAGTCCGGGTCCGAGGCCTGGCTTGCGTTGCGGGCGGCTGCGGCATCCTTGAGGAGATCGCGGATTTCGGCAAGAAGGGCGGTGTCCGCAGGCAGCGGCTCTTCCTCGGGTTCCTCAGTGGAGAGGCGGTCCTTGACCAGGGAATTGATCTTGTTCATGGGCGCCACGAAGATGAAGTACACCACGGCAGCAGTGATCACGAACGTCACCAGTGCGGTCAGCACGGCGCCGAAATCGACGAACGTTGCCGGGTTGTTCTCCCAGATTTTGAAGCCCAGGCCCTCGGCATTCATGCCGCCGGCGGCTGCGATCACGGGATTGATGATGTGGTTGGTGAAAGCTCCGACGAGTGCAGTGAATGCACTGCCGATAACTACGGCGATAGCCAGCTCGATCACGTTGCCGCGAAGTATGAAGTCCTTGAAACCCTTGAACATGGATGGTCCTCCGAATAGGTGCAATGTCTGCCTCCAGCAGAGATCAAACTACCACTCGGTGGTTTCCAGCTGGTGTACCCGGGATGTGGAAGAGGGTTGGCGGGAAGGGGCCGGGATGTGGAAGAGGGTTGGCGGGAGTAGCTGCACCTTGCTTGCGCTTTTTCGAAACTACCCGCTATGGTGTGAAGCGTGTCACGAAAGTGATGCAACGCTTTTGATCTGCGGCGGGAGAGTCCTGCCGGTACATCCAGTCAGGCGCCGTAGGAGCAAATCCTCCCCAGGAATCTCTCAGGCCCATGTACCGCCGCGGTTAGGCAACTCTGGAAAGCAGTCCGGGTAACCGGGCTCACCGACGGTGCAAGCAGGCGGCATGTGGAAACACGGTCTGCGGAATCTCTCAGGTCCAATACAGAGCGGGGAGGAACCCCACATCATCGTGGCGCTCACTGGGCGCCTGAATCATGGAGTTCCTCTTGACTGTTCAATCAACCCCCACCGCCTTCGCGGACCGGCACATCGGCGCCCGCCGTCAAGCCGACGTTGACACCATGCTCAAGGCCATCGGCTACGACTCTGTCGACGGCTTGGTAGATGTCGCGGTCCCCGATTCCATCCGCCAGGAAACGGCCCTGAAGTTGCAGGACGCCCTCACTGAGGTGCAGGTCCTCAGCGAGCTCCGGAAGCTCGCATCCAAGAACAAGACCGCCATCCAAATGATCGGCCAGGGCTACTACGACACCGTGACGCCGCCGGTGATCCGCCGCAATATCCTCGAAGCTCCCGCCTGGTACACGGCCTACACGCCGTACCAGCCCGAAATTTCCCAGGGCCGTCTTGAGGCGCTGCTGAACTTCCAGACCATGGTGCAGGATCTCACGGGGCTGCCGGTTGCCAACGCGTCGTTGCTGGATGAAGCGACCGCCGTGGCCGAGGCAGTGCTGCTGATGCGCCGCGCAAACAAGAACAAGACGGTCAAGGACGGCAAGACTGTCCTGGACGCCGACCTCCTCCCGCAGACCATCGCGATCGTCAAGGGCCGCGCCGAGGCCCTCGGCTTCGAGGTGGAAATTTCCGACCTCAGAGACGGCCTTCCCGACGGCGACATCAACGGCATCGTCCTGCAGCAGCCAGGTGTTTCGGGCCGTGTGTTCGACCACTCCGGTGTCATTGCTGAAGCGAAGGAACGCGGCGCACTGGTCACGGTTGCCGCGGATTTGCTGGCGCTCACCCTCATCACGCCCCCGGGCGAACAAGGTGCGGACATCGCCGTCGGAACTGCGCAGCGCTTCGGCGTCCCGCTGTTCTTCGGCGGCCCGCATGCGGCCTACATGGCCGTCCGCGAAGGCATGGAGCGCACCCTTCCCGGTCGCATCGTTGGTGTTTCCAAAGACAACGCCGGCGTCCCTGCTTACCGCTTGGCGCTGCAGACCCGCGAGCAACACATCCGCCGCGAGAAGGCCACCTCCAACATCTGCACGGCGCAGGCACTGCTGGCGATTGTGGCTTCGATGTACGCGGTTTACCACGGCCCCGAAGGCTTGAAAGCGATCGCAGAGACCGTTCACGGACATGCCCGCACGCTCGCAACCGCACTGCAGAAGGCAGGCCGCGAACTCGTCTCCGATGCCTTCTTCGACACCCTCACCGTCCGTGTTCCCGGCAAGGCAGACAAAGTCATCGCCGCTGCCGAAGCCCGCGGCATCAACCTGCGTCTCATCGACGCGGACACTGTGGGCGTTTCCCTTGATGAAACCACGACGCCGGAGGTCCTCTCCGCGGTTGCCGTCGCCTTTGGCGCCGGCCCGGTCGGGGACGCGGCCGGGTTCGAACTGCCCTCCGGGGTAGTCCGCACCTCCGATTTCCTGCAGCACCCGGTGTTCAACACGCACCGTTCCGAGACGCAGCTGTTGCGCTATATCCGCAAGCTGTCTGATCGGGACCTCGCGCTGGACCGCACCATGATTCCGCTGGGTTCGTGCACCATGAAGCTGAACGCCACCGCCGAGATGGAAGCCATTTCCTGGCCGGAGTTCGCCTCGATCCACCCGTTTGCTCCGGACCACCAGACTGCGGGTTGGCGTGAACTGATCGAGGATCTGGAAGCTGACCTCACGGAGATCACCGGCTACGATCAGGTCTCCATCCAGCCCAATGCCGGGTCTCAGGGAGAGCTCGCGGGGCTCCTCGCGATCCGTGGCTACCACCTGTCCCGCGGCGATGAGCAGCGTAACGTCTGCCTCATTCCTGCCTCCGCCCACGGCACCAACGCGGCGTCCGCTGTGCTGGCCGGCATGAAGGTTGTTGTAGTGGCCACAGCTGCCGACGGCACCATTGATCACGCCGACCTGACCGCCAAGATCGAGGCCAATAAGGACGTCCTGTCCTGCATCATGATCACCTACCCGTCCACACACGGGGTGTACGACGCCGACGTCCGCGAAGTTTGCGATGCCATCCACGCAGCCGGCGGCCAGGTGTATGTTGACGGCGCCAACCTGAATGCACTGGTTGGGTTGGCCCAGCCGGGCAAGTTCGGCGGGGACGTGTCCCACCTGAACCTGCACAAAACCTTCTGCATCCCCCACGGTGGCGGCGGTCCGGGCGTTGGTCCTGTGGCGGCGAAAGCCCACTTGGCCCCGTTCATGCCGGGCGACGCGAATAAAGCGGCACATGAAGACGGGCACGGCGTGGCCATTTCCGCTTCGCGCTACGGTTCTGCCGGCGTGCTGCCGATTTCCTGGGCGTACGTGAAGCTCATGGGTGGTCAGGGGCTGACGGAAGCAACCAAGTCGGCTCTTTTGGCCGCCAACTACGTTGCTTCCCGGCTGGATGAGCACTTCCCGGTTTTGTACACCGGCGAAGGTGGCCTCGTGGCGCACGAATGCATCCTGGACCTCCGCGAACTGACGGCCAGGACCGGCGTCACCGCTGAGGATGTTGCAAAGCGACTGATCGACTTCGGCTTCCACGCGCCCACCCTGGCGTTCCCGGTTGCCGGCACTCTGATGGTGGAGCCCACGGAATCCGAGGACCTCGCCGAGATCGACCGCTTCATCGAGGCCATGATCACCATCCGTGCCGAGATCGAGCAGGTAGCCGGCGGTGATTTCACTGTTGAGAAGTCGCCGCTGCGCAACGCACCGCACACGGCTGCCGCCGTCGTGAGTTCCGCGTGGGACCGCGACTACCCGCGCGAGCAGGCCGCGTTCCCCGTCCACCATCTCAAGCAGGACAAGTACTTCCCGCCGGTCGGCAGGATCGACGGCGCCGCAGGTGACCGCAACCTGGTGTGCTCCTGCCCGCCCCTCGAAGCGTTCGAGGACAACACTGCCGACGTCGAAAACTAAGGACTGCCCACATGTCTGAGAATTACACGGCTCTTTATGAGCAGCACAAAAAGGCCGGCGCTTCCTTCACCGACTTCGGCGGCTGGCAGATGCCGCTCAAATACTCCTCGGAGTTGGCTGAACACCACGCCGTCCGCAAGTCCGCTGGCCTGTTCGACCTCTCCCACATGGGCGAAGTGTGGGTGTCCGGCCCCGACGCAGCTGCGTTCCTGGACTACGCGCTGGTGGGCAAGTTGTCCGCGTTGGCCGAGGGCAAGGCCAAGTACTCGCTGATCTGCAACGCCGACGGCGGCATCATCGATGACCTCATCACCTATCGCCGGCCCTCTCCCGAAGACGGCGTG
>NZ_JABMCX010000312.1 GCF_013179505.1 Paenarthrobacter sp. CM16 | reverse complement strand
CGACAAGGAGCCATTGAATGTCACGCCAGTTGGCTGACGCTTCAGCAAGCGCCGAAACAACCATCGAAACCACGCTGGAGGCGGAGAAAGCCTCCTTCCTCAAGCAGCCCAAGGCGGTGTGGGCCACCGCCCTGGCTGCCGTTTTCGCGTTCATGGGTATCGGGCTGGTGGACCCGATCCTGCCCGCGATTGCCAAGAACCTCGAGGCATCCACCAGCGAAGTCTCGCTGCTATTCACCAGCTACTTCCTGGTGACGGCCATTGCCATGTTGATCAGCGGATTCGTATCTTCAAGGATTGGCGGCAAGAAAACCTTGCTGATCGGTTTGGCGATCATCGTGGTTTTCGCGTCCTTGTCCGGCTTCTCTGGCAGTGTTGAGCAACTGGTGGGGTTTAGGGCGGGTTGGGGCCTCGGCAACGCACTGTTCGTGGCCACGGCCCTCGCCGTGATCGTCGGCGTGGCCAGCGGGGGAACCGGCACGGCCATCATCCTTTACGAAGCAGCCTTGGGCCTTGGCATCTCGCTGGGGCCGCTTCTGGGCGCTCTCCTTGGTGGCTGGCAGTGGCGGGCACCCTTCTTCGGCACCGCTGTCCTCATGGCGGCAGCCTTTATCGCACTGCTGGCGTTGTTGCCCAAAACACCAGCGCCCGCCAGGAAATCCCGCCTCAGGGATCCACTGCTGGCGCTCGGACACAAGGGGCTACGTACCACCGCGGCCAGTGCCCTGTTCTATAACTACGGGTTCTTCACCATCCTCGCGTTCACCCCGTTCATTCTCGGCATGGACGCCTACGGGATCGGGGGAGTGTTCTTCGGCTGGGGAGTAGCAGTCGCCGTCTTCTCGGTTTTCGTCGCCCCAGTTCTGCAGAAGCGGTTCGGGGCCGTCAAGGTCCTCATCGGCACTCTGGCCGTGCTCATGCTCGACCTCATCGGGCTGGGACTGGCCGCTGGGCACTCGGTGACCGCCGTCGTCGTGCTTGTCATTGCTGCCGGTGCTTTGCTGGGCATCAACAACACTGTCTACACCGAGTTGGCCATGGGAGTCTCCGATTCACCGCGTCCTGTCGCTTCCGCCGGTTACAACTTTGTGCGTTGGATGGGCGGGGCACTGGCCCCCTTCGCGGCAGCTCAGCTGGGTGAACACTTCGGACCGCAGATTCCGTTCTTCGCGGGCGCAGTTGCCATGGTGATCGCCATCTTCATTGCGCTTGGTGGCCGCACATACCTGAAATCGCACGAGCCACACCTGGTGTGATTCACCGCGGCTGAACAGCTCCTAAACACCGGAAAGCCCGGCGGAATCAATCCGCCGGGCTTTCTTCGCGCTACTTTGCTTCGTCGGAGGTGACCGGAAGCGGGGCTACCGGTGCGCCCTTGGGAACAAACAAGGTTTCAGCTTGCTCCAAGGACATGCCGTTCGTTTCGGGAACCTTGAACATCACAAAGAAGAACGATGCCGCCGCGAACGCCGCGTACATGGCGTAGGTCAAAGGCAGCGAACCTGCTGCCATGATGGGGAAGCTGAGCGTGATGGCGAAGTTCGCGATCCACTGTGCCGCGGCGGCCAGGCCGAGGGCGCGGGCGCGGATGCGGGACGGGAAGATCTCACCCAGCAGAACCCACACGAGCGGACCCCATGAAGCCCCGAAGCTGATAACAAAAACGTTGGCGGCAATAAGGGCAACGGGACCCCAAGCACCCGGGAGGCTGATCTCCGAACCCGTACCGACCGCTGAGGAGAAGGCCAGTGCCATGACGCCGAGGGACACGGCCATGCCAATGGATCCGGTCAGGAGGATAGGGCGGCGGCCGATTCGGTCCACCAAAGCGATGGCAACCAGGGTAACCAGAATGTTGGTCACGGACGTTGCAACGGAGATTGTCAGGGAGTCCTTTTCCTGGAACCCGACTGCCTTCCACAGGGTGGTGGAGTAGTAGAAGATCACGTTGATGCCAACGAACTGCTGCAGCACGGACAGGATGATGCCGATCCAGACCACCGGCAGCAGGCCGAACCTGTTGCCGCGGAGTGAGCCCTTCTTGGTGGAGAGCTTTTCCTGTTGGATTGAGTCCCGGATTTCGCGGATGTGGCGCTCGATGTCGTCACCCGGGATGAGCTTCTTGAAGACGGTGCGGGCCTGGTCTTCCTTGCCGTTGAGCACCAGGAAGTGCGGGGACTCCGGCAAGCGGAAGGCAATCCACCCGTATACCGCGGCCGGCAGGGCGCAAGCGATGAACATCCAACGCCAGGCTTCAATGCCCAGCCACAAAATGCCGTCGGCGCCGCCGGCCGAGTTGGCGAGCACCGCATCGGAGAGGAGGGCTGCAAAAATGCCGGTGGTGATGGCCAGTTGCTGGAGTGATGCCAGGCGCCCGCGTACGTGGCGCGGGGAAATTTCGGAGATGTAGGCAGGGGCAATGACAGAGGCAAGTCCGATACCCAAGCCTCCCACCAGACGCCAGAAGATGAGGTCCCAGACACCGAAGGCCAGGCCGGTTCCCACCGCACTCACCAGGAAGAGCAGCGCACCGATTTTCATGGCGGGGATGCGTCCGTAGCGGTCGGCTATCTTCCCGGCGAAGTAGGCGCCGGCGGCGCAGCCCAACAATGCGACAGCTACGGCGAATCCGGTCAGTGCCTCGCTCATGACGAATTCGTCCGCCATTGCATCCACCGCACCGTTGACAACGGACGAATCGAAGCCAAAGAGGAAGCCGCCCACGGCACCTGCAACGGCCAGGCCGATCACTTTCCTGGAAACTGGTGGCGCGCCTTCTTCGGTGCTGGAACTGGACATGGGTCTCCCTTGGGGAATGGTGTGGTGGGATCGCGGTGCGGGACGTCGTCGGCTGTCCGACGGGGACGCCGGTGCACTCGCGCTACACAGTGTGGCACGTCATATCGCCCGAGTTCCAGTCAAGTGACCGACGCGACATGCATTCAGGTTGTTAACGTATGGACGTCTATTGGGGGCCTGTGAGCTTGCTGGGTGGCCCCTACATGCTAGCTGTGTTGCGAAAATGACGTCCGAGGATGTGGAAAACGCAGCAGATGACAGAACTAATTGAACGCATCGCTTGAAGCGCGGGATGCCTTGGTAGCTCAAGAAAGAAAGGCAGCCCGAGGGCTGCCTTTCTTTCGTCGCCACGTCGCCACCGCTGCTAGAGGCGGAGAGATGCTGAGGTGAACTATTGCTAGTGCGCCGGCACTGACTCCTTGGCTGCTGCCTTCGGATCGGTGAGCTTCTTATTTGGCAATGCGAAGCTGATCAGGAAGGCAATGACCATGAGCCCGGCAGCCGTGAGCATGACGATGTCGATCGCTTGGGCGAAGCCTTCAGTGATGGGCCGTGTCAGCGTGCTGTTGGCGGTGTGGAGCCAGCTGGTGTCATTCAAGGATTCGTTGTTGGCGCCATTCTTGAAGAAGTCAAAGAGCTTGGCGTTGGCGGGATCGGATGCCACAGCCGGGTCCTTCATGACAGCTTGGTAGTCCGGGTTGGAAGCGGCGGTCTTCATGCCCTCGGCGATCTTGTCGGCCGCAACGCTGAACAACATGGAGATGAACACCGCAGTTCCCACCGCGCCACCCATCGAGCGGAAGAAGGCGGCCGTTGACGTGCCCACGCCCATATCTTTAGGCGGAACGGATACCTGCATGGCAAGGGTCAGGGGTTGCATGCAGAAGCCCAAACCTACACCGAAGAACACGGCAATCAGCCCGGGAACCCACAGGCCGGTATCGACGCCGAGGACCAGGCCCATGACGGTAGCGGCAGCAGCCAGGATCGCCGTACCCATGATCGGGAAGACCCGGTACACCCCTGATGAGGAGATGGTTCGGCCTGCGGAGATCGATCCGAAGAGGATGCCTACAGTAAACGTGATCATCATCAGGCCGGCCTCGGTGGGAGTCAGCCCCTTCACGAGCTGCAAGTACATGGGCAGCATGGCGATGGCGCCGAACATTCCGATGCCGATGATGAAGTTCAGCAGCGAGGACAAGCCGAAAGTGGTGTTCTTGAAGAGACGCAGAGGAATCAGGGCGTAGTCGCCGGCCCGCTTTTCAGCGAGCAGGAACGCCACGATGCCAATGACGCCGAGACCGTAGCAGAGCCAAGAGGCTCCCGATGCCCAGCCCCAGACGCGGCCCTGCTCTGCGACCAGAAGCAGCGGAACAATGGCCAAGGTGATGGCTGCGGCACCCCAGTAGTCGATCTTTTGCTTCACGTGCCGCGCGGGCAAGTGCAGGTACATGAAGACCACCACAAGGGCGGCGAGCCCAATGGGTAGATTGATGAAGAAGACCCAACGCCAGCCTTCGAAACCCAGGATGTTGGCGGAGCCCGCGAAAGCCCCGCCAATCACCGGACCGAGCACGGAAGAAATGCCAAAAACGGACATGAAGTAGCCCTGGTACTTGGCCCTGTCCTTCAGGGCCACGATGTCACCGATGATGGTCAGTGCCAATGCCAGCAAACCGCCGGCTCCGAGGCCTTGGATGCCTCGGGCAATGGCAAGCTCAGTCATGGAGTGGACGGATCCGGCGTAGAGCGATCCCACCAGGAAGATCACGATGGCCACGAGGTACAGCGGGCGGCGACCGAAGATGTCGCTGAGCTTGCCGTACAGGGGCGTGCTCACCGTCGAAGTGATGAGGTACGCGGTAGTGGCCCACGCCTGAAGCGAGAGGCCATCGAGATCGTTGGCGATGGTGTAGATGGACGTGGAAACAATGGTCTGGTCCAGCGACGACAGGAACATGCCGAGCATGAGTCCCACCATGACGGTGAGTGTCTGACGATGGGTCAGCACCTCGCCGGCGGCCCGTACGGGCGTGGTTTTGGACATATCTTCTCCAGAGGTGGCAGAAAAGTGGGTTAAGCAGGATAGTTGCTTTCAGTAACTATCTTACTGCCGGGTTGATTTCCTCCGGGAGAATATTTCTTCCACTTTCCTTTCTAAGTCGGGAGCCGCGGAAGAGTCAGCGCTCGATCAGGATGCCGTCCGGGTCGCAGTAGATCATCACGCCGGGTTGGATGCGAACGCGATCAATGACCAGTTCAACGTCCACCTCACCAACACCCGTCTTGGCGCTTTTCTTAGGGTTGCTGCCGAGGGCTTTGACGCCAAGGGGCAGGCGGGAGATGGCCTCGCGGTCCCGGATGGCTCCGTTAATCACCACGCCGGACCAGCCGTTGGCCACAGCGCTCGCCGCAATAAGGTCTCCCATGAGGGCGGTCCGCAGTGAC
>NZ_JABMCX010000311.1 GCF_013179505.1 Paenarthrobacter sp. CM16 | reverse complement strand
GATGGGACGCACCGGGTCTCGTTGGATGAGGTCATTGTGACCATGCGGGAAACGGGCAAGGACATGTCCCATAAGTACAAGGAAACCGCGATGGGCGGCCTCGCCGTCAACGTCGTCGAATGCTGAGCCTGTTTACTGTCAGTGCCTAGTGCCATGCTGTATCCATGAGCGGGGGATACGACAGGGATTTTTTGCGGGCACGGCTTGAGCTGCCCAGTCCGTCGGCAACGACGATTCTGTTGGACTACATCCACTTCTCCGTGCGTTTCCGGGCTGCCCGGAAGCTCGCGGCGATCGTGGGCGTCAACATCCACGGTAAGGAACTGAATCCGCTGGCCCGCGAGGGCACGTGGCACTTCGATGACAGGATTCCCAGGGAGCACCAGGCGGGTCCGGACGTTTACAAGAACAACGCCTTCGACCGCGGCCATTTGGTCAGACGGCTGGATCCCGTCTGGGGGGACGCTGCCACGGCGAAGAAGGCCAACCAGGACACCTTCGCCTTCACCAATGCTGCCCCTCAGGTGGACGACTTCAACCAAGGCAAAGAACTCTGGGTGGGGCTGGAGGACCACGTCTTGAGCCACGCGGATGCCCACGATGCCAAGCTCAGTGTCTTTACGGGCCCCGTGTTCCGGGACGACGATCAGCCCTACCGGGGTGTCCAAATCCCGCGGAAGTTTTGGAAGATCGCGGCCTGGACCAACGATGCCAAGCTGGCCGCCGTGGGCTTCGTCCTGGACCAATCACCGCTGCTCGGGAAAGTAGAGCTCAAACGGGCCATTGACCAGCGGCTCCTCGAAGGAGAGCCACCTCCGCTGGGACCCTTCCGAACGTTCCAGGTTCCCATTGGGCAGATAGCAAACCTAACCGGGCTGAGCCTCAGCAGGCTCACCAACGCGGACCGGCTCGTCAGCGGCCAGCGTGAACTGGGCAGGCAGCCGAAGGCGATCGAGTTGGAGAGCGCGGACCAGATCCGTTTGTGAGCAACGGCAGATCGGCGCTTTCGCTCGTAGACCAGCCGATTTCGCTTGGCCCGATAGACTTGGGGCTGCATGTCCGCATGCGTACCGAGCTTTTGAACACTGCACCAAACCCCTGAGATTGGACACGGCCACCTTGCGAGAATTTACCGCCCGCTTTGCCACCGCCGAGGAAATCGACAACTGGGACAAGCACGTCACGGCCAACCCGAACGGCGGCAACATGCTGCAGTCCGACGCCTACGCCGCAGTCAAGGACGGTAACGGCTGGTTGGTCCGCCGGCTCGTCATCGAAACCCAGGAGTACAGCAGCTACAACTTGCTCCTTGAGAAGAAGTTCCCTGTCCTGGGCCGGCTCTGGTACCTGATCAAAGGCCCGGACGTTGCTGCTGTGGAAGACATCCAGCCCCTGCTGAAGGCCGTGGCCACCTTGGCCAAGGAACAGAAGATGAACGTCTTCACCATCAAGATAGAGCCCGACGTCGTGGAGTCACCTGAGGTGACTGCGCAACTGAAAGCCGCCGGGTTGGTCAAAGCGCCCAACATCCAATCCAACGACTCCACTGCCATTCTGGATATCTCGGCCCCAGCAAACGAAGTACTGAGGAGCATCTCCTCGCGTGCCCGGAACGCTGTCCGCAGGGCCGAGCGTGAAGGGTGCGAGGTTGTGCAGGGAGAGCCCGGCGAGGACAGTTACCGCAAGCTGTACGCCCTCATGCGGAACACCATGGACGCTAAAGGTGCCATGCCGCTGCGGAGCTACGAGTACTACGCAAAGTTCTGGGAAGAGTTCTGCAGCCGCGGGCAGGGGCACTTCTTCTTCGTTCACGAGGACGGGGCACCCAGTGTTGGTGCCTTCGTGATCAACTACGGATCAAAGGCCACTTACAAGGACGGTGGATCAACCCAGAACCGTAAGCAGTACGGCGATTCACACCTGGCGCAGTGGGCAGCAATCCAGCGCATGCAGGAGCTCGGCTGTGTGGAGTACGACTTCTGTGGGACTCCGCCGGCGGCACACATCAAGGACAAGTCCCACCCGCTTTACGGCCTGGGATCCTTCAAGACAAGCTTCACCAAGACCGTCACGGATTTCGTGGGCTGTTACGACCACGTGGTGGGGCCAATCCGCTACAAACTCTGGCTCAAGGGGGCGGAGCGCGTTTTCCGCCGTGTCGAGACCATGCGTACCGGCGGCCAGTTCTACTGACGGACAGCCCCAGCCAGCAAACAAAACTTCAGGCCCGCCCCGGCCACCAACGGGTGCAAATCTACTGTTAGGTGAGGTAATTTCTTTGACTCCGATTGAGGCTGGAACCGCCATGGAATTCGTGATTCTCAGTGACGCTGATTTCGAGGCCTTCGCCAAGGGACACCCGCAGGGAAGCTTCATCCAGTCCCTGGACCTCACGCGTTTTCAGCGTGCCCGCGGACAGGAAGTGGAACTCTTCGGAGTAATGCAGAATGGCGTCCTGATTGCTGCAGGAAAGCTGGTCTACACGGCCAACCGCCTGGGCTACAAAATCGCAGACTGCGCCAAGGGACCACTGATGGACTACAGCGACCCCGCGGTGGTTCGCTTCGTCGTCGAGCAGTTGAAGAAGCACGCGGCTAGCAAGAAGGCTGCCGAGCTGCGGATCTCGCCCAACATCCGGTACATCGCACGGGACGAAGAAGGCGCCGAGCACCCCGAAGTTGAGGACAACCGTCCGCTGCTGAAGGAATTCGAAGGCCTGGGCTTCAAGCACCAGGGCTTTGAGATGAACTTTGCCAACATCAACTGGATGTTCATCAAGCAGTTGGACGGAATCGCTGATTCCGAAGAGCTCATCATGGGCATGAACTACCGCACCCGCAAGGCCATCCGGAAAGCCGAGAAGAACGGCGTCTACCTGGAACAGGCAACGCTGGAGACGCTGGATGAGTTCTACAACGCACTGAGCACTGCCGGGGACGAGAAAGGCTTCACGTACCGCGAACGCGAGTACTACGAGCACCTGCTCCGTAACACCTCGGACGAGTTCACCAAGCTCATGATGGCCAAGATCAATATCCCTGAGTACCGGGCCTCCATCACCGAACGGCTCGATGCCGAATCCAAGACCCTCGCAGACCTGAAGCGGGAAGTCGAGGAGACCGGCAGCAAGAAGAAGGCCAACCGGATCAAGGTAGTCCAGGACCTCGTTGACAGTTACGAGCGCAGCCTCAAGGACATCGAACGCTTCCCGGATTCAGTTGGCGTTGCCACTGTGGCCGCCATCCACTTTGCCTGCTCCGGCGACGAACTGGTGTGCGTCATTGGCGGCACCGTGCAGGATTACATCTACTTCAACGGCGCAACGTCCCTGTACTGGGGCATGATGCTGCACGCCTTGAACAACGGATACTCGCGCTACAACTTCTACGGCACGTTCGGCATCCAGGGCCAGGATGAGACCGGCCACGGAGGGTACGAGTTCAAGAAGGGCTTCGGTGGCGAAGTGGTCCAACTGGTGGGCGACTTCGTGGCCCCGGTCAATCCGGTTATTTTCCACGGATACCGCGCGGTCAGGAAGCTCGCAGGGGCCGCCCAGACAGTGCTGGGACGATTG
Organism: Paenarthrobacter sp. CM16; assembly: GCF_013179505.1. GTDB lineage: Bacteria > Actinomycetota > Actinomycetes > Actinomycetales > Micrococcaceae > Arthrobacter. The sequence continues at coordinate 1,685 of NZ_JABMCX010000311.1, read as the reverse complement.
CCACTTGAGAAATTGCCGGTAGTAGGAAAACTTCGGAGGAACCGCTAATCACACAAGCCAAGGGAGGATCACCGCGTGACTGAACGCCCCGACGGGTCCGCCAGCAGGCCCCATACCGATGGGTTGCCCAAGACCCAGCCATTGCGGCCATCCCAGGTCCGGCAGAACGTCAACGCCAAACGCATGCTCATGCGTCTGGTTCAAGGCGATAGCCCACCTACAGCACCAATGAACATCGTGGACCGGTTGGCGGGAAGCCCCTATGCCAACCCCACCATCCAAGTGGTGGGAGTGGACGCCTCCGCCCGCAAAACCATCGACTTCGCCCTTCATCTGGCCGAGGTCATGTTCCGTTACGGTGCAGGTGCCCTTGAGGTCGAGACCAGCATGATCGCCGTGACGGCGGCGCTGGGATTGAAGAACGTGGAAGTGGACATCACCAACCAGTCGGTGGCCATTAACTACGCGCCCAAGGACCAGACACCCATCACGCTCCTGCGTGTAGTGCGCTCCTGGACCAACAACTACGCGGGGTTGGCGCAGGTACACCAACTGGTGACTGACATTGTGGCCGGGGGAGTGGGGCGCGATGAAGCTGTGCGCCGCTTGAACGAGATCATTCGCAGCGCCAAGCCTTTCCCGCGCTGGATGGTCACCATTGCGTTCGGCATTTTCTCGGCCGTTTTCGTGGGCGTTCTGGGCGGCGGGCTGGGTGCATCTGCTGTGGCTTTCTGCTCCAACATCCTGATCAGCCTGTTGTCACGGCAGCTGGCACGGTGGCGGACGGCGGACTTCTTCAACACCATGGCGTGCGCGTTCCTGGTCACCTTCATTGCCCTGATGCTGCGGTGGGCTGGTGTGGACATTGCTCCGTCCATTGTGGTTGCCGGCGGGATCCTGCTGCTCCTGCCAACGGGTCGCCTTGTCTCTTCAGTGCAGGACGCGATCAACGGATTCCCCGTGACAGCAGCGGGCCGGTTCCTTTCCACGGCGCTGACGTTCGGTGCCATCGTGGCAGGTATAGGCGTGGCTGTAGTGGTCGGAACGTTGATGGGCAGCGCCGTACTTGATGTCACGGACACATTCCCCGACGCTTACCCTTTGTGGGGCCAGGCCATTCTGATCGCCATTGCGGTGGTGGCCATCGGCGTCACCGAACAAACGCAAATGCGTCTGTTATTCCCGACGGCGGCAGTCGGCTTGGTGGGCTTCTTCGTCTTGTGGGGGGCTGGCGCAGCCGGACTCGGCGATCGCTTGTCGCCCGCAGTGGCTGCGGTGGTGATCGGCCTGCTGGGCCGGGTAGTGGCGCTCAAACTCGGTGCGCCGCAGCTGGTGGTTGCAGTTCCGGCGGCATTGATCCTGCTTCCCGGCCTTACCATCTTCCGGTCCATGTATGTTTTGACTGTTGAAGAGGGCGACATCCTGGCCGGTGCTGGTGGCATGCTCAACGCGGGTGCGATTGTCCTTGGCGTTGCCGCGGGCATCGTGCTCGGGGACAACTTGGCCAGGCCGCTGACGAAGGGCCTTTCCAGCAATGAACGGCGCAGGGTGCGCAGGCGTTAGGAAAATTGAAACTCAACGGAAAAGGGCGCCGCTTCAAGCGGCGCCCTTTTCCGTGGTGAAGGCTAGATCTGCCCGACCGGAAGCTTTTTTTCGGCCTGGAAGACTTCCTCCACGCGCCCTTG
>NZ_JABMCX010000310.1 GCF_013179505.1 Paenarthrobacter sp. CM16 | reverse complement strand
TGGTCGCTGAGTTCGGCAAACGGAAGCTGGTCACCCCCTGAGGTGATGGACAGGGTTTCGGCTACTGAGTGGTAGCCGGTATTCCGGGCCACGGCTATGGCCATGGCCACTTTGGTGTTGGCTGCGGTCTTGAAAACGAGCGTGGCAGCAACGTTGCGTTCCATTAATCTCCGGGTGTGTTGCGGCGGGCAGCCCCCAGGCCGCCGTATGTGTGAACCGGTCAATCGCAGGACTACTGATTGACCTTCAGAGACAGTAGCATCCGCTGGACGTTGGCGAATTCAGAACCGTGGACCGCGTACTTTGCGGCCAGGTCCAGAGTGTCGAAGGACTTGGCCGGAGCCACCTTCTCATCGGCAGCAAAGGCGTGCAGGACGGGGATATCCCCAAAGGAAACATCGCCCTTTCCAGCCGGTCCCAGCACCCGGTTCCGGAGTTCGCAGGACCGCCCGTCAGCCCCTGCCACCATGTTGGTGATGCCATAGGAGCCGAAGAACTTGTAGCCCTGGATCACGCGGAAAACCACCCGCGGATCAATCGTATCCGGACCGTCCGAATGCGGGACATCCAAGGGTACGCTGCTGATCACCACGTAGGGCCGCCCCTCTCCGTTGGGGCAATCGGCCGGCGGGGACGGAGGCAGGCCGGTCTGGAGGGTGGCAACGTACTTTCCCGTGCCATCCTTGACCTCCACCTTTGTTGCTCCCGCCAAAGATCCCGCCTCGGGAGGCGCCGACTGGGCAATCCAATCCTTGGGAAGATCGAAACTGACTGTTTTGGCCGGGTCCGTATAGGTCTTCCACGAAAGCGCAGTCGCTGCGGCACCCGGGGTGGCACTGGCTGCATCCGAAGAAGCCGGATCCGAAGAAGAAGATGCGGTTGAATCCGAGCCCGTTGTTGCCGATGGTGAGCCATCAGCGGCGCCGGGTTCCGGCGTCGTGCTTTCTGCGGGTTTGCCGGTTCCCGACTCTGAACTGTTGGGCTTGGATGACACCGTCGAGGTGACCTGGGGTCCCTTGTTTTCAGCTGAACAGGCTGACGCTGCGGTGAGCACCGTAGCTGCCAGCGCCAAGGCAGCGAGCTTCACCGGGACGCACGTCAGGTTCATGATGCCCTTCATGACCACAGCCTATAGGCGGCAATACCGCGACACGCACAGGGTTAGGCTGAGGGTATGGCTCCCGATCAGCAGGACTTCCTCGAGGACGACATTCCCACCATGTCCGCAGTTGAGATAGCCGACTGGCGTTTGCGGACGTTCGCCCTCTACGACAAAGTGCGTCAACTTGCAGCCACCAACCCGTTCGATGCCCACGTTTTCTGGCGTCAGGAACGGGACCTGATGTTCGCCACCCATCCGGCGTCCGCACTCACGGCGGACATGAAAGCCTCCTTCTCAGGACTCCGCACGGCCGGGTACGACCCCGCTTTCCGCAGATATGCCGTGTTGTCCCCGGACGGGTCCGGGCAGGAAATGAACGTTGAGACAGGCACCGACGGCGTAGTGCCGTTCGTGCGTATCGGCACTTTCGAACTGGCCGGCATGGGCTCATTGGCCGTATGGCGGCTGCGGAGTTACGGCGGCGGGATCTTTGTTCCGTTCCGGGACGCAACCGCTGGAAAGGATGGCGGAAGCTACGGGGCAGGCCGCTACTTGCTGGACACGGTGAAGGGTTCATTCCACGGGACCAGAAGCTCGTCCGGGGAACAGGAATTCATCCTGGACTTCAATTTTGCCTACAATCCGTCCTGCGCCTACAACGAAGCCTGGGCATGCCCATTGGCGGGGCCGGACAACCGTCTGGCCACGGACGTGCCCGTGGGCGAGCTGTACTTGGGTTAGCCGAACAACCCACCGGGGCCGGCAACCGCGAGCGCCGCGATGGCTGCCAATATAGTCAGTGGAGCGACAATCAAGCCGAATACCGCGTAGCCCTTCCACTTGATCAGCACGTTCATGCGGACCAACCGATCGTGCCACAGCAGGGTAGCCAGCGAAGCCCACGGCGTGATCAGGGGTCCTGCATTGACGCCCACCAAGAGCGCGGCCATCCGCTCCGGATTTCCCGCCAAGGGTTCGGCTACCAGATAGGCCGGGAGGTTGTTCACTACGTTGGAGCCCAGGGCACCCGTCATGGCCAGCCTGAGCAGTTCAACGAACCCGCTTCCCTGGCCTGCCACCTGTCCCAGCAGCACCGAGGCACCGAGGTATTGGGTGGCTTCGACCACCAGGAACAATCCGCAAGTGAACAGCAGCAATGACCAGGGAATCAGCGTCAGCTTCAGTACCTTGGGCCGCCGGATAAGGAACATGAGAGCCAGGATCACGGCTGCCCCGGTGGCCGGAATCCAAATGGCGACCCCGGACACCAACGCGGGCAGGAGCAACACCAGGACCACTGCGCTGAGCACCAGCAGCGAGGTGTCCGTGGCAGTTGCAGCGGAAGGTGTGTCGACAGGCCGCGCAGCAGCAGGGGCATAGCTTTTGCGCAGTTCACGCCGGAACACGACGGCGATGAATGCCAGGGGAACCAGCACGGCAGCCAGCGACGGCGCCCACATCAGCTGGGCAAACTGCGCCGGGCTGATGCCGCCGAGGCTATGCTGCGCCAACAGATTGGTCAGGTTGGAGATCGGGAGCAAGAGGCTGGCCGTATTGGCCAGCCACACCGTGGTCAGGGCGAAGGGCAGGACGGGGAGGCCCGCCTGGCGGGCCACCGTTACCACCACGGGGGTCAACAGCACCGCCGTCGTATCCAACGACAGGAAAACTGTGCTTAGAACGGCGAACAAGGCCAGGAGCAGCCACAGGAGCACGCCCCTTCCACGGCCCCAACGGCGCAGATGCCGGGCGATCCACTGAAAGGTGCCGGCTTCGCTGACGAGCTCGGTCACCACGGTCATGGCCACGACAAACCCCAGGATGGGTGCCACCCGTTCCACCAGCACCGCTACTTCCTGCCATGGCAGGACCCCCGTGGCAACGGTGACACCGCCCGCCACGAGGAGAACCAGTCCGATGATCGCCAGCCGCATGAATCGGATTCTAAGCCCGGGGCCTGGGTTTCTCCCCCAGGCCGCAGACCGTCACAGGACCGTAAGCAATGGACCACCTGTGGCGAGGGCTGGAAGCCTAGCCTTGAACCATGAACCGATTACGGAGTTTCATCCGATCGCACCGGCCGCTCACTGCCACTGTGGGGGCGCTGTTGGTGGTGGCCGTGGTGGTGGGGGCTGCCCTCTTCCAGCCGTGGCGCCTGTTCACCAGCAGCAACGTCGACGAAGCCCTGCCGGCTGTTGAGATCGCGGCGGGCGCCTCCTCATCCGGCGGTGCGGCGGGTGAGGCACCGACCGAAGCCGCCCAAACGCCCTCCAGCGAAAGCCTGCCCACCCAAACCCCCTCCAGCCAAGCCAAGGTTACCGGGCCGGTAATCCTGGGTACCGGGGCCTTCCAGTCCCAGGAGCATGAAACCAGCGGTACCGCACAACTCTTGGCACTCCCCGACGGCAGCCACATCCTCCGGTTTGAGAATTTGGCCAGCAGCGACGGACCTGACGTAAAGGTATGGCTCAGCAGCCTCGAGGCAGGCGGCGACTGGTTCAAGTACCGTTCAGGGCGGTACGTGGACCTGGGCGCCATCAAGGCCACTCATGGGAACCACAACTACGCCATTCCCGCCGGCACCGACATCACGGGACTGACGTCGGTGGTGCTGTGGTGTGATCGCTTCAGCGTTGCTTTCGGATCTGCCCCGCTTACCTGACGCGTTGCGGGGCCCGCTCTTCGCGCCAAGGCTCTGCCACGGGACGTAAAGCGGGCCCCGCAACGCAGGGCACCTACCAAAGAGGACGTAGGATGTCATCATGACCTCTCGCCTCCCTCGTCGTATTGCCCGCGTCCGACCCGCCTCACCGCAGTCCCCGGATGAGCATTTCTTCGTGGCCAATGACGCGGCGGACTTCAGTTCCGATGCTGCCCGGGAGTGGACGGTCATTGATTCGCCGTTCCCGTCCTCGCGGGCCAACACTTCCAGCCCGGCCAGGGACGGCTGGGAGACCGGCAACGCAGTCACCCAGGACTCCTTTACGTTCTTGGCTCCCACCGTCCCCGTCAACGTCTTTGGAATGGCACACAACACCGGGCAACCTGGCCGTGACCTGCCACCCCAGGCCTTCCACAAGGCGGCTTCGAGCGTGATCGGCCCCGGCGAGGCAATCGAGTTGGACTCCACCGTGGGCTACGTCGATCCCGAAGCGGAACTGACGGTCGTCGTCGGACGCCCTGCACGGGGCTTGACGCTGGAAACGGCACGTTCGGCGATTCTCGGCTACACCATCGGCAACGACGTCTCGGCAAGGGATCTGCAGAAGACGGACGAGCTCTGGATCAGCGCTAAAAGCCAGGACACCTTCACACCGGCCGGGCCTTGGATGGTCACGGATCTTGACGACTCGAACCTGGAAATCGGGATCGTGCACAACGGCAATGAACTGAAGACCGCAAGTTCCGCTGACCTGGGCTGGAAAGTGGATGAGATCCTGGTTTACCTGTCCTCATTCATGACCCTTCAGCCCGGCGATCTTGTACTGACAGGCTTCCCCGCCGAATGTGCCCGAATCCAACCCGGCGACACCGTGGTGTGCCGCGTTGAAGGAATCGGTGAGCTCAGCAACCCCGTCACCACCGCTTCCTGGGAGGAGCAGCGGCCGTAGTGTGTCAGGCTTAAGCCATGGAGACAGCTGCGGACGCCACTGAGCTACGCCCGTCTCCTTCACAAAAACCACCCCGCACACGGCACCGGGGAGTCCTCAAATACCCGGTAGTGCGGCAATTGCTCCGCTTCACCGGAGTGGGAGTGGTGTGCACGGCCAGTTCATTGGCCATCTATGCGCTGTTGCGTCCATGGATCGATCCCCAACTAGCCAATGCTGTGGCGCTGATCCTGACGTCACTGATGAACACGGCCCTGAACCGCCGATTGACGTTCAAGATCACCGGCAGGAAAAAGCGCACTCAAGACCACCTCAGCGGGGTGATCGTGATCGGTATAGCGCTGATCATTACCGGCGGCAGCCTGGGCGTGCTGCACCTTCTGAGGCCGGAGGCCTCGGTCACCGAAGAATTGTGGACCACTACGTTGTCCGGCTTCGCGGCCACAGCGGTCCGGTTCACCTTGTTGCGGCACTGGATTTTCCGGCGGGCACGCCACGTGTAGCCAGCGTGCCGCCAACGGTCGGCAGCGTTATCCCGCTTGCGGGGATGC
>NZ_JABMCX010000031.1 GCF_013179505.1 Paenarthrobacter sp. CM16 | reverse complement strand
CGCTTCTCGAATCCGTTCCTGCTTCGCTTGGGCGCCCGGCACACTGTGGGCACACGGACCAGGGACGCGGTGCCTTTGGAACGGAACCTTGACTACATCTACTACCAGAACGAACCGGACCGCTGGTTGGAAGTCGCTGGCCTGGCCGGAGCTCCCACCATCATTTCCCCTCCCCTGCTTCCCCGGCCGGAGCACCAGAAGAACATTGCGGGGCTAAGGGACCCCCGGCGGAGCTCACTGGTGGTGGTTCACCCGGGTGCCACTGATCCGCGGAGGCGATGGCCGGCGTCGAACTTTGCCGGGGCTGCGGCGGGATTAGCGCGGGAGGGGGCCCAAGTCTTGATCGTGGGCGACCGGTCAGAGAAGGCGCTGGCGCAGGAAGTGGCGGAACTGGCGGTCCGCCAGTTGCCGGCAGCAGAGCAGAACGCCGTGAGCTCGGTGGCCGGAGAGCTGGACATCGGGGACTTGGCTGCCCTCTTGGCCGATGCGACAGTGATGCTCGCCAGCGACAGCGGACCCCGGCACCTCGCCCAAGCAATGGGAACGCCCACGGTGGGCATCTTCTGGGTGGGGAACGTGTTCAACGCCGGACCCCGCGGCCGGAGCATGCACCGCATCCATATGTCCTGGGTGACCCGGTGCCCGCGCTGTGGAATAGACATCACCCAGGTTGGCTGGACGGCACCGCACTGCGGCCACGACGACACCGTGGTGAGCGGCATCGCCGTGGCCGACGTTGTTCAGGACGTGCTGGACCTTACGGCCACGAGCCTTCTTCTGCGGGGCAAATAAGGAGTTCACGAACCTCGCTGCCGAACGGCTGCGAGAGCGCGAACACCACGGCCTGCGCCACGTTGGCGGGGTCGTTGAGCTTGGAATCGTCCTGCGGCTTGTACTGCTCATCACGGTCGTCAAAGAAGTGGGTCTTCATGCCGCCCGGGATGATGGTGGTCACGCCGATGACGCCGCCGGTTTCCGCCGCAAGTGCGCGGCTGAAGCCGATGACGCCGAACTTTGAGGCGCAGTACGCCGTGGCATCCGGCAGTGCCCGGAGACCGAGCGTGGAGGCAATGGTGATGGCCCGTCCCCGGGATTCCTTGAGGTAGGGCAGTGCCGCCCGGACCACGGAGACCGTGCCAAGGAGGTTCACTCCGATGACCTTTTCCCATTCTTCCGCCGGGACATCACCCAGCTTGCCGCAGCGATCGATGCCCGCAGCGGTCACCACCCCGTCCAGGCCGCCAAGGGTTTCGGCGGCTTCTTTGACGGCAGCTTCAACGGCTTCACGGTTGGAGACATCCACTTCCAGGGCTTTGGCGCCGGCGACGTTGCTGACGTCACGGTCGAAAACGAAGGGTGTGCCGCCGGCGTCGCGGATGGCTTCCACGATCGCAGCGCCAAGGCCGGAGCCGCCTCCAGTGACAATAACGCGGCCGGGTGTTTGCGTGTTCATGCGGTTCCTCTCGGTTGATCGGTGCTTGTTTTCAGCTGACCTTGGCCAATGCTGCAGCCAGGCCGCTGGTGGAGCGTGCCGGGTGGAAGGGCACGGTGACGCAGCGCCCTCCCCAACCCGCCACCAGGCGGGCTTCCGGCAATTCTTCGGGGGTGTAGTCGCCACCCTTGACCCAGATGTCGGGCTGTATTTCGGTGAGGCAGGCTTCGGGAGTGTCCTCGCCGAACACCACTACGGCGTCCACGCATTCGAGTGCCAGCAGCAATTCCGCGCGATCCTCCACGCTGACGATCGGCCGGTGTACGCCCTTGAGCCGCCTGACCGATTCGTCGGAATTCAGGCACACGATGAGGCAATCACCCATGCTGCGCGCGGCAGCCAACGTCCTGGCGTGGCCGGCGTGGAGGAGGTCGAAGCAACCGCCGGTTGCCACCACCGTGCCTCCCCTGCTCCGGACGGCCTGCGCCAGGTGGACGCCTTCGGGGCGAAGGTCGCCGGGGTCAACGAGTTCCAGGCCCTTGAGTTCGACGACGGGACCCGCCTCAGCCGCGGGGCTCGCCTCAGCCGCGGGGCTCGCCTCGGCCGCTTCGGTCACCACCGCCAGCGCGGCCGCTCCACCCGCAGCGAGGAAGGCTGATGCGTCCTCCACCGCTTTGGCGGCCGCCTGCGCGAGGTCCAATCCGCGCCCAAGGTGCACGGCAAGGCTTCCAGCCAGTCGGTCGCCGGCTCCGCAGGGATCACTGACGTTGGTCTTGGGTGCGGGAATGCCCTGGGACGCTGCACCGGCTGAGAGCAGCAGCGCCCCGTCTTCGCCCCTCGTGACCAGAACTGCACCGCTTCCCCACTTCTCGAGCAGGTAACGGCCGGCTTCTTCGGCACCTGTGCGGGACGGTTCCAAGCCATCGGCCTTCGCGGAGGCCAGCGCCTCGGCAAGGTTGGGCGTCACGACGGCGACCCCTTCCACGGGCACGGAACCGGCAGGATGCGGATCCCACACCACCGGGACGCGCCGGGCCGCGCTGGCCAGCGCAGCGCGGATGTCGGTGTTGGCGGTGATTCCCCGTCCGTAGTCAGCCACAACAATGGTGTCCGCCGCTGCAATCGCAGCGAGCATCTCCCCGGTACTGGCCGGGACAGGAGCCGGGGCGCATCCTTCATCGAACCGGACCATCGGGTGCGTCCCGATCCGCACACGGGTTTTGGTGGGCGTCGGGGCAAGCGGGGCTCCGGCCAGCACCGACACACCGGCCAATGCGCGCCGCAGGTGGCTGGCGCCGTCGTCGTCCGATACCGCGGTGACCAGCGCGACGTCGTGACCGTCCTGCGCGAGCACGGTGGCTACCAGTCCGGCACCTCCTGCACGACGCCGGATATCGGCGACGTCCACAACCGGCACCGGCGCGTCGGGGCTGAGCCGTGTGGCGGCCCCGTTGATATCGACGTCCAGAAGCACATCACCTACCACCGTGATCCTCATGGTTGACCCCCTCCGGAGGAAGCTGCGCCGTATGATCCCGCGCGCCTGGCGACCTCGGCGTCGAAGGCCCGGCACACTGCGTGGATGGCGATGAGGTGGCCTTCCTGGGCGTTTGCGGAGATGGCGTCAACGGTGATGGCTTGATCGCAGGCGTCGGCCAGCGGATTGGGGGCGGCGCCGGTGAGTGCCCACGTGGTGATGCCGCGTTCCTTGGCTGCACGGGCGGCCTTGAGGAGGTTGGGGCTGCGGCCGCTGGTGGACAGAAGAATGAGGACGTCACCTGAACGTCCGTGTGCCCTGACTTGGCGGGCGAAGACTTCCTCATAGCCGTAGTCGTTGGAGAGTGCGGTCACGGCTGAGGATTCTGCGTGGAGCGAGATGGCGGAGAACGGTGCGCGTTCCTCGTCGAACCTCCCCACCAGCTCGGCTGTGAAGTGCTGCGCCTCGGCCGCTGAACCGCCGTTACCCGCTGCCAGCAGGCGTTGCCCGGACAGCAGCCGCTTGGCCAGTTCGGTGCCCCACTCAGATAAACGGCCGGACTGCGAGCGCAGTGAATCCAACGCCGGAAGGACGTTGTCCAGGTGTTTGGTGACCTCGTCGGTGTGGGTTGTGTCGGTGAAGTTGGGAGCCCACCGGCTGGGCACGGTGTCCGGAACAGTGGTAGAGGCGGGGGTCTTGGTGGTGGTTTGGATGTTCACAGTGCCGTTGATGTTCACAGTGCCGTTCCTTCCAATGGTTCCAAGCGTTCGGGCTGCCGGGACAACCCGGCGGCCAGTACGGAGCGGTAGGCTTTCTCGGTGTCTGCTGCGATCCGTTCCCAGGAGTAGCGGGAGCGGGCCCGACGCGCACCGGCGCGGCCCATGTCGGCCCGGAGTTCCGGGTCTCCCAGCAGCTTCCCGAGTGCCTCGGCGAGCGCTTCGGGATCACGCGGCGGGACGTGCAGCCCTGTTTTCTGGTCAACCACCGTCTCGCGAAGCCCGCCCACGGCTGCGGCCACTACAGGGACACCGCATGCCATGGCCTCAAGGGGCACGATGCCGAACGGCTCATACCAAGGCGTGCACACCACAGCATCCGCGCTGCGGAAGATACCCGGCATCGCATCCCTGGGCACCTGCCCGCGCATGGTCACTTTGTCCTCGACGCCGAGTTCCTTGGCCATGGCCCTGAGTCGCTGCGCTTCGGGGTCTTCTTCGAGGTTGAGGGCATCGCCGGAACCGCCAACGATCAAGAGCTCGACGTCGTTGAAGCCCGCCTCCGCCAGAAGCGGCAGGGCCTGGATGATCAGGTCCACGCCCTTTCGTTGCACGAGGCGTCCCACGCTCAGGATCCGATGCGTGCGTGTCCTGGGCTCGGCGTCGGACGTTCCCGGAAACAGCGTGAGGTCCACGCCGCAGGGCGCAATGGAGATTTTGGACCGGCTGATGCCCAGGGCCTTGAGTTCAAAGACTTCGTCCGGGCAGGTGGCGATGACCCAATCGGCAGTGCGGCCCACCCACGGCTCCAGCCATTCCCTGGCGGGCGGGCTGGTGTCAGCGGCGCCCTGGTGCCTGCGTTTTACGGATCCCAGCGCATGGAATGTCTGCACCACGGGAACAGGATCAGCCGCGCCTGCCCGCCGGGACGCCTGGATGGCAGCGAGGCCGGACATCCAGAAATGTGCGTGCACCACGTCCGGGAGCTCGTCCGCCCAGTCCGCGCAGATGCCATCTGCCAGCTCTCCCATGTACGGCAGGAGATCGTCTTTGGGGATGTGGCGGGCCGGACCGGCATCCACGTGAACCACCGTGAGCCCCGCACCCACGTTCACCCGCTTTGGTAGCTCAGGGTCATCACGCCGCGTGTATACCGTGACTTGATGGCCGCGATCTGCCAACGCAGATGAAAGCGCCGCCACATGAACGTTCTGCCCTCCGGCGTCAACGCCTCCCAGGGCGGCCAGCGGACTGGCGTGTTCGGAGACCATGGAGATTTTCATGGGTGCGTCCTCTCTGTGTGGTGGCGGGCGTCGGGGTCATGGCGGGCGTCAGTGTCATGGCTGGGGTCCGTGTCATGGCTGGTGAAAGCTGTACCGGATTGCGGACGGCTTCCCCGGCGCGTGCCCTTGGGGAGTTCGGCCAGGAGTTCGTCCCAGGCCCTCAGAAACTTGTTCAGCCCGTAGCGCTGCAGTGCGGACTCGCGGGCGATCATGCCCATGGCGTAGGCGTCGTCGGGATCATCCAGCAGCCGCCGGGCGAACTTCTGGAGGTCGTCGACGTCGTTGGAGACCAAGCCTGCACCGTGTGGAATGGCGCGGCCCGCCTCGGTGGTGGCCAACGCCAGGACGGGCATGCCAAGGTGCATGGCTTCGAGCAAGGCCAACCCCAGAGAGGTCCAGCGGAGCGGGTGGAGGTACAGGCGGCAGTGGGCCAGTTCGTGGTGGAGTTTCGGGGCGGGGACGTCACCGGCGATCCGGAGCCGTTCCTCGCTGAGCCCGAACCCTTTGAGGTTCAGTGCTTCCGGCAACGCCTCCGTACCCATGCCGAAAACCCGCAATGGCCCCACCCCGGCAAAGCCCGGGAGCAGGTCCGTGCCTGTGACGCGGCCACGGCGGACAGGTTCGTTGACCACCACGCCCATTTCTTCCCGTTCACCGGTGTACAGGTGTCCCGGGTCCGGAATGCCGTGCTCTATCACCGTGGTGGTTGCCGTGCCGGTATCCCAGAAGAGCTGGTTGAAATGGGTCACGTGCACCACCGGAATGCTGCTCTGGTCTGCCAGCGGGTGGAGCGTGAAAGGGACGTCGCCTTTGGGAGTGTTGTGTTCGAGGTACACCGCGGGGAGGTCAATTCCCGGGCGGCGGCCGAGTGTCCGCGCCACCGCTGCGATCTCCTCGGGCCGCTGCAGGACCACGGCGTCAACGCTCGCAGGGTCCAACGTGTCCAGGTCCACTTCCCGGGCAGCGGCAGGCCAGTCTCGGCCGCCCCGCCCCAAACCCCATGCGCCGCCGTCGGACGATTTCGGAAGCAAGTACTCATGCTGGCCGCGAACAAATGCCTCCATCCATCCGCCGTGGACGTGCCACACCAGGATCCTCATGGTTTCCAAACCTTTCGTCGAGTGGACAGGGAGGAGACGCCTCCCAAGAGCCTTTCAACAGCCTCGACAACCTGCTCCGGGGTTACCGAGCTCAGACAGGGGTGCCCGGGGACGGGACATACCCGGGCACGGGTGTTCTTGCAGGCCGCTTCCTGGTCTCCCAGGAGTTCCAGCGGGACGCCGTAGGGCGCCCATCGGATGGCAGGAACCACCGGGGCGAACAGGCAAACCACCGGCGTGCCCACCGCGGCCGCCAGGTGGGCGGGGCCGGTGTTGCCGGTCACCACGACGGCGGCTCCGGCCAGTACCGCTGCCAGCGTCCGGAGGTTGGTTCCTCCGCCGAGGTTCCTGGCGGATGGGCCGGCTACCGTTGCCGTGAGTGATGTTTCCCCGGGGCCGCCTGTGACCACCACCCGGTGTCCGTATGCTTCAAGCAGCTCCACGGTTGCCGCGTGGTGGAGTGCGGGCCAGGCCCTGGCAGGGGCGGCTGCTCCCGGGTGGACCACGATGTACGGTCCTTCATCAGCCAACTCGTCGGCCACCCCTTCAGGGTCCGGGCCGGAAGTGATGCGCAGCTTGCCGTCGTCACCGTTCGGCAGCACGTAGCCGCCGGCCTCTGCAATGGTGAGCGCCCGCACCACTTCAGGCTGATCTTCCGGGAAGTCTTCGCCCGGTTTGAGCCGGACGTCCAGGAGCGAGCCGGCGTAGTCCGTTGACGCTCCGGTGATCTTTTTGACGCCGGCCAGGCGCAGGAGCATGGCCAACGGAAGCGGCGACTGGTGGAAGGACGTCAGAATGACCGCTTCCTGAATCCGGGAACTGCGGACGAATTCAATCAGGCCGCTGGTCATTTCTTCGGTGACCGGAGGTGCGGGGTTCACAATCCACGGGCATGCCCACGTGTGCACCTGGGTTACTCCGGGCAGCATTTCAGCGGCGCCGGCACCCTCCGGGCCGCAGAGCAGGACCACATCGTTGGGTCGGCTGCCGTCGGGCCTGCTTCCGTTGGCGACGGCGCGCAGGGCAGGCCCTGAAAGGAGTACATCGCCCATGCTGTCCAAGCGGGCTACCAGGACGCGGCTCATACAGGGGCGTCCTGTTCTTCCAGCGCTCCGGAAAGTATGAGCTCCACAGCTTGCCCCAGGTTCTCCGCAACAAAGCCGGCGGCCTCGATTTCCTCCTGCCGGGTCACTGAGGTGGGCACCAGGACGGCCCTCGCACCCGCCGCTGCTGCCGCCTCCATGTCAGCACCGATGTCCCCAATGAACGCAGTTTCCTCAGGGGCGATCCCCAACGTGCTGCACGCTCCCAGAATCATGCCGGGAGCGGGTTTGCGGCAGCCGCAGCCGTCCGCGGGTCCATGCGGGCAGATTTCCCACAGGTCAAACGGACCCAGCAGCTGCTCTACGCGCTGATTCACTGCCATGACCTGGTCCAGCGTCAACAGCCCACGCGCCACGCCCGACTGGTTGGTCACCACACCGGTGGCCAGTCCCGCCCGGCGTACTTTTTCGAGGGCGGACAGGGCACCGTCCATGGGCCGCACCAGCTGCGGATCGCCGTTGTATGGCACGTCAACAACGAGTGTTCCATCGCGGTCAAACAGGACCGCCTTCAACGTTCCGGTTCCTCCCATACTCGCAACGTTCCCCAGTTCTCCGGACGCTAAACAGTGCGGCCGTGAGAAGTTTCGTGCAGCTAGACTCCTACCGGGAGGCCACTATGGACACAGCATCGAACAGTCACCAGAGCAACGATCAACCCCTGCTGCTTGCCCTGCGCGCTTTGAAACTCGGCGACCTCCTGGTCGCGGTTCCGGCGCTCCGCGGATTGCGCCGGGCGTTCCCCGAGCACAGGATCCTGTATGCCGCCCCGGCCTGGATCGCCGAGGCCTTGGAGCTTGTGGGCGGCATTCACCACCTGCCTACGCCCGGTCTCGATGACCCTTTGACGGTGCCCCGGGGCGCGGTGGATGTCGCAGTCAACCTCCACGGGAACGGCGCTGAGAGCCGTTTGCGGATTGAGGAATTGCAGGCCAACCGGGTAGTGGCGCATGCTTCCGCCGGCACTGACGGCCCGGAGTGGACCACCGGCATTCCAGAACGCGAGCGCTGGACCAGGCTGCTCAACTGGCACGGAATCGACGCTGATCCCTTGGATTACCGGCTGAACCGTCCCGCCGTCCCGTCGCCGCGTCCCGGAGCCACCGTGATCCATGTGGGTGCCGCGTATGGCAGCAGGCTCTGGCCGGTGGAGCGCTTCGCGGACGTTGCGGTGGAGCTCGCTGCCGCCGGGCACCAGGTGGTTCTTACGGGCGGCACTTCGGAGCGTGCCCGTGCCGAGGAGACGGCTGCCTTGGCAAAGCTCAAAGGAGCAAACCTCGACGACGGCCTCCTGGCCGGGCGGCAAGGGCTCGCAGAGTTTGCGGCTACTATCGCCGAAGCTCGCCTGGTGATCTCAGCCGACACCGGCGCGGCTCATCTGGCATCCGCGTATGAACGCCCGTCCGTTGTCCTGTTCGGTCCTGCCCCCGCGGAAGAGTGGGGACCGCCGCCCGGACCGCACGTGGTGCTCACCGCCGTCGAGCTCCGCCGCGGTGATGTGTTCTCCGCCGATCCCGATCCGGCGCTTTTGGCCGTGAGCGTCCGCGACGTTCTGGACGCAGTGGAGCGGCTCGCTGTCTAGTGCACCTTATGGAGCTGTCCCGTCCTTCAGGTGGGCTTCTTCGTCCAACAGTTGGGTCTGGAGGGAAACAAGGATTTTGGAGAGCTTGCGGGATACCTGCATCTGGGACATGCCCAGGGCCTCTGCGATGGTGGACTGCGTTTCCTCGCGGTAATAGCGCCGGTACAGCAAGTGCCGGTCCTCGGCACTCAGGCCGCGGATGGCGTTGCGCAGGGCCAACACGTCTTCGAGCCGGTCCGTGGGGCAGCCGAATGCCGACAGCGAGCCTTGCAGTCCGTCGCGGCCTTCGGACGCGGGCGCGTCCAGGGAATCGGGGCGCTTGCTGGTCCCGGCCATGAGCGCTTCACGTACCTGGCATGGTTCCAGGTTCAGATCCTCGGCCACCTCCTCCGGAGAGGGCGTACGTTGCAGCGTCTGGGTCATTTCCTCCGTCCGGGCCAACACCTGGCGGCGGACGTCCTGGATGGTGCGCGGCGGACGGACAACCCAGCAGTGATCACGGAGGTAGCGCTTGACTTCCCCTGCGATGGTGGGGGCGGCGTAGGCAGGGAAGCTGACGCCTTTGGACTCGTCGTAGCCACGCGAGGCCTTGATGAGGCCCATGAACGCAACCTGCCTGACGTCGTCCAGATCGTGGGTATGGGCGGAGTATCTGGCGGCAATGGACTTCGCCAAATTTAGGTGGTCAAGGACCAGGCTGTCCTGGAAACTCTGCCGGATGCTGCCTTCCGGTTTGCAGGCAGGGGTCCTGGTGTGGACTGTGAGGGGTCGGGTTTGACGCATGGGGCTTCAATCCTTAACCAGCTGGTGAGGGTGAGCCCACGGCAAGACTCCTTAAAAAGAGAAGCACACTTACTATTAGCTTTCAACGGGTCCCCGGGGTTAGTCTCGAAAGGTAGCCACAATCAGGGATCGGAGTTCCCCATGGAAGACCCGCAGCTCGCCGAGCCGACAACAGTCGTGGCCGATATCCAGGACCTGCTGCTCGATACCCCTGACGTTGAAGCGTTCCTGGAGGAGCTGGCCAGGCACTCAGCCGGCATATTCAGCACCCCCGGGAACGAGGTGTACTGCGGTATCACCTTGATGCGGCGTCGTTCTGCCGGGACCGTGGCAAGCAGCGGCGAGCGGGCCCGGATGCTGGACGAATTGCAGTACAACTTCGCCGACGGGCCCTGCCTTCGCGCCTGCCGCGAAGTGACACAGGTTCACATTCCGGATTTCGCCAAGGACAACACCTGGCCGGAGTACAACAAGATCGTCACCGAACACGGCATCCGGTCAGTCCTTGCAGTACCGTTCCCCCTCAGCGATGACGCTGCCAGGGCCGGACTCAACCTCTACTCCGAACACCCCAACGCGTTCGACCAAGCTGCCGTGCAACGAGCCACCGACTACGTACAACAGGCATCCAAGGGCCTGCGCCTGGCGGTGCTGATCGCCGAGCACAGCCAGACCGCCAACAACCTCCGGGCAGCCATGGAATCGCGGACGGTGATCGACATTGCCACCGGCATCATCATTGCCCAAAACCGCTGCACCCAGGAGGAGGCAATCGAGCTCATCAAAAAAGCCTCCAGCAACCGGAACGTCAAGCTCAGGGTGGTTGCCCAGGCCATTGTTGAGTCGGCAGGCGGAGGTCCGGTCCAAACGGTGTTCAAGTAGGCGCAGCGACCGGCGCTAGCCCTGCATGGCACCGACAATGGCTGCAATCCGGGCGGCGCGGGGCACTCTTGGTAGAACACAGCCCCAGTCCAGGCAGGCTGGGGCTGAGTCCCGCGGCAGTTACAGCAGGCTGCGCAGAACGTGCGCCGCGCCGTCGTCGAGCACTGACGCGGTGACCTCGTCCGCAACGGCGATGACCTCATCGGGAGCCTGGCCCATGGCGACGCCCCGACCGGCCCAGGTGAGCATCTCGATGTCATTGCGGCCATCGCCCACGGCTACTGTGTTGGCCTGGTCCGTGCCAAGCTTCCGGCGCAGTGCTTCCAGGGCGCTGGCCTTGGTGACGCCCTCAGCGGCAATGTCCAGCCAAGCCGTCCAGCCCACCGAGTACGTCACGCCGGACAATCCGATGTGCTTGATGGCCTCGTTGAATTCATCCGAGGTGTTCTCGCTGCTGAAGACCACCACCCGGACAGCGGTGGCATCCAACATGGTTTGGAAATCGACGCCGATGGACTCCACGCCGAAACTTGCATCCTGGAAACGCTCGGTGGAGAGGAAGTTGCCGTCCTCGTCCTCCAGCGCGTACTTGGCGTTGGGCAGCCGTTCGCGCAGTGCCCTCAGCGCCGGAGCGGGATCGAACGTTGCCTTGTGGATGATCTCGTAACCCTTATCCAAGGAGGGATCCAGGCGAAGGGTGACGCCGCCGTTGCAGCACACCGCATAGCCTCGCTCAAGGCCGATCTGCTCAATGATGGGCAGCGTCGCATTGAGTGAGCGGCCCGTGGCGATCATGACGTCGTGGCCGCTGGCAACCACTGCCTGCGCAGCTGAGCGGACAGCCGGCGACATGTGGCCGTCGTGGTCAACCAAGGTGCCGTCAACGTCCAAAGCGACCATGAGATTGTTGTTGTTATTTGGCTGGTCATCGATGCCAGCAACTGGAGTATCAGTCAAAATAGTCATGCTTACAGTAGAGCAGATACCTCCGACACTGAACTAGGACCGGCACCACAGCTGTGGATTAACGGACGGTGAATAGTGAATCGTCACTGGCCGGCTCCTTGCCGCTCCTGAGGATCACCAGCTGCCGGGTGGCCCGCGTCATGGCCACGTAGCGGTCCACGGCACCCTCAATGCCCTGGCCAAACGTTTCCGGATCGAGGAGGACCACGAGGTCGTACTCCAGGCCCTTTGCCAGCTCAGGGGTGAGCCAGCTGACGCGGTCCCGTTGAGTCCCGGCTATCGCGTCCGGGCTGCTAATGACACAGGCGATTCCCTCAGGATTGCGATCGTTCCAGTCATCCAGAATCGTGCTGAGCTGCTTGGTTTCACCGTGGACCACCGGGATGCCACTGCTGCGGACCGAGGTAGGTACGTTGGCGTCCGGGAGTGCCTCGCGGATCATCGGTTCAGCTGCAGCCATGACCTCTTCGGGAGTGCGGTAGTTGATGCTGAGACCGGCAACGGTGACGGTGCCAAGGCCCACACGTTCCAGCCGTTCTTCCCATGATTCCGTGAAACCGCGCCTGGCCTGGGCCCTGTCCCCCACCACTGTGAAACTCCGCGAGGGGCACCGCAGCAACAACATCCGCCACTCGGCGTCCGTCAGTTCCTGGGCTTCATCCACCACGATGTGCGCGAACGGTCCAGCCAGGGTGTCAGGATCAGTGGAAGGCAGCATCTCCTGGTTCACGAGCTTTTCCCGCATGTCGTCACCGCGCAACATGTACATCTCCAGATTTTCGGAGTCATCAGCAGCTATCAGGTCCTCCACCACTCGATCCATAAGCTCGCGCTCGGCCGCAAGCGATGCGTTCCGGACCCCTCTGAGTCGTGAGGCCTCAGGGTCGCCCAAGCGTTGGCGGGCTGCGTCCAAAAGGGGCAGGTCCGCCGTCGTCCATGCCTCGGGGTTGTCCCGCTGAAGCGTTGCTGTTTCACCGGGCTGCAGCCATGGCGCACACAACCTCAGATAGGCCGGCACCCGCCATAAGTCCGCCACCAACGCCGGGTAATCCAAGAGGGGCCACGCCCTGGTGAAGGCTGTCCTCAACTCCGCATTGTGGGTAAGCGCGCGGCGCAGCAGGCTCGCCGGAATGTCATGCTCGTCCAGTTTGTCCACGAGGATGGTGAGCAGTGCCTCCCACACGTCATCGCGGGCTTCATTGTGCGGGGTGCCGGGTTCCGCGGCATCAAACGCCTCGGCCCAGTCCTCACTGCTGAGCCATATATCGGCGTAGGGCGTTTCCACCTCCATGCCCTCCTCAGGCGGTGCCTCGTAGAACTTCACGGCGGACTCAATCGCCTTCACCATCTCCACGGTCGACTTCAGCCGGGCCACTTCGGGATCAGGCTCGACGACGGCCGTGGCACCTTCGGGGACAAGGTCCCTCAGCGTGCATGTCTGCACTCCCTCCTCACCCAAGCTCGGAAGGACGTCAGCCACGTAGGCAAGATAGGGCTGATGCGGGCCCACAAACAGGACCTCGCTCTTTTGGTGGCTGCCGTGGTGATTCAACCGCGGATCCGAATAGAGCAGGTACGCCGTCCGGTGCAACGCCACCACGGTCTTTCCGGTTCCGGGCCCGCCGTCCACCACTAAAGCACCGCGGGAGCCAGCACGGATGATCCGGTCCTGGTCGGCTTGGATGGTCCCCAGCACATCACGCATGCGAGGCGAGCGGCTGCTGCCCAAACTGGCGATGAAAGCGGATTGGTCATCAAGGGCAGCGTTGCCCTCGAGGCCGTCGGCAGTGAACACCTCGTCCCAATAATCACTGATCCGGCTATCCCCTCCCGTGCTCCGAGTCCACCTGTACCTGCGGCGACTTGCCAAGCCCATCGGGTTGGCGTGGGTTGCCCCGAAGAACGGCTCGGCGGCCGGCGAGCGCCAGTCGATCAGGAGTCGGTGCCCCTCTCTGTCGGTCAGGCCGAGCCTGCCCACATACACCGGTTCCGGATTCTCCGCAGTGACCATCCTGCCCAAGCAAAGGTCCAGGCCGAAGCGCTTTAGGGCCCGCAGCCGCCCGGTGGTCCGGTGGATTTCCTGATCCCGGTCCAAGGCCGCCTGTCCACGACCACCGGGCTGCTTCCGCGTGGCATCAAGACGTGCGGTCAACTCCTCAATTTGTTCCGTGAGGCTGGTTTCAATGGCTTCGAACTGCTGCTCGTCGTTGCCGATCAGGTGCGGATCGGCCTTCCGGGCGAGGTGCTCCGGCAACATGAAGGCACTGGTTTCTGATGGGCTGATTTTGGGCATCACACGACTCCCTTTTCTTTGGTTGGCGGGGTTCGTGGATCAATTGTTCGGCACGTAGGGGGCCTTGCCGCAAGCCCCCATGTGGGTTATAAATTGAGTATGGAAGGGACCATTCCCTTCCTTTTTTGTGCCCTTTTCCGCAATTGTTCGAAATCCCCGCCGCATAACGCCGGGCGTGCCGAACAGCAGCGAGTTTGAGGGGCGCGGGCTAGGGTAGTCGGATGCCTTCAGGAATGACCGGAGCTCAGCTTTCAGCCCTCTACGACGCCCGCAATGTGTGGGCCGCGGATGATGACTTCTTTCTGGACTTCGTTAATCAGCGGCCGAACAGCCGGGTATTGGATCTTGGTTGTGGCACCGGGCGGATGACCCTCGCAGTTGCTGCGGCTGGCCACTCCGTTGTTGGCATCGACCCCAGTTCCGACTCCCTTGCGGCTGCCCGCATGAAACCAAGGGCTGATGAGGTGACGTGGATTGACGGTACATCGGCGCAGATCCCCGTGGCGCACGCTTTCGATGTGGCCATCATGACGGCGCATGTGGCCCAAGCAATAAACGACGACGACGCCTGGTCCCGGACGCTTGCCGACGTCCACCGCGCATTAGTCCCCGGAGGCAGCTTGGCTTTCGATTCCCGCGACCCTGCCGCCAGGGCGTGGGAGCACTGGACTCCGGCAGAGACAAGGCGCCGGCACACTCTTCCCGACGGATCCATGGTGGATGCGTGGGCCGAAAGCACTGTGGAATTGGACGGGCGCGTTGCCCTGACCGAGCACCGGGTCTACAACGGCGGCGTCCCTGAACCAGAGATCTCAGTCCTCGCATTCCGCACGGAAGATCAGCTGCGACAGGATCTGGCGACTGCCGGCTTCACCATTGACCGCATCTACGGCGGATGGTCCGGCGAAGATGTGGGTGCCGGGGAGGGCGAACTGATAGTGATTGCACGCAAGCCCGCCTAGATTCCCGCCCTAGTTCGAATCACCCGCCGCACAACGTGGAGCGTGACGAACAGATGGGGGTTTGAGCGCTATCCACGGCCCACCGCCAGCAATCCTGTCCGGACGCCCGGGAGCAGTCCGGCACCGAGCAGCTTCCGGCGCAGCCTCTCCGGGTTCTCAACATCTGCCCATCCCCAGCGCGCGAATCCGAAACCCAGGGCACGAATCCGGTCCTCCCGCAGCTTCTCGTTGTACACGGCTTCCTCAACCGTGGCGCCGTTGCGTAGTTCCGGGGTGGTGTATTTCGCCTTTCCGTCGAACTCCCCCACAACACCTTTCCCGCCGCCCCTTCCAGGCCACCAAAAATCACTTCGGCCAATGAATCCGTCTATATCGCTGAAATCATGCTGTAGCTCCGGCTGTTCCACGCCAAGAAACTGAAAGGCTGCCCTACTGAAGGACTCTCCCGCAGATTCAGCCAGGGGAGACGCAAGTGACAACGCTAGTTCTGCTCGGCGCCTGGCAGCAGCATGCGGGTGCGCCCGGACGGCCACCGCAATCCGGTCCATGTCCATGAGATTGGACCCCGGCACAAGGATTCCCCCTTCCAGAGTTCTCGCGCTACTCCATCTGCCACCACCAAGGACTGGCTTAGCGTCGATGAGAACGCCACGTCCAAGGCCGTATGCAGAAGTCCCGTGCCCACAAATTCTCCGAGGCTTACCGGGGTGGACTCAGGATGCAGGTGATACCGCAAGGGGAAGCCTCGATCCGTCAGGACGTGCTGGGCGTCGATGCCCGCACTCACAATGGACAACGTAGGCCGGCGTCGTCCCGAGCGACTTGGACTCGTTGCAACGCATTCCACATAGGACGGGGTCCGCAGGATGGGTATGCCCATGGCGAAAGCAGCAGTTTCACGGCAGAGGACAAGGCCTGGAATGGCGCGGGCAGCTGCAGCAACTGTCCAGGCGAAGCGAATCCACGGCTGAGCCGCCCGCCACTTGGATGTCTCTACGTAGAAGCCGCGGCGAATTCTCACCAGTTTGCCCGCCATGAAGCTGCTGTGGACTGCATCTGTCCGGCCCCCGGAGCGAAGAATGGCAGGGGTTTCAATGAGACCAGGTGGTATGTCCATCACTCCACCTTGGCCCGGCGCAAGCCATCATTCAGCTGCAGAATACCCCTATGTGCACAACCCCGGATGTGGAGGACAAGTGGCAACAGAAAATCCCGCCCCTGTCCGCCACTCGAGCCGTACAACGGCCGGGGAAGCGAACGAGGGCGGGATCCGCCAAAGAATTAAAGAACCGGCAGAACCTCAAGCCCGCCAAGGTACTTCTGCAGTGCCTTCGGAACGTTCACTGAGCCATCCGGGTTCTGGTGGTGCTCAAGGATGGCAACGATCCAGCGCGTGGTGGCCAGCGTGCCGTTCAGCGTGGCCACGGCGCGGGTTCCCTTGGCAATACCTTCGTCATTGATCACGCGTTCGCGGATGTTGAGGCGGCGGGCCTGGAACGTGGTGCAGTTGGACGTCGAGGTGAGCTCGCGGTAGGCGTTCTGGGTGGGTACCCAGGCTTCACAGTCGAACTTGCGGGCTGCGGACATGCCGAGGTCGCCTGCGGCGGTGTCGATCACGCGGTACGGAAGCTCGCACTTGGCCAGCATTTCCTCTTCCCAGGCGAGCAGGCGTTCGTGCTCAGCGGCTGCTTCTTCAACCGTGGTGTAGATGAACATCTCCACCTTGTTGAACTGGTGCACACGGATGATGCCGCGGGTGTCCTTGCCATGCGAACCGGCCTCACGGCGGTAGCAGGAGCTCTGGCCCGCGTAGCGGATGGGACCGGCAGAGAGATCCAGGATCTCGTCTGCGTGGTAGCCGGCGAGGGCCACTTCCGAGGTTCCCACCAAGTAAAGGTCGTCTTCAGCGAGACGGTAGATCTCGGCGTCGTGCTTGACGTCAAAACCGGTGCCCTGCATGGTCTCGGGGCGCACCAACGTGGGGGTGATCATGGGGACGAACCCGGCGTCGATGGCCTGCTCCATGGCCATCTGCAGCAGTGCCATTTCCAAGCGGGCGCCAACGCCACGGAGGAAGTAGAAGCGTGAGCCCGAGACCTTGGCGCCGCGTTCCATGTCGATCGCGCCGATCAGTTCACCGATTTCCAAGTGGTCCTTGGGCTCAAAGTCCGTGAATTCACGCGGAGTACCAACTGTCTTGACCACAACGTAGTCGTCCTCGCCGCCCTCGGGGACACCGTCCACTACAAGGTTGGGGATGACGCGGAGCAGTTCTTCCTGCTTGGCTTGCGCGGCAGAGGCTTCAGCGGCAGCGGCTTTGACCGAGTTGGCCAGTTCCTTGACTTCGGCCAGCAGTGCCTGCTTTTCCTCGCCCTTGGCCTGCGCCACCTTCTTGCCGAACGCATTCTGCTCTGCACGGAGCGTCTCGTGGCGGATCAGCGCGGCACGGCGATCGGAGTCAGCGGAGATGATCGCGTCCACAACGGACTCGTCGGCACCACGGGCGCGCTGGCTGGCACGGAACTTGTCCGGATTTTCGCTGAGGTCTTTTACGTCGATCACCAGACAAGAGTATCGAATCCGCCGCGGATTTCCGGCCCGAAGCGGGCAAACCCCGCACGCCCCGGACACGAGGCCAAGAGGGACCTGCCCAGGAGGATAGTGTTGGAGCACCATGAGCGACTGGATCCTGTACGTGATTCTCGCTGGGGGCGTGGCGTTTGCCGTCTCCAGTTGGTGGGGTGTGCGCCGATTGAAAGCCCGGCACATCAGGAGCGCGGTTCGGGAGGACGCCCATAAGCCCGGTGGAGGGGACCAACGGGTTGCCGTCATCCTCAACCCGGTGAAGAACAACGCGGACGCCGCCCGGCAGGCCATCATCGACGCGTGCGACCTCGCCGGATGGGATGCCCCCAAATTCTTCGAAACCACCATCGAAGACCCCGGATACAGCCAATCGCGCGAGGCTTTGGCCTACGGGGCCGACGTCGTCCTGGCGTGCGGCGGCGACGGTACAGTGCGCGTTGTGGCAGAGTCGCTGGCGCACAAGAACGTTGCGATGGGCCTCATCCCGCTGGGCACCGGAAATCTGCTGGCGCGCAACGTGGATCTGGACGTCACTGACATTGCGGACTGCATTCAGGTTGCCCTGTTTGGCCACCAGCGCTACATCGATACCGCCACCATGGGCATAGACAATGACATCACCGGCGAATCCGCCGAGCACACGTTCCTGGTCATCGCGGGCATGGGCCTGGACGCCGAGGTTGTTGGCGATACCAGGGACAACCTCAAGAAAAGCGTGGGCTGGCTGGCCTATACCGAAGCCGGCGTCCGCCACCTTCCCGGCCGGCGAAAACGCGTCACCATCACCATGGATGACCAGCCCGAGCAGGCCAGGAAAATCCGCAGCGTACTGTTCGCCAATTGTGGATTGATCCCCGGCGGCATCGACTTCATCCCGCAAGCAATGATCGACGACGGCATGTTGGACATTGTGGTCATGAGTCCCCGCAGCGCATTCGGTTGGCTCGCCATGTACACAAAGGTCCTGTTCAAGCACAATGCGAACCTGCCGATGATGAGCTTCTACCGTTCCGGCAAGGTCATCATCCGCAGCCAGGAACCCATGGCTACACAGCTCGACGGCGATCCCTCAGGTGAGGCGACAACGGTCACGGTGCAAGTGGAGCCAGGGTCCCTGCTGGTGCGTGTGCCGAAAGCCAAGACGGACTAGATTGCTCCAACGTCCGGCTGGGCAGCGTTCCTGTCGGCTTCCTCGGTAGCTGCCTTGGCAGCAGCGCGTGCCTCGGCTTGCTCCTTGATCATCGCTTGTTCTTCTTCAAAGCGGAGCCGGTCTGCACGATCGGCTTCATCGCCATTCCAGTCGTCCTGGTTTTCGCCTGTGGGCTTCGGATTGACGATCATGCCCTGGCCCTCTTTGTCATCCCGGTGGACTGACATGACCGCTCCTTTCGTTGGTGCATTCATCCATCGTTTATGGATCAAGCAAGCATACGCACAGAAGCATCCTTGCGAAAGGGCGGACGCTCCGCTTGTGAACAGTGGCTAGGAGCCCTTCAGGATCGAGTCAACCCACGCGTGCGCGGAGGCAAAAGCAGCATCCGATGTGTGCGGAGCCACCACGGCGGGTTGTTTGTCGGCACGGGCGTAGGAGCCCAGGAACCGCGTGGCCGGGCTGATGCGGTGGAGGCCTGCGAGGGCGTCGGCTACCCGTGAATCCGTGGCATGGCCGTCGGCGTCGATGCTGAAGAAGTAGTGGCCCAGGTACTGTCCGGTTGGCCGGGATTCGATGCGGCTCAGGTTTACCCCGCGGGAAGCGAACTGGTCCAGGATCTCCATGAGCGCTCCGGGGTGATCCTCGGGCAGCGGAACCACCACCGTGGTCTTATCCGCGCCCGTGCGGCCCGGAAGGAGACCGGGTTTGCTCACCAGGATGAAGCGGGTGACAGCCTCGGGGTTGTCGCCAATGTCCTCTGCCAGGACGTTGAGCCCGGGTTGTTCGGCAGCAAGCAACGGCGCACAAATGGCGGCGTCATAGGGGGCGTCGTCGTCCAACAAGCCCATGGCGGATGCCGCCGTCGACGATCCCGGGACGTAGTCGGCGTCAGGAACGTGCTCATCCACCCACAGCCGGCACTGCGCCCAGGCGTGGCCGTGCGTCGAGATCCGCTTGACGTCGGAAAGTTCGACGCCGGGCCTCGCCACCAGCACGAAGGTGATGGGAACCAGGGCCTCACGGATGATCCGGAGCTCCTGGCCTGTGGCGATCGCATCCAGGGTGGCAGTGACCCCGCCCTCCACCGAGTTTTCGATGGGGACCATGGCCGCATCAGCTTCGCCGGAACGGACCCGGTCCAACGCCGTATTGACGTTGCTGCACGGAATACGCGTAGCGTCGGCAGCACCCGGTACCTGGAGGAGGGCAGCCTCGGTGAAGGTGCCCTCGGGGCCGAGGAATGCGTAGGTCAGTGCCGACATTAGAATATTCCTTGCTGGTTATATAAGGGGTTTAGAGGACAACCGGCTTCAGCCCGTTGTCCGAAACCATCGGCTTGCCGGCCTCAAACCACATGTCCATGCCACCGGCAACATTCACCGCGGAGTAGCCCTGGCCCACCAGCCACTGCACGGCGCGGAAGGAACGGCCTCCGGTGCGGCAGATGACAAAGAGGTCGTCGTCCGGATCGAGTTCGTCCAGCCGTGCCGGCAGTTGGTCCATCGGGATGTGACGGGCACCTTCGGCATGGCCGGCCACCCATTCGTAGTCTTCGCGGACGTCCAGAATGCTGGCGTCGGCCGGAATGTCGCCTACAGGCACGGTATCGAATTCGCTCATGGCGGTGGTCCCTTCCCATCGATTTAGTCCAGCATCCAGCCTAGTCCCCGCCGCGTGGCGCTGTAACTTCACAGGTGGCCCGCGCTTGCTTCCCGACGCGCGGACGCTAAGACTGGGATCCAAGCTCTCCCCCACCGCCGGCGCGTTAGGAGTACCCATGGCTACCGGGCAACCGACTATTTTGGCGACGTCCGGCGGGTACAAGCCCGGCGAGCGCACCCGGATCGAGTTCAACCACTTGATGCATTACGCCGTGGAGCTGTCCGGTGTCACCGGCCGGGCCCCGCGCGTCACACATATCGGCACAGCATCGGGTGACCAGCGCTGGTGGGCTGCCGAGATGGACCAGGCCGCACGCATTGCAGGGTTCAGTTTCAGCCACCTCAACCTCTTCACCATGCCCAACATCGAGGACCCCGAAGCCCATCTGCTGGAGCAGGATGTGGTGTGGGTCCACGGCGGCTCAGTAGTGAATCTGCTGGCGGTCTGGCGTGCCCACGGACTGGACGGCACTCTCCGGAAGGCCTGGGAAAGTGGAGTTGTGCTTGCCGGGGTCTCAGCCGGGTCCATCTGCTGGTACCAAGGTGGTGTCACCGATTCCTTTGGCCCCGAGCTCAAGCCCGTCACCAATGCTTTGGGCTTCCTCCCCTACGGCAACGGCGTCCACTATGACTCGGAACTGCGGCGCGCACCGGCAATCCACCAGCTGGTGGCCAACGGCACGTTGGGTGAAACGCACTGCACGGACGACGGCGTGGGGCTGGTTTACCGGGGCACCGAACTTGTGGAGGTGGTGTCCGAGGTGAAGAACAAGGCTGCCTTCCGGGTGACCGCCGGGGCGGGCGAGAGCGTGGATGCTGTTGCTGTGGAGGAACGGTTGGAGTCGCGTTTCCTTGGCTGATCCTTACATGCGTGACCTTTCGCGAATGTCCGCTGTTGAGCTGCGCGATGCCCTGGCCTCGGGGGAAGTCTCCGCCCGGGAGGCCACCGGGCATTACCTCGCGGCCATTGAATCCCGGAACAAGCAGCTGGGCGCCTTCGTCACCGTCACGGCTGACCGGGCACTGGACGACGCTGCAGCTGCGGATCGCCTGCACGCCGCGCTGGTGAAGGAGGGACGCTTGGATGAACTCCCCCTCCTTCACGGCATGCCCACGGCATTCAAGGACCTCACCGATGTTGCCGGTGTTCCCACTACGCACGGCAGCGCAGCCCTGGAGCACAAGGCGGCGCCGGAGGACGGCGCCCTCGCGGCTGGCCTGAAGATGCGGGGTGTCATCTCACTGGGCAAGACCCAGGTTCCGGAATTCGGACTGACGGCCTACAGCGAAAATCGCGTCGCACCGCCGTCGCGCAATCCACACGCCATGGGACGCAGTTCCGGCGGATCGTCGGGCGGAAGCGCTGCTGCGGTGGCTGCCGGATTTGTTCCCTTTGCGCCCGGAACCGACGGCGGCGGCTCCATCCGGATCCCGGCCGGAGCCTGCGGACTGGTGGGATTGAAGCCTGGCCGCGGAGTGGTGCCCTCGGGTGCCGGCGCGGGCGATGCTGCAAAGCTCGTTGTTGCCGGGCCGCTGGCAAAAACCGCTGCGGATGCGGCGCTGCTGATGGACGCGCTGGTCCCCCGGGACCAAGCCCGCGACGGCGGATACCTCGCCAATGTTGGGCGGGCGCCGAAGCCCCTGAGAATCGGCCTGAGCCTGGACAGCCCCTGGGCTGGAATTTACCCGTTCCAGATCGAAGAAGAAGCGATGGACGCCTTGGCTTTGGGGATCAAACTGCTGGAAAAGGCCGGGCACAGGGTCGGTGAAGCCGAAATCCGCTATGACAACCGCTATCCCGAAGCGTTCACAACAGCCTGGACTGCCGGCGTCGGGAGTGCCCGGATAGCACCCCGGCGCGAGGCGTTGCTGACCCCGCTGACCCGGACATTCCGGCGTCGTGCGCAACAGCGGAGCGCGTCGAAAGTCAATGAAGCCCTGAGTTTCCTGCGGCAGTTCGAGCACGACACCATCACGCAGTACTCGAACTGGGACATGATCCTCATGCCCACTTTGACGCAGACACCGCGGCCGATCGGATGGTTTACCGGGGGAGGACACAGTGGTGAGCCGTGGCCGAGCGAGTGGGCGGGCGACGCCGATGAGGATTACAAACGGCAATGCCAATATGCGCCGTGGTCCTCCATGGTGAACGTGTGCGGACTGCCGGCCATCAGCATTCCCGTACACATGACGCCGGGCGGCCTGCCGATGGGGATCCAGCTGATCGGCAGGCCGGGATCCGAGCTGCCGCTTCTCCAGCTGGCAGCCGCCCTCGAGAGCAGCTGAGATCGGCGTCTAGCATATGGAAAGTGGTTGCCCCGGGCATATATCGATGTGACAATGCCCGCAGTCAGTGCCAGCATTAAGAAAATGAGCACACCTCAAACCACGGCTGAGTCCGCAAAGCCAGCGGGCGATACGTCATTCTTCGGCCACCCAAAGATGTTGGCCAGCCTCTTCTCCGTGGAAATGTGGGAGCGATTCTCCTTCTACGGCATGCAGGGAATCCTGCTCTACTACATGTACTTCACCGCCGAGCAAGGCGGTCTTTCCATCGACCAGGGCCTCGCCGCTGGTTTGGTGGGCGCGTACGGTGGTGGCGTTTACCTGTCGACGATCCTCGGCGCATGGCTCGCCGACCGTCTCTTCGGCTCCGAAAAGGTCCTGTTCGGCTCGGCCATCATGATCATGGCCGGCCACATTGCGCTGGCACTCCTGCCGGGCATTCCGGGCCTGATCGCGGGCTTGGTGTTAGTAGGCATCGGCTCGGGCGGGCTGAAGGCCAACGCCACTGCCCTGGTAGGCAGCTTGTACGGCGAGAAGGACGAGCGCCGCGATGCCGGCTTCTCCATCTTCTACATGGGCATCAACATCGGTGGCCTCATTGGCCCGCTGGTTACCGGTTGGCTGCAGACGAGCTACGGCTTCCACGTGGGCTTCGGCGCCGCGGCCGTGGGCATGGCGATCGGCCTGGTCATCTACTCCCTGGGCCGCAAGCGCCTTCCTGAGGAGGCCCACCGCGTTCCCAACCCCCTTCCGGCGAAGGACCGCACCAAGTACGGCCTGATCTTCCTGGCCATCCTGGTTGTCATTGGCGTCCTGCTCGGCACTGGACTCGTCAACGCCAACAACCTGGCCAGCAGCATGGCCTACGCGGCCATCGGGGCCGCAGTGGTCTACCTGTTCCTGATCTTCCGCAGCCCACTGGTCACCGGCGTGGAGCGCAAGCGCGTGATCGCCTTCATCCCCCTGTTCATCGCATCGGCCGGGTTCTGGGCACTGTTCCAGCAGCAGTTCACGTTCATCGCTGTGTATTCGCAGGAGAAGCTGGACCGCAACCTCTTCGGCTGGGAAATGCCGGCCGCCTGGGTCCAGTCCATCAACCCGGTGTTCATCATCATCTTCGCCGGTGTCATGGCCGCCCTGTGGACCAAACTGGGCTCCAAGCAGCCGAGCTCGCCGCTGAAGTTCTCCGCAGGCCTGTTCATCATGGGCCTGGCTTTCCTGGCGTTCATTCCGCTGGCCGGCGAAGGCAAGACACCGCTGCTGGCACTGGTGGGCATCCTGTTCATGTTCACCCTGGCGGAACTGTTCCTCTCCCCCATCGGCCTGTCCGTGAGCACCAAGCTCGCCCCGCAGGCCTTCCACACCCAGATGGTGGCGCTGTTCTTCCTGTCCGTCTCACTCGGCACCACCTTGGCCGGAATCCTCGCGGGCCTCTACAACCCCGAGGACGAACTCCCGTACTTCCTGGGGATCGGAAGCGTTGCAGTAGTGCTGGCCGTGGGCCTGGCGGCCGCATCACCTGCCATCAAGAAGCTGATGGGCGGCGTGCGGTAGCAGCCCGCCCTCGCCTGACGTTAACCAACGACGGCGACCCTCGCGTCCGGTGGGATTCCCACCAGAGGCAAGGGCCGCCGTCGTACGTTTTTGCTTAGTAGTCGTACCTGCTGGTTGAGGCACCGATCGCAGCAAAGAAGATGATGCCGAAGATCACCGTCAATGCAATGCCGATGTACCCCATCACCAGGCCGGCGATCGCCATGCCCTTGCCGGCGGGCTCGCGCTTGAGGCCGAGGTGGCCCAGGATCACGGCGGCGATCTGCGGGAGGATGAAGAATCCGAAGCCAACAAAAATGGCGATACCGCAGCACATGCTGGCAATGCTCAGGCCCTTGGGCTCCGCCTGCATGGCGTAGTACGCGGGCTGGCCGTAGGGTGACTGCGGCTGACCGTAAGGCTGCTGGCCATAGGGCTGCTGCCCATAAGGCTGCTGTCCAGCGGGCTGCTGCTGCTGGTACGGGCTGGGCGGCTGGCCATACGGTGACGGCGGCTGCTGGCTGTAGTCACCGGGCGTGTATTCACCGGGCGTGTAGGCGCTGGCGGGCGGCTGCGGCTGGGTGTAGAAGTCGTCCTGGCCCTGGGCGTTCTGCGTGTATGCGCCCTGCCCGTGCGCGCTCTGCTCGTAGGGCGGGAGGGGCTGCGTGGCGTTGGCGCCCTCGCCCGGCGCGCCGTGCTCTGCAGCACCCTGGCCCGCAACGCCCTGGTCTGCCGCGCCCTGATGCGGTGCACCTTGGCCCGCGGCGCTCTGGCTGGCAGCACCCTGGCCCGCAACGCCCTGGTCTGCAACGCTCGACTCGGGCGCGCTGAACTGTGCGGGCGGGACGTACTGCGGCGGTTCGTATCCCGCCGGCTTGTCTTCGTTGCCCTTGGATGGCTGATCTGACATAGGAATCCCCCTGAAAGTGGTCTTTGATCCCAACACTACCGCCGTCCGGGGTCCCGCATAAGGAAAAGCGCACCGTGGACATGGGCACAACAGCCCATCGGAAAGAATTCATGCAAAAGCATGGAATTTTTTCGAGTCCGACTCGGTTTATGAAAGTAGCGACTTAAGCAGCGCTCACCAAGGAAATCGGCGGGATCATTCCCGCGAAGGAGGAATCATGGGTAACTTCGAAGGCAAGACCGCACTCGTCACCGGCGGCGGTTCAGGGCTCGGGGAAGCGATCAGCAAAGACCTCGCAAAGAACGGCGTCAAGGTTGTAGTAGCTGACGTGAACCTCGACGCCGCCACCCGGGTGGCCAACGAGATCACGGCCGACGGCGGCACCGCAGTTCCGTTCCAAGGCAACACTGCGGTGGCCGAGGACAGCAAAAAGGCGGTCGACTTCGCCGTGGAAACC
>NZ_JABMCX010000309.1 GCF_013179505.1 Paenarthrobacter sp. CM16 | reverse complement strand
ACTGTCAATTGGGCGTCCAGGAGCTCTTTGAGCTGTACCGCGTTTCTGGCGCCGACAATCGCCGTTGCCACACCGGGCCGGGACAGCAGCCAGCTTAGGGACACGTCCAGGGGTGAGCGCCCCAGGCCGCGCGCAGCCATGGCCACTGCTTCGACCACCCGCGAGGCCCTCGGCTCGAGGTAGGGCTCGACATACGCAGCCAGGCGGTTCTGCGCAGCACGGGAATCCGCTGGGATCTGTCCCCGGTACTTGCCGCTCAGGACACCCCTGCCCAACGGTGCCCACGCCATGAGGCCCAAACCGGCGTCCTCCACGGCAGGGATCAGTTCGTCTTCTGCCCTGCGCTGGACCAAGGAATACTCGGACTGGTTGGCAACCAGTGTGAAGCCTGCCACGGCCGCGGCTTTGGCGGTCTGCCAGCCGTTGTAGTTTGAAATTCCCACGTACCGGGCCCGGCCCGTCCGTTGGGCAAGCTCCAACGCGGAAAGGGTCTCCTCGAGGGGGACGTTCGGGTCCCACTCGTGGGCGAACCAGATGTCGATGTAGTCGGTTCCCAGCCTTGCGAGGCTGGCATCGAGTGCGGACAGCATGGCCCCGCGTGAAGCATTGATGCTGCGCCTGGAGTCCGACGACGACACGCCGGCTTTGGTGGAGATGACCAGTTCGGAGCGGGCCACCACGTCGCCCAGCATGGAGCCAAGCATGGCTTCTGCCTGCCCTTGGGCGTAAGAGGCGGCAGTATCAACCACTGTTCCGCCCGCGGCGACGAACGCGTGGAGGACTTCGGCAGCGTCCTGCTCATCGGTCTCCTGTGCCCAGGACATCGTTCCAAGCGACAAGGAGGACACACGGAACCCACTGTTCCCGACATAACGCTGCTGCATAGCTGCTAGCTTACGGGGAGTTCCCGGTCTTCATGACGTAGGGTCTATTCACGTGAACTGGATAGAAGCAGCCTTGCTGGGCCTGGTGCAGGGCCTCACCGAATTCCTCCCGATCTCCTCGAGCGCACACCTTCGGATCGTTGGCTCATTCCTCCCGAATGCCTCCGACCCCGGTGCCGCCTTTACTGCCATCACGCAGCTGGGAACCGAAACCGCCGTGATCGTCTACTTCTGGCGCGATATTGTCAGGATCATCCGCGCCTGGTTCGGGTCCTTGACCGGCAAGGTTGAACGCAGTAATCCCGATGCCCGCATGGGGTGGTTGGTCATCCTGGGCAGCCTTCCGATCATCGTCCTGGGCCTGCTGTTCCAGGATCAGATCGAATCGGTACTGCGCAGCATGTGGATCGTCGCCACCATGTTGATTGTTTTCGGCATGATCCTGGCCGTCGCGGATGCGATCGGGCGGCAGGAGAGGGATCTCACACAACTGACGTACAAGCACGGCATCCTGTATGGCTTCGCCCAGGCCATGGCGTTGATTCCCGGCGTCTCCCGCTCCGGAGGAACCATCACGGCCGGACTGCTCATGGGCTACACCCGTGAAGCTGCTGCCCGGTATTCGTTCCTCCTGGCGATCCCGGCCGTATTCGGCAGTGGCCTTTACCAGCTCTACAAGACGGTTTCCAACGATGGCCTGGCAGGTCCTTATGGCTTGGCGGAAACCGCGATGGCTACAGTCATCGCTTTCGTGGTGGGCTACATCATCATTGGCTGGTTCCTGAAGTTCGTCTCCACCCGCAGTTACCGGCTGTTCGTCTGGTACCGGATTCTCCTGGGCCTGGCGTTGTATGTCCTGCTCTATTTCGGTGTCATCAGTGCCTAGCACTAAGGTTGAGTCGTGAAATCGTGGACCTCCCGCCCTGTTCCTGAGCTGCCCGGCAGCATGCCGCAACTACGCCTGTTCGACACCGCCCTTGGCCGTGTCGTGGAGGTTGAACGGCAACCGGAGCAATCCATGTACGTCTGCGGCATCACGCCATACGACGCAACACACATGGGTCACGCGGCCAGCTACGTGGCCTTTGACCTCTTGAACCGCGCCTGGCGGGACGCCGGCCTGCGCGTCTCGTATGTCCAAAACGTCACGGACATTGATGACCCCCTGCTGGAGCGCGCCACCGACACGGGCGTGGACTGGCGCGACTTGGCCCAGAGCCAGATTGAGCTGTTCCAGACCGACATGGACGCCCTCAATGTCCTGGCCCCCAACCACTACATCGGTGCCGTAGAGGCCATTCCTGACATCGTGCCGGCCATTGAGAAACTGATTGCGGACGGCGTTGCCTATCGCGTTCGCGGCACCGACGGTGAACCGGACGGAGATGTCTATTACGACGTCGAAATGGCGGGCAAGCGCTCGGACGCAACAGACGCCTGGACCCTGGGAGATGTCTCCGGACTCGGCGAAACGGAGATGTTGGCGCTGTTCGCCGAACGCGGCGGAGACCCCGCACGGCCCGGAAAGCGCCATGCACTTGATCCGCTGCTCTGGCGTGCCGCCCGTGACGGCGAGCCCAGTTGGCCAGGGGCAAGCCTCGGAAACGGCCGGCCCGGTTGGCACATCGAATGTACCGTCATTGCGCAGAAGTACCTTCCGGCGCCTTTCACCGTCCAAGGCGGCGGCTCGGATCTCGTGTTCCCGCACCACGAGATGGGAGCCGGCCATGCTTACTCGTTGTCAGGAGTTCCCCTGGCACGGCATTATTCACATGCCGGCATGGTGGGCCTGGACGGAGAAAAGATGAGCAAGTCCAAGGGCAACCTAGTTCTTGTCTCCAAGCTTCGTGCAGCCGGTGAAGAACCGGCGGCTATCCGGCTTGCGATTCTTGCCAACCACTACCGTTCAGACTGGTCCTGGACGGATGAGGGGTTCACTGCAGCCAAGACACGGCTGGCACGGTGGCGTGAGGCAGTCGAGCATGCCCCTGCAGGCTCGGCAGGGCCGCTGGTGTCCGCCATGCGCAGCGAGCTGGCCAACGACCTCAACGCTCCGGGTGCCATTGCCGCAATCGATCAGTGGGCCGAAGAAGCAGTGCGGGCCTCCGATGCTGCGTCCGAACAGGACAGCGCCGTGATCGCAGACGCCATCAATGCCCTGCTTGGCGTGGAACTCTAACTTCAAAAGCCCTGTCACAACGCAGCAGCGGCCCCGACGTCCTGGCGTCGGGGCCGCTGCTTGCCAACTGCGGTGTCAGCGGATCAAGGACGTTCCTTGCCGCGTCGCTTGAGGTACCTCTCGAATTCCCGCGCAATGGACTCGCCGGAAGCTTCGGGGAGGTCGGCGGTGTCCTTGGCTTCTTCCAACTGCCGGACGTAAGCGGCGATCTCCGGGTCCTCCGTGGCGAGTTCGTCCACGCCGCGCTCCCAGGCTTCCGATTCCTCGGCCAGGGCCTGGCTGTCCAAGGGAACCTGGAGCAGGTCCTCCACCTTGTGCAGGATCGCGAGCTGGGCTTTGGGGGAGGGCGGTTGTGCCACGTAATGGGGGACAGCGGCCCACAAAGAGACAGTGGGCAACCCGGCCAGCATGGCAAACTCCGCGAGTACTCCTACGATGCCCACCGGACCCTCGTATTGGGACGCCTCAAGGTTGAGCCGCTCCCGCAAGGAACTGTCCTCGGTGGTGGTGCTGACCGGGATCGGACGGCTGTGGGGCACATCGGCCAGCAGCGCACCAATCAGAATGACGGAGTCAACCTTGAGCGCCTCGGCATGGACCAATAGCTCGGTGGTGTAGGCACGCCAACGGTATGAAGGCTCGGTGCCAAGTACAAAGACCACGTCCACGTTGCTGTCCGGCACGGCGGCCTTGTAGATCCGGGTTGAGGGCCATTTGACCTTGCGGGCGCCGGAGGACGTTCGCCGCACAGTGGGCCGGGTGAACTGAAAGTCGTAATATTCCTCGGCGTCCACGGTGGCAACCTTCTTGCCGTCCCACAGCTTGTTCAAGTAGTGCAGCGCATCACTGGCGGCCTCGCCGGCATCGTTCCAGCCTTCAAAGGCCGCAAGCATCACAGTGACACGCTGACCTTCCGCAGGTTCCTTGAGGAAACGCTCGGGCTCCGCGGTGATGTCCTGTCCTTCGGGTGTCCCGTCCACACTGTTCATCCACTCACCCTACGTCCAAGACCCTCGTGGATGCATGGCATTTCGTACCGGTGCGTGTCCCTTATTCGCCCAGAGCGCAAAGCACGCACGGCCGCCCGTAATGTTCCACGTAGACTTGAAACCATGCATTCGTTACCCAGCCAGCCCCTGCTCAAAGCCGTGCTCTGGGATATGGATGGCACACTCGTGGACACCGAGCCCTACTGGATCGCTGCCGAGCGCGCACTCGTAGAGGCACATGGCGGAAGCTGGTCCCATCAGCAAGCCATGCAGTTGGTGGGCCAATCGTTGCTGCACTCTGCCGCTGTGCTTCAAGCCGCCGGAGTACGCCTGGAAGCCCGTGAAATAGTCGACACCCTCAGCGCCCAGGTCATTGAGAAGGTCCGCAAGGAAGTCCCTTGGCGGCCCGGCGCACGCGAACTGCTGGATGAACTCCACCATGCTGGTATCCGCTGTGCCCTGGTCACCATGTCCGAGGGCCCGCTGGCCGGAGTGGTGGTAAAAAGCCTGCCCAAGCCCTACTTCGAATTCATGGTCACCGGAGATACCGTCACCAACGGAAAACCGCACCCCGAGGCCTACCTCACGGCTGTCGAACGGCTGCGCCTTGACGATCCTTCCCTGACCATTCACCACTGCGTCGCACTGGAAGATTCCATTCCGGGCGCCACCGCGGCCATCGCTTCGGGCGTGGTCACCGTCGGAATTCCCCATCAGGTGCCCCTGCCGGAGGATTCCCGGATGGTCAGGTGGGACACCTTGGTGGATCGAACGGCATCCGATCTGCAACAGCTGGTAGATGTCCGATTCGCCACAGCGAACTTGCTTGAAGGGGCCAACTAGGTGACCAGTCCTTCCACACCTCATCACGCAACCAGCAAGAAGGACGGCATTCCCCTCGGGAAAATCGCGGGGATTCCGGTCTACCTGGCGTACTCGTGGTTCGTGATCGCCGGCTTCACGGTGATCGTGTACGGACCAGCGCTGTTGGTGCGGATGCCTGATCTGGGCATCGGAGCATATTTCGTTGCCTTGGGCTACGCCTTGCTCCTTGCTGTCTCTGTGCTGATCCACGAACTGGCGCATGCCCTCAGTGCGAAGGTCTTCAACTGGCCGACGGAAAAGATCGTGCTGAATCTTTGGGGCGGACATACGCAATTCGAGAACTTCACGGCATCACCGGGGCGTTCCGTGGTGGTTGCCTTGGCCGGACCAGCGTCCAACTTTGTCTTGGCA
>NZ_JABMCX010000308.1 GCF_013179505.1 Paenarthrobacter sp. CM16 | reverse complement strand
TTCCCGCAGGTCATCTCCAATACTGTTTCCTCCTTCGCGCTGGGTGACTGGGAATGGATCCTTGGTCTCGAGGCGCCGGAACTCGTGGACCTGGTGGACCTGATGCGCCACTTGCGTGCCACCGAAGCGCGCCACCACGTTCGCGAAGAAATCCCCTTCTACACCGGACGCCGTGTCACGGCCGCCGAAATTGCCGAGGTGCTCGCATGATCCAGCCCGTTATCTCCACAGCACCGAACGCCATCACTGAGCGCGGGCGCCAGGAGCCCAAGCGCTACGACGCCGTACTGCTGGCGTCCTTCGGTGGTCCCGAAGGCCAGGATGACGTCATTCCGTTCCTGCGCAACGTCACCCGCGGCCGCGGCATCCCCGATGAGCGGCTCGAAGAGGTCTCGCACCACTACCGCGCCTTTGGTGGCATCAGCCCCATCAACCAGCAGAACCGTGAATTGAAGGCCGCCATCGAGGCCGAACTGGCCCGCCGCGGCATTGAACTGCCGGTTCTTTGGGGCAACCGGAACTGGGATCCGTACATCGCCCCGGTCCTCCAGGACGCCTACGACGCCGGACACCGCCGGCTGCTGATGCTCACCACCAGCATCTACTCCTGTTACTCCAGCTGCCGCCAGTACCGCGAGGACATTGGCGTTGCCCTGACGGAGACCGGGCTGGACGGCAAGCTCCAAGTGGACAAGATCCGCCAATACTTCGACCACCCCGGTGTGGTCCAGCCCTTCCTGGAGGGTGCCTCTGCGGGCTTGGAAGAGATCCGTGGCAAGCTCGCTGCCGCCGGTGAGGCTGACCCGGATTCCAAGATCCGTGTCCTGTTCGCTACGCACTCCATCCCTACGCGGGATGCTGAGGCAGCTGGACGGTCCGAGGACGAGCCCCGCGAATTTGCCGAGGGTTCCGCTTATGCCGCCCAGCATTTGGCCAACGCCAAAGCCATCATGGATGTGGTGGCCCCCAACGTGGCCTGGGACCTGGTGTACCAGTCGCGTTCCGGCGCCCCGCACATTCCTTGGCTCGAGCCGGACATCAATGACCACCTCGAGGAAATTGCCCCTCAAGGCGTCCGTGGTGTGGTGATAGTTCCCCTCGGCTTCGTCAGTGATCACATGGAAGTTGCCTGGGACCTCGACACCGAGGCACTGGAAACCTGCAAGAACCTGGGTGTCGAAGCAACCCGTGTTCCCACCCCGGGTACGCATGCGGCGTTTGTCTCGGGACTGGTGGACCTGATCTGCGAACGCACGGTGGAAAACAACATCGCCGAGCGTCCCCACGTCACGGACCTCGGAGCCTGGTATGACGTCTGCCGTCCCAACTGCTGCGAGAACTTCCGCGGGGCCAAACCCGTTATCTCCGAAGTTGGCACCACAGTGGGTATCGGCCACGACCCCTACCCGGCTACGGAGGCTGCCAAGTGACCGTACGCATCGGCACCAGGGCCAGCAAGCTGGCCCTGACGCAGACGCAGCAGACTGCGGATCAATTGGCCGCCCTCGGCGGTTTCCCTGTGGAGCTGGTGCACATCAAGACCGAGGGCGACGTCAAAACAGGTTCCCTCTCCCAAATGGGCGGCACGGGCGTGTTCGTCGCGGCCTTGCGGGATGCCTTGCTCGCTCAGACGTGCGACGTCGCCGTGCACTCCTTGAAGGACCTGCCCACGGGGGCTGCACCCGGGCTCAGCATTGCCGCAACACCCAAGCGGGTGGATGTCCGTGACGTCCTCTGTGCACGCGATGGCCTGACGCTCGCCGAGCTGCCGGGCGGAGCCAAAGTGGGCACAGGCTCACCCAGGCGTGCCGCTCAGCTTCGTGCGGCACGTCCGGACATAGAGGTCCTGGATATCCGTGGGAATGTGGACACACGCCTTGGCCGCGTCCCGGGCTTGCCGGGAAACACCACCCATGAAGTAGTCCCGGGCAAGTCCTGCGACCTCGATGCCGTGGTGTTGGCCGCTGCGGGCTTGCAGCGCATGGACCGGCTGGACACTGTCAGCGAGTTCTTCGAATCCGACGTCATGTTGCCTGCCCCCGGGCAGGGGGCTTTGGCCATTGAGTGCCGTACGGAAGACGCTCCCCGCACGGCAGGGTCCACGGATGGCTCCAATGGCGTCCTGGCCCAGGCCCTGGCAGCACTTGACGACGACGACACCCGCTTGGCCGTGACGGCCGAGCGCGCCGTATTGGCCAGGCTCGAAGCGGGCTGCGCTGCTCCGGTAGGTGCCTACGCTTTCCGCAAGGGCAGCATGCTGTACCTCGAAGCAGTGGTCTGTGCCGTGGATGGCACCAAGACCGTCCGCGTGAAGAAGGCCACCGACGGCCTCACCGAAGTGGGTGCCACCTTGCTCGGCATCGAAGTGGCTGAGCTGTTGCTCGCTGCCGGCGCCGCGGAAATTGCGGACCTTGCCGCATCCTGAACAGCATGATCGCCAGGGGTTGACCGGTCGGCGCATCCTGATCACCAGGAGCGCCGATCGGGCACAGCCGCTGGTGTCACTCCTCAACAACCTCGGCGCCGCACCCTTGGTGCTGCCACTGATCGATTTTGAACGGGCCAAGGACCAGGCAACCCTGGATGCCGTTCTTGACCGGTTGGCAACCGGCGGCTTCGATTGGCTGGTCATCAGCAGCATTACCAGCGCCAAGGTCCTTCTTGAGAAGGCTGCCGAGAGGGGAACCACACCGGCCGGGCTGGTCCCGGCCGCTACACGCGTGGCCGCCATCGGGCCGTCATCGGTCAAGGTGCTCGAATCCATCGGGCTCTCCGTCCACCTTGCACCCACCGAGCGTCAGTCCGCCGATGGCCTGGTGGAGCTGTGGGAACCAGCGCCGGAACGGGTCCTCCTGCCTCAGGCCGACATCGCTGCACCCGGGCTTCGTGAAGGCCTGGCCGCCAAAGGCGCGGACGTAACCTCCGTCATTGCCTACCACACCGTGGACTACCCGGCCCGGGCGGAACTGCGCCTGAGAGCGGAACTGCCCGACGTCGTCGTGCTTAGCGGGAACGGCGTGCCGCCCACGCTCAGCCCTGCAGAGGCGCGGTCCGCGCTGGACACCGGAACGCTGGACGCCGTGGTGGCTGCCTCTCCCAGCGCTGCGCGCCGCATCGCCGAATCCTTGTTGCCACTGGGCACGTGCAGGCTGATCGCCATAGGACGTCCGACGGCGGCTGAAGCTTCCCGCTTGGGGCTCACCGTAGCTGCGGTCGCCAAAGACCCCACCCCGGACGGCATAGTGGCCGCCCTGGAAACTGTTTTCGCCAACGAAGGGAACCCGCAATGAGCTTTCCGAACCATCGTCCCCGCCGTCTGCGCACCACTCCCGCCATGCGCAGGCTCACCGCTGAGAACCGGCTGGCACCTGCCGACCTCATCCTCCCGGCCTTCATCCGGGAGGGCCTCACCGAGCCGAGCCCCATCAGCTCCATGCCGGGAGTCGTCCAACACACCACTGACTCCCTGAAACGCGCTGCCGCCGAAGCTGTGGAGCTCGGAGTGGGCGGCATCATGCTGTTCGGTGTGCCCGCCGTGCGCGATGCCCAAGGCACCGCTTCACTGGACCCGGAAGGTGTCCTGAACAAGGCCATCCGCGACGTCAAGGCGGAGGTAGGAGATGACCTGGTCATCATGGGCGACGTTTGCCTGGACGAGTTCACCGATCATGGACACTGTGGAGTCCTCGACTCCGAAGGCTATGTGGACAACGATGCCACCCTGGAGATCTACGGCCGGATGGCCGTGGCCCAGGCAGATGCCGGAGCGCACGTGTTGGGACCGTCGGGAATGATGGACGGCCAGATCGCCGTCATTCGCCAGGCGTTGGAAGAATCCGGCCACAAGAACACCGCTGTCCTTGCCTACGCTGCCAAATACGCGTCAGCCTTCTACGGCCCGTTCCGTGAGGCGGTTGATTCCCAACTCAAGGGTGATCGCCGGACCTACCAGATGGATGCAGCGAACCGCCGCGAAGCCATCCTGGAAGTGGAACTGGACCTCGAAGAAGGCGCCGACATGGTCATGGTCAAACCCGCCATGAGCTACCTCGACATCCTTGCCGACGTGGCGGCCATGAGCCCCGTGCCCGTCTCGGCCTACCAAATCTCCGGTGAGTACGCCATGATCGAAGCGGCTGCAGCCAACGGCTGGATCGACAGGCGCGGTGCCATCACCGAGTCCGTCCTGGGGATCAAGCGTGCCGGAGCCGATACCGTGCTGACCTACTGGGCCTCCGAACTGGCGGGCTGGCTGAAGGAGTCCTGATGACATCCGTTCCCTCCGATCCCGCGGCGCCGGTAGCAGCCAATGAGATTCTCCTGGGCCTGAACACCTTTGGTGACGCCGGGGTCGACTCCGACGGAAACCCCAAGGAACACGCCCGCGTACTGCGCGAGCTGCTCGAGGAAGCAAAACTGGCTGATGCCGTCGGTATCCATGCCTTCGGGGTGGGAGAGCACCATCGCCGGGACTTCGCAGTATCCGCGCCGGAGGTCTTCCTCGCAGCCGCCGCCGCAGTGACCTCCCGAATCAGACTGGGCTCAGCCGTCACAGTGCTGAGCTCAGATGATCCCATTCGCGTTTTCCAGCGATTCTCCACCGTGGATGCGCTGTCCAACGGCAGGGCCGAGGTGATGCTCGGAAGGGGTTCGTTCGTCGAATCCTTCCCGCTGTTCGGCCTTGACCTGGCAGACTACGAAGTCCTGTTCGAGGAAAAGCTGGAGCTCTTCGACAAGGTCCGTGCGCAAAAGCCGGTTCACTGGGAAGGCCGCACCCGTCCCAACGTCAACGGGCTGCAGGTGTACCCGAAATTG
Organism: Paenarthrobacter sp. CM16; assembly: GCF_013179505.1. Taxonomy (GTDB): domain Bacteria; phylum Actinomycetota; class Actinomycetes; order Actinomycetales; family Micrococcaceae; genus Arthrobacter. The sequence continues at coordinate 474 of NZ_JABMCX010000308.1, read as the reverse complement.
CAGCATCACCTGCTGCCCACCTGGATTGGTGTGGGCGGAACACCGGAGTCCGTCCTTCGTTGCGCGGAATACGGCTATCCGATCATTTTCGCCATCATCGGGGGAGAACCCCGCCGCTTTGCCCCCTTGGTCAACCTTTACCGTGAGGCGATGGCAAAGTACGGGCACCCCATGCGGCAGATCGCAACACATTCGCCCGGGTTCATCGCCGATACTGATGAGGCTGCGCGGGAGGAGCTCTTCCCGCATTGGCTTGACCAACGGAACAGGATCGGTGCCGAACGCGGCTGGGGCCCCGGCAACCGCAGCGAATTCGACGCCATGTGCGGTCCCGAAGGCGCACTGTATGTGGGATCCCCGGAGACTGTGGCGCAAAAGATCGTCCTGCTCAAACGCAACCTGGGCGTAGACCGCTTCGACCTCAAATACAGCAATGGGACCCTGCCGCACCAGTCCATGATGCGTTGCATCGAG
>NZ_JABMCX010000307.1 GCF_013179505.1 Paenarthrobacter sp. CM16 | reverse complement strand
GGTGCGGGTCCGGGGTGTCACCCGAAACACCGCCGTAGCCTTGGCCCCGAGTGTCCATGATGAAGTGCGCGTAGCCGGCCTGGGCCCAGCGGGTGTTCTGGTTGACCAGCCCGCGGCCGCCCGAATAGCCGATGTACTCCACCACCACCGGTAGCTGTTCCCCCGCCTCACGCTGCGCGGGCACGTGAAGCCAGCCCTTGATGCGGTCTCCCCCGAAGCCGGAGAAGGAGACGTCAAAGGTGTCGATCACGGAGAGGTAGTTCTCCACGGGCTCGAACACGGCGTCGAGCGGAAGCGACCTGGCCTCGGTGATGGTGCGGTCCCAGAAGGCAGCGAGATCTGCCGGAGGAACCGCGCTTGAGACGTAGTGGCGGAGCTGCTCAAGAGGAAGGTCGAAGAGAGGCATGGGGACATCCTACGTCATGGTTGCGTGCGCCCCGTCACAGGGAACGGCGGCTAAAGGTCGGTGATGGACAGGTTGCGATAGGTGGCTTTGAGAGGTGCCATCTGACGGATTCCGAAGTACCCGCCGCCCAAGGGCCGCGGGCTGGGATCCATCCACTCAAACAGCAGCAATCCGTTGATCGCGAAACTCACCCGGGGGCCGTCTTTGGTGACTTCCATGCGATAGAAGGCGTCGGCGTCCTCAGCGGGAGGAAGCGGGTCGGCTCCCTGCGCCACGAGTTCGAAACCCGCGCTCTTGCGGAGATTGCAGGTCCGGAACGCACGTTCAGATGGGTGCTTATGCCGGAAATAGGAGACGTGGAGGGCGTCGATATCTCCCGAATGGTATTGCGGATAGAAACCGGTACGCGGAGCCAGAGCGGAAGAAAACAGGTCTTCGCCGCCGTGCCCCCGCGCAGCGAAGAACACCATGGCCAGGCCCGGCTCCTCCAAAGGAAGGAACTCCCAGCTGATCCGCACGTGATCGGGCAGCACCTGGGGGCACCACAGCGTCCAGTGCGCGTGGTCGCCGTGCTCTTCGGCGTCAAGGGAACCGGACAGGACCAGAGCACTGCTGCCGTCGGCACCCAAGCCGAGCCCGCCGTCGTCGGGCGCTTCGAAAACCTGTGCAGCAAGCTGGACCGGCCCCTCGGCCACCCAGTCAGCCACATCTGCGGGACCCCGCAGCGGGTTGGAGTGGATCACGCACGCGCCCCCGCGCCGAGCGCCCCCGCGTTGAGCGCCCCCGCCCCACCCGCCCCCGCAGTGAGCGTGGCAGACAAGCCATAGCCGAGGGCCTCCAACTGTTCCGCCACAAAGGCCGCGATCCGCCGGGCCCCTTTCTCGTGGAAATGGGTGTTGTCCTCAAGACCGCCGGCCCAATGCGCGTGCTCACCAGGCGCGAAATGGCAGAAAAGTTCCTTGGATCCGTCCTCGCCCAGTTCCTCGTAAAGCCCGCGCGTCCATTGGTTGAGGTCGATCACGTCAAGGCCGAGCTCCAGGCCAAGCTCCCGGACCACCACGGGGTAGTCCCCCAGGGTTGCTTCGAGCTGACCGCCAGCGAAATGCCGGCGCTCCACGGACGTGCAGAGAATGGGGATTCCGCCCTTGCTGCGGACCTCCGCCACCATGCGCTTGAGGTTTTCGGTGAAGCCGGTGCGGGCGGTGAGGTGTTCACGTTTCTGGTCGTTGTGCCCGAACTGGATCAGGACAACGTCCCCTTGGACGGTCTGGTTGATGAGCTGGTACCAAAGCCCCTCCTCGCGGAACGACTCCGTGGTGGCGCCGCCCTTGGCGTAGTTGTGGACGGCACCCCACCAGTATGTCTCGGGCGCCAAGTGGGCACCCCAACCGCTCATTGGGTACTCGAAGCTGGGGCAGGCAGCCACAGTGGAGTCGCCCGCGAGGAGGATTTTCATCGGTGTCCTTTCATCGAAACCGCGGTGCTTAGCCCTTGACCGAACCGATCAGCATGCCCTTGGCGAAGTGCTTCTGCAGGAAGGGGTAGAAGATCAGGATGGGCAGGGTGGCCACCACGATCACGGCAAACTTAATGCCTTGCTCGGGAGGGATGTAGGAGGGATCCACGTTGCCGGTACCCAGGAGGTCCGAGGCAGCGGTGACCTGGCGCAGGTACATCTGCAGGGTCCACATGTTGTTATCGCTGAGGTAGAGCAGCGGAGACATGAAGTCGTTCCAGATCCCCACCGCGTAAAACAACGCGAACGTGGCCAGCACCGGTTTGGACAAGGGCAACAGGATCCGCCAGAGGATCCCGATTTCCGTGGCACCGTCCATTTTGGCGGACTCTTCCAACTCCTGCGGGAGCTCCTGGAAGAAGTTCTTGATGATGATCAGGCTGAACGGGTTGATGGCCGCAGGCAGGATCAAGGCCCAGTAGGAGTTCAGCAGGCCCAGGTCTTTGACCAGCAGGAACGTGGGGATCATGCCGCCGGAGAAGACCATGGCGAAGACCACCAGGGACATGATCAGCTTCCGGCCCCGCAGGTTCTTCTTCGCCAACGGGTAGGCCATGGTGACGGTCAGGATGAGCTGGATCAACGTGCCCACCAGCGTGACCAGCACCGTGGTGATCAGTGCCCTGGTGAAGGCGGGGGTGGAGAAAATGTACTCATAGGCGCCAAGGGTGAACTGCTCCGGCCAGACGAAGAACGCCCGCCGGGTGATCTCGGCTTCGTTGGCGAAGGAGCCGGCAATCACGTAGACGAACGGCAGCAGGGTGATGATGCCCACCAGGCTCAGGAAGACGTAGTTCGCGGCGTCAAAGACCCGCCCGCCCCGGGTGTTGTGAATCTTCATTAGAACAGTCCGCTCTGGTTGAACCGCTTGGACAGCCAGTTGGTGCCAAAGATCAGCACGATTCCCACCAGGGACTTGAAGAGCCCGACGGCGGTGCTGTAGCTGTAGGCGCCTTGGGTAATGCCCACGAAGTACACGTAGGTATCAAAGACGTCTGCCACGCTGCGGTTGAGTGCGTTGGTCATGAGGTAGATCTGCTCGAAGCCGGTGTTGAGCATCTGCCCGATGGCCAGGATGAGCATGACGATGATGGTGGACCGGATACCGGGCAAGGTGATGTGCCAGACGCGACGGAACCTGCCGGCGCCGTCGATGATCGCTGCCTCGTACTGGTCCTGGTCAACGGTGGCCAGCGCGGCAAGGAAGATGATGGTGCCCCAGCCGGTGTTCTTCCAGATTTCCTGGAGCACGATTAACGGCCGGAACCAGTTGGGATCGGAGAGGATATCCACATTGGTGCCGAACAACCCGTTGACGAACTGGAACAGCGGTCCGATGTCCAGGGCGAAGAGCAGGAAACTCAACGACGCAACAATGGTCCAGGACAGGAAGTGCGGGATGTAGACGAGTGTCTGGACCGTGCGTTTGAGCACCGAAAGACGGACCTCGTTGAGCAGCAGCGCCAGGATGATGGTGAGCGGAAACGCGATGCCCAGGTTCAGGAAAGCCAGGATCAGCGTGTTGCCCAGCAACCGCGGGAAATCGGGGTTGGCAAAGAAGTCCGTGAAGTGGGTGACACCCACCCAGGGGCTGCCGTTGACGCCCAGGAACGGAACGTAGTCCTTGAAGGCGATGGACACGCCATACATGGGCCCGTACCGGAAAATCGCGAAGTACAGGACTCCGGGCAGCAACAGCAGGTACAGCCACTTGTAGTGTGCGAAGTGGACGGCAAACCCGCGCCGCCGCGCCGGGGCGGGCGGCTTGGTGGCCACCCGCTCCGAAGCTTTGGCTTCTACAACCGGGGCAGTCACTTCTTGTTTTCCTGCCAGAGCTTATTGATTTCTTCCTTGACCTTGTCACCGCCGCTGGTGTTCCACAGCTTGATGGCGTCCTTCAGGCCTTGCTCGTCGATCTGGCCTGCCAAGTATTTGATGCGGGCATCGGCCACGATGTTGTCCAACTGCGCGCCCTTGGCAACGTAGGTGGGAGAGACGAAGGCGGCTGCCGGGTTGTACACAGCGCTCTTGAGGTCCTCGGCCATGACGGAGACACGGTCATCGAAGACCTTTTGTTCGTACTCGGAGGCCTGCTTGACGGGGTAGAAGTTGTTGCCCGTGACGTTGGTGCCCAGTTGCGCGAAGCTCTTGATGTCCGTGTTGACCACCTTGCCCTCGGGGGTTTCGGGCTTGATGGTGGCTGCCAGTCCTTCTTCCACGGTGAAGTTCACGCCTTCGATCCCGTTGTTCATCAGGACGGCCACTTCCTTGCTGTTCAGCTTGTCCAGGAAGCCCAGGACGTTCTTGAGGTCAGCCTCGGTCTTGACGCTTGACTTGGGAATGGCCAGGAAGCCGGAGTAGCCGTCGGTGGGGTGGGCGTGGAGCTCGCCGTCAGGCCCTTTGAGGCTGCCGACAAAGCCCACTTTGTTCTCAAAGTCGTTCGGGTTGGCCTGCTTGAAGAGGTTGATCAGCACACTGACGCGGGAGTCGACGTCCACAATGATGCCGCCCTTGCCGTTGAAGAACGGCTCGTTCCACTTGGTGCCGTCGAACGTGGCGAAATCGGGGTTGATGAGTTTCTCGTCCACCATCTTCTTGATGAAGCGGTTGGCTTCGAGGAATTCATCGGTTTCGAAGCTGGGGACCAGTTTGCCGTCCCGCTCGGTCCAGCGGTTGCCGGCGCCGTACCAGGTTTCGATCAGGTCATAGGGGCTGTTGGTTCCCAGGGCGCCCCACTTGGGGATGGTGATGCCATAGGTATCGTTCTGGCCGTTGCCGTCCGGGTCCTGCTCGGTGAACGCCTTGGCTACCTTGTAGAGGTCTTCGGTGGTTTCGGGTGCCTTCAGCCCCAGCTTGTCCATCCAGTCCTGGCGGAACATGACCGCGGCGCGGATCGGGTTGCGGCCACGGTATACGCCGTAGACCTTGCCGTTGACGCTGGCGTTCTGCTGGACCTCCGGGAAAGTGGTCTTCAGGTTCGGGTAGTCGTTCAGCTTGTCTGTGAGGTCCCAGAAGGCGCCCGCTTCGGCGTTCTTCACGAAGCCGGGCGTTTTGCCTTGGACCACCAGGACATGCGGGATCTCAGAGGACGCCAAGGTGATGTTCATCTTGTCTTCGTAGGAGGCGTTGGGCGTCCAGGTGATGTTGACGTCCTTGCCCGTGAGTTCCTCGAGCTTCTTCTGCACCGCGCCATCGGCCGTGGGCGGCTGCGCTTCCAGGAACGGCGCCATGATCTTGACGGAGGAAAGGTCCGACGCCGGCGCTTCGCCACCACAGGCGGTCAGCGCCAGGGCTGCGGAAACTACGACGGCGGCGGCCAACGTGTGTTTTCTACGGATCATTTTCTTACCTGCTCCACTTCATCGGGGTTGGTGTCTTTCGACTCTTGCTTTGACGGCGCACCAGG
>NZ_JABMCX010000306.1 GCF_013179505.1 Paenarthrobacter sp. CM16 | reverse complement strand
TGGCAATAAGAAGGGTATCGAAACGGCTCATGCGCGGGCCTCCGGACGTGTGACGATCATGCGCACCGGCGTGGGGTTGAAGCCGTTGCAGGGGTTGTTGATTTGGGGGCAGTTGGACACCAGCACCAGCGTGTCCACCTCGGCGCGCAGAGCTACGCGCTTGCCGGGCGCGGACAGCCCGTCCACAATGCCGAGTGCACCGTCAGGGTCCACCGGCACGTTCATGAACCAGTTGATGTTGGACACCAGGTCCTTCTTGCCGAGGTCCCACTTGGCGCCTTCAATGAGGAAGTTCTCAACGCAGGCGTGCTGTTCATGGGTGTGCTGGCCGTAGCGGAGGGTGTTGGATTCCTGCGAGCAGGCACCGCCGATGGTGTCGTGGATACCGACTTCATCGGCCACCACCGTCATGAGTTCCTGGCCGCTGTCTGCACGGAGTACGGAGCCGGTGGTCAGGAAGATCGAACCCTGGGTTGCGATGGTCACAGCAGCGGAGTACCGCGTACTGGTGTCCTTGGCGGCGTAGAGGATGCAGTCCACGGCCTGGTTGCCGTCGAGGTCCACGATCGTGAGGACATCGCCGGCCGCCACCACGGCGGACCATGGGCCGCGGGCTTCCACCAGTTCGTCCAGAATTACTGTTCCAGGGATCAAAGCAGGGGCTGTTGCCACGGCGTTCATGCGGAAGTCCTCGCGTTGTAGTCGGCTTCTGTGTTGTGGAGGGCAAGTCGCCCCTCCGGGCCAAGGTCGACCCCCAGGGTTCCGTCCCTGACCGCCTCAAGGTCCTGTGGAGCCTGCCAGGCAACGATGTCCACAGCGCTGCCGGTGAACTTCGCACGCGGGTCCAGCGGGTGGGCGGTATTGGCCAGGACCAGCACCGCATCCATGTGGAGGAGAAGTTCGACGGCGGTACCGTCACCGGCGCTGCCAACGAACTGGATGCGGCCATCAGGGTCTACGGTGATGCCCTTGAAGAACGAGATCGACGGCGGCAGTTGCCTTTGGCTGACCCCGTGCTTCATGCCGCCAAGGGTGAGGAGTTCGCGGCCTGCCGGTGATGCACTATGGGCTGATCCGGCACCGTACTTGGCGGTGTTGCCCGTCAGGTGCGTGGTGCCGGTCAGGGCATCATGCTTGCCGGAAGAATCAGCCACCACGGTTGCCATCAGACGGCCGGCGTCGGATAACAAGGGGTGCCCTGTGGTGATGTACGCCTGCCAGGGGACCTTGACGGTGTCGGCAACATTGAGCCTCTCGTGCCGGGCCCCGCTGCGGATGATGACAGCGTGAACGCAAGCATCGCCGTCGAGGTCTGTGATCCTGATGCGCGTCCCGCGCGCCAGTTCCAGGTGCGTGTAGCGGCCGAAGGCCAGCGTTTCGGCCCAGGTCAGCGCGCCTGCTGCCTCCCCGGGGAGGTCCTCGGTGAGACGCGCCGGTGCCGACGTGGGCGGGACGTGGATCATGGTCTCGGCCGTGCGCCCATGCTGGGCACGGGCGTGCAGTTTGGCGCCGGCTGTTGTGGCGGTGCCGGGAGTGCTTTCGAGAGTCTGTGTCATGGCAATCATTTCTTTACTTGAGCAGCGTGGTGTGGTGGTGCGGGTCAGGCGGCGGTGGCAGATTCCGTGGCCATTGCGGCCTTGTTTTCGCGGATCCGGATATTCCGCCGCACCCATATACCCAGGACCAGGACGGCGCTCACCATGATGGGAGCGGAGAAGAGCAGGATCCCGTGTTCGCCGGAGGGGTCGTACACCTCGGGGCGTGGCCAGGAAAGGTTGATGACCATCAGGGCGCCGTAGAGCACGGCCAGGATGTTGACGGGCAGTCCCCAACGGCCCAAGGAGAAGAGTCCTGCCGGCATGGTCTGGCCCACACGGTCCCAGTCGCCCCGGAAACGGCTGAGCAGCTGCGGGACCGTGACCATCAGGTACGCCAGGTACACCATCACGATGCACACACTGCAGAGGGTGGTGAAGAGCGCGGAGTTGCCGATGTTGATGGCCAGGATTCCCACAGCCAAGGCTCCAATCGCGATGGAGGGCCACATGGGAGTTCCGCGCTTGGCGTGGACCTTTGCGAGGCTGGCCGAGGCCGGGAGTTTGCCGTCGCGGGCCATGGAGAACACCAGCCGTGAGCCTGCCGTCTGGATGGCCAGGGTGCAGACAAAGATGGCAATCGCAACGTCCACCAAGAGCACCTTGCCCCAGAACGTGCCCAACACAGCCGTCAGGACGTAGGGGAGTCCCTCGGTGGCGAGCCTGCCGTCGTCGAGACTTGGCGCTGCCATGAGTGCAGCGATAATCATGAGTCCGCCCCCAATGCCGGAGATGATGAGCGCGGAGAGGATGGTGCGCGGTGCGGTCTTGCGGGGGTTCTTGGTTTCCTCAGACAGTTCGCCGGCGGAGTTGAAGCCCACCATCACGTAGGCGGCCATCAAACCGGAGACGAGGAAGGCACCCACGGCGCCGAGGTCCGAGGTAGTAACCACACTGACGTCAGCTACTACTTCCGGGCCGCGCTGCGCGGCTGAGAACAGGGCCAGGATCACCGCGGCAACGCCCACAATCTCGCAGGTGACGCCAATGGAGTTCACATGGGACATCAGCTTCACGCCGAGGCAATTGATCACAGTGGTGAGTACCAGGAGGATGGCGCCGAGGATGACGGCGTTGGCTGCGCCCGTCGGGGACGTCAACGCGGGGTCTCCGCCCACCAGTTGGAAGCCCTCCCACAACTGCGGAAGCACAACCTGGAGGGCGATTGCCGCCGCCGCAGCTGTAATGACCTGGGCGATCGACATGAACCAGCCGGCAAACCAGCCCACCACCTCACCGCCCATGCGGCGCGACCACTGGTAGACGGCGCCGGACAGCGGGTAACGGGCGGCGAGTTCGGCGAAGTTCAGGGCCACCAGAAGCTGGCCGACCAGCACAACCGGCCAGGTCCAGAAGAAGGCCGGTCCGGCGAAGGAATAGCCGAAGGCGAAGAGCTGGAAGATGGTGGTGAGGATGGAGACGAACGAAAAACCTGCGGCAAACGATGCGTAACGGCCCAGCTTGCGGTGCAACGTGGGCTGGTAGCCAAGGGCTGTCAGGTCTGCGTCGTCGGTGCGGTTGGCCGTCGTCGAAAGGGTGGAAGTCATCGGGTTTCTCCGTGTCTGGAACGGGATGTGGGACCAGCCCGGAGAAGGTTTGACTGCCCTTCCGGAATATCGGTCACTTGATAGTTTTCCAGCGCGGTGTCCCCACGGCGTTTCGGCAATGTAAAGCCTTGGTTACCGCTCGTTTCGGGAATGTAAAGGAATTCTCACCGTCTCTGCGCGGCTCCCGGAACGGCCTTTTTGAGGATGCTGCGATGCAAGAATGAAAGCGTGACTACAACCGGACCGGGACGCCCCCGCAAACAGCAAGCGATACGCCCGGGCGCCACTGCCCGCGACGAAATCCTGGACGCGGCGGCGGAGCTCTTCACAAGTCAGGGGTTCGCTAATACGTCCACCCGGGCTATTGCTGACGCGGTGGGAATCCGGCAGTCATCCCTCTATCACCACTTCTCCACCAAGGACGAGATCCTCGGGGAGCTACTCGGCGGGACGGTATCCACCAGCTTGGCTTTCGCCCGCGCTATGCGGGATCATTCCGACGACGCCGGCCCGGATGCTTTTGCGGCACAGTTGCACGCAGTGGTCCTCTTCGACGGTTCGCAGCTCTGCACTTCCCGCTGGAACCTCGGGGTCCTCTACCACCTGCCGGAGGCCAGGGCGGAAATCTTCCAGCCCTTCATGGCAGCACGGACGGAACTCCGGACCATCTACGGGGAGTTGGGGCGGGAATTGGCGGCCGTTTCCCAAGCGGACGCCGGCCTCGGTGATACCGCGTTCAGGCTGGTGGAGTCGCTGATCAACCTCCGCGCGGACGGGCTGATCTCCAAGGACTCGGCGTCCACTACGGCCGACACGGTGATGATCCTTGCCGGACTGAGGGAGAAACTCCAGGCGGTGAGGGCTGCCAGCGACGAACTCATCAGCCGGTATGGAGAGGTCAATAGTCGTGGACAAGCCTCTGATTCGGCGCTCGCAGCGAAGAGCGCCTAGTAATCCACCTGCCGCTTGAGTTTGTTCCCGAGCCACAGCATCGCCAGGCTTACCACCAGGAAGCCAACGGAGATAGCGAGGGCAAACACCACCACGCCACCCCAACCGCCTGCACGGGCCGGGTCAATGAACCAGTACGGGTACCAGTTGACGAAGGCGCCCCGGACCAGGCTGTAGACCAGGTAGCCGATGGGGTAGAGCAGCCAGTACCAAACGTGCTTGAGCTGCAGGGTTGCCCGCGGCGGTTGGAAGAGCCAGTCAGCCACCATCACCACGGGGATCAGGTAGTGGACCACAAAGTTGACCCAGGGAAGCAGGGAACCGAGGTCCTCACCGGCGAGCAAAGCGCCGAACACCAGACCAACCACGGCCATGGCGATGGTGGCGGTTCCCCGAGTGACGTCATCAATTTCGCTGGGCCTCTTCCGGATCAGCACCCGGTAGCCGCTGATGAGGAGCACCAACGCTGCGAAGATATTGGACAGGTTGGTGAAGTAGCTGAAGAAGTTCCAGAGGTCATAGCCCATGCCCAGGTGAACTGTCAGCTGCGTTCCCACCGCCACCAAGGTCAGAAGACCAAAGAAAAACCGTCCCCCGATAAGCACATTCCGTTTGGTCATGTTTCCCATCCTTGCCGACCCCGCGCCGCGAACAGCCCCGACACCCCGAGACAGCTACGTGATCAGCAATTCGAGGGCCTCGGCAAGATGTCCGACCTCCCTAACGGAGAAGCCGTCCGGGATAACGCCCGCACCTGCAGGGCTGGCCGGAACTATGGCGTGGGTGAAGCCGAGCCGGTGTGCTTCCTGGATGCGCTGGTTGATCCCGGGAACAGGACGGACCTCACCGGCCAGGCCCACCTCGCCGAAGGCAATCAAACGCTGAGGGAGAGCCTTCCGGGACTTGGCCGAAGCAACGGCCAAGGCAACGGCCAGGTCTGTTGCCGGTTCGGTCAGCTTCACGCCGCCCACCGTTGCCACATAGGAATCGTCCTTGTGCAGCATGCACCCGGCACGCTGCTGCAGCACTGCCAGCAGCATGGCCACGCGGGAACTCTCCAATCCGCTGGTGGCCCGCCGCGGCTGGGAATTGGCGCTCTCGGCCAGGAGTGATTGAACCTCGGCAAGGAGCGGCCGACGGCCCTCCATGGTCACCGTGATGCAGGTACCCGAAACGGGCTCCCGGGTCCGTGAGACGAACAAGCCGCTCGGATCAGCCAGTCCCTCAATGCCGGTCTCGTTAAGGTCAAAGC
>NZ_JABMCX010000305.1 GCF_013179505.1 Paenarthrobacter sp. CM16 | reverse complement strand
GGCCCAAGGCAGCATCGATCTCCGTCAAGCCGACGCGGCTTTGGTCAAGGAGGGCTTCGGCCTGCGAAAGCTCGAAGGCTATGGTGCTGCCCTCTGGATCATGCTCGTCGTCCACATTGGAGTCCTGGCGTGCACGGCTCACCGAGGTGATGTCACTGCGCAGCGCGTTCAGCAGCTTCCGTTTGCGGTCCCGCTCCTCCTCAAGGAGGACGCGGAACCGCTCGGTGTCCGTCATGGATGGATCAGAGCTCCACGGTCCCGCTCTCGCCCACGCTGAATCTGGAATTGGTGACCTTGGACTTGACCCACTGCAGCACAGTAGCGGCGGTCCCGCCCGGGCTGGACCAATACTCTGCCGAATCCGAGTCAACATGGAGCAGGCAGACCTCGGGAGTATCGGGCCCCTCCGGATACCAAGCCTCAACCACTTGGTTCCACATGTCCCGGATCTTCTGGCGGTCGGTGATAACCTCGGCTGTACCAGCCACCGAAACCCACTCAGTGTTCTTGCCGAAAGAAACGTTGACTCTGGGATCCTGCCTCACATGCGCAACCTGCGAGGTGTCCAGCCCTGTAAAGAACCACATGTCGCCGTCGTCCTGGACTTCCTGAACGGCCAGCGGGCGGCTGACCAGTGCGCCGTCTTCGTTGATGGTGGTCAGCATTCCGATCTTGGAGTCGTTGATAATCTCCGTCACCTTGGTGATGCTTTGCTCGTCGGCCATGCTTGCCTCCCTTTTCTGCGTGCCGGGGAATTTCCCCAAGCCGCCAGCCTAATAGTAAGACTACTGATTTACTAGGCGGCCAAGGAATGTCGCAAAACGGTCAGGAATCACGGGCCCACGGGAAATCGGGAATCTTGCCGGTCCCCCGACCGTTCTTCCTGGTAATGACAGCCGACGGCGTCATGCCTGCCCTGAGGGGTATGCAATGGGACTGGAAGTTTGGGGACTGCCATGACGTTGAATGAAACAATTGCCCACCTCCGTGCCGCGCACCTGATGGTCCGTGACACGCAGGAATGGGATGGCCTTACCACGGCACTGGGGTCCGCCTACGAAGCCAGGGACGAGGACCTGATTGAACTCCTGAAGCCACAGTATCTCCAGTCGTGGCGCACCGTGACGGGCAATGTCCTCAGGGACACTTTTGACGCGGCAGGCATTGCGGTAGCCGATCCCGACCACCCCTGGGGTATCGCCACGCTCACTGCCAACGGACTCAGCGCAGAGCCATTGTTGTGCTCTGTTGGCGACAGTAAGGGGGAACCGGTCACCGCCGGCGTGGAGACCATAAGGCTGCTCACCTTCGCCGAGACCATGAACCACTACGCCGAATGCCTGGCACCTTTCTTCGAGGAACAGGCCCAGCAACCACACTGAAGATTCATACGGCGGCACAACGGAACACCGACGCTACCACCCTCCCGCAGGCTCATTAAGCAAGGCCTGGAGCCGGGAGCCCACTGATATGCCCCTGTGTATGGCCGGGTGTGGCTATCACCCGTAATCCGCGGGTGAGCTGTCCATCAGAAGCCTCTTAGATCTCTCCACCAAGGACCATGACACCGGATTCCCCTTCGCCGGCCCACACAGCAACTCCCGTCGTCCTGGTCAGGATGTCATCCAGACCGCCGAGGTGGTCAGGATGCGCATGCGTGAGCACGACGTCCGAGTCGTCGCCCCAGCCTGCACCAACGTTCTGCAAACAGTGTGCGATGTCCTCCAGATCCCGGTTCATGGCTGTCGGCTTGCCGGCGGGCCGTCAATGACCCTCGGGATGTATTCGAGCAGTTGAGACCGGCCATCGAAGGTCCTGCTATCCACCAGTTCCAGTGCAACGTCGGGGTAGCCATCAAAGATGCGCTCACTACCGGTTTTCCCGGTGATCACGGGAAAGATCACCAGTCGGTATCTATCCACCAGTCCGGCAGTCAGTAAGGAACGGCACAAGCTCAAACTGCCCAGCGTGCTCAACGTGCCCGTCCGAGTCCTTTTCAGTTCGCGTACGGCTTCCACGGCGTCACCGGGAATAAGTTCTGAGTTGGGCCACGCCAGGGGTTCCTTCACGGTGGACGAAAAGATGATCTTGGGCATGGCGGCCAGCCCGGTCAAGCTGGCCCCCTCTTCCTCCGAGAAACCCGAACTGTCTGAAGAAGCCTGATCAGACATGCTGGACATGACCCGATACGTGGTGGCACCCATCAACAAGGTGACGTCCTTCTTGCCCTCTTCCTCAAGCCATGCCAGGTACTCAGGACCTTCAAGGCCCCACCACCCGGGCCATCCCTCCGCGGAGGCGTAGCCGTCCAGGGAGATGATCAGGTCCACCATCAGGGTTGCCGATGGCTCGCTTGGTGTTGACTGGCTCATGCGGCTGCCTCCTCGGAACTGCCGTGCGGAGCCATGCTAGCCCCGCGGCAAAGAGCCATTCAAGAGGTTCGTGTTTATAGGACCAGGAGCGCAAACCCGCCAAGCGTGCTCAAGATGCCGACTCCGGTGAGGATCCAGCCCAGAATCAACACTGTGTGATCGAACCTGGGTGGTTGAAGCGAACACCGGGAAGGATGGCAGGGGTCGTAATGGACCACCACCGCCCGGGGCTCATAGCTTCCGTCAGCGGCGGGGACGTCCAACAGGACTTTGCGTTCCTCGTGGTCCTGGTCAACCCAGTGAAGGCCCATGAATCCTCCGGCGGCGAATCGCTCACCGTCCGCAGTGACCCACACGCATCGGCGTTTGGCGATGATCCAGGCACTGATCAGCAAAGGCACACCCGGGACGAACCCCACCCAGGACATCATTTCCAGGATGGGGCCAAGAACGTCCACGGAACCGGCCATACGGTTGATCCTATGTGGTGGAGGCCGATGTCCGGCAGGTATGAAGCAGACGGTTAGAGGTTTCGGTCCACCCGGGAACGCCACAGCAGATAGACGAAGTACGGCGCGCCTACCAAAGCCGTCATGATGCCTGCCGGAATCTGTGCCGGCGCAATGACCGTGCGGCCGATTACGTCCGCGAAAACCACGGTGCAGGCGCCGATGAGGGCGGCCACGGGAAGGACCCGGGAGTGCCTCGCCCCCACCAGGGTGCGGGCAGCGTGGGGTGCCACCAATCCCACGAACGCGATCACACCCACGGATGAAACAGCACCCGCGGTCAAGAGCACAGCAACCGAGAGCAGGAGCAGGCGGGATCCGGAGAGCCTGATGCCCAGCACGCGGGGAGAGTCGTCGTCCACGGCTATGAGGTCCAGATCCCGTCGCATTCCCGCCAGCACCGGCAAGGACACCAGCAAGGCGAGGAGCGGCGGCAGGACTGAGGCGAAGTTGCGGCCGTAGGTGGAGCCGGACAACCATGTCAGCGCCTTCGTCTGGTTGAACGGGTCCGTGCTCACCAGCAGGACGGTAATCATTGCCGCCAATGCCGCGGACACACCGATGCCGATCAATACGAGGCGGTTCTGTTGCAGTCCTCCGCGGAAGGCCAGGCCAAAGACCAGCAGTGCGGACAACGCAGCGCCCCCTAGCGCGGAGCCGGTAATGACCCACGAACCCGCCGCCGGGACAGTGGTGATGACAATGATTGCGGCCAGGCCACCGCCGCCGGAGACGCCCAGGATGCCGGGCTCGGCCAAGGAATTCCGGGAAACCGCCTGAATCAGCGCACCGGCAAGGGCCAGGGCCGCTCCGGCAAGTACGGCAGCCAGGACCCGTGGCATGCGGGTGCCCAGCACGGCGCTGACACGGTTCCCGGACTGGCCCGTGAGCCAATTGACCAGATCACCGAGCAGGAGTTTCGCATCACCCAGCAACGCTCCGGCCACCAGCAAGCCAGTAAGGAGGACCAGAAGCCCGATCAGCACGGTAAGGAAGAACCGCCGTGAACGAAGCCTTGCCAGGGCATCACCGGCAACACTCAAGCCTGCGTCGGACATCTTCAGGGCCAAAATCACCAGGAAAACGGCACCGAAGACTGTAGTAACTGCCCCGGTGGGGACTTCGACGCCGGCTTGGGCACCGAAAAGACCACGAACCAGGACGTCAGCTCCGATGACCACTAGGGCACCGGCCAGACCGGAGATTGGCAGCAGCGCCCGGTGCCGTCCCAGTCCGCGGAAACGGGAAGCCAGGAGCCTCACGATCGCAGGAGCGCAGAGGCCCACGAAACCAATGGGTCCTGCGATGGTTACCGCTGCGGCGGACAGGACTACTGCGAGTACGACGGCGCCAACCCGGCCCAGGCGCGGATCCGCGCCTGCCAGCCTCGAAGCATCGTCGCCCAAGCCAAGCAGATCCATCCTCCGTGCCAGAAGGAAAAGGCCGGCGATGGCCAGGAGCACTATCGGCGTGAACTGGAACAGCTCATCGGTTCGTGACTGGGCCAGGCTGCCTTGGCCCCAGGCGTAGAGTCCGGTGGTTTCCTGGCTGAACAACAGCAACAGGGCGCTGGTGGCCGAATGCAGGCCGAGGGCCAGTGCTGTTCCGGCCAGCACCAACCTGATGGGACCGCCGTTGCCGTTGGCTCCCCCGCCGGATAACGCCAGCACCAGGAGCGCCGCAGCCAGTCCGCCCACAAAGGCAATGCCGCCGGACAGCAGCGCAGGCAGTGTCAACCCGAAAGCCGCTACTGCCACGATGGCAAAGTGGGCTCCGGCATTGACCGCCAAGGTGTCCGGGGAAGCAAGGACGTTGCGGGTGGCCGACTGCAGTGCTGCACCGGCCACCCCCAACGCGATGCCGACCAACAGGCCGGCGAAAAGCCGCGGTACCCGCGAAGCGACCAACACTGCGGTTTCCTGGTCTGTTCCGCCTCCGGTGAGCAGCCCCAACAGCTGGAAAGGGCCGACGTCGGCCGTTCCTTGCGTGAGGTGGATCATCGAAAACAGGGCCAGGATAACAATTCCGGCGCCGGCTGCCAGGACGGGGCCGGAGCGCCGGCGGACACCTTGCCCGGTTGGCGTGGCAGGTACGGGAGCACCCGCCACGGCCGCGGGAACGGTCGTGACGGGCCTCTTCACGGTGTCGGTCATTCGGATGGTATTACTTGGTGAGGGACGCGACGATGGCGTCGACGTACTGGGTCATGGAGGCAGGGCCGCCGAACATCCAGATGCCGTCGGTCAGGCGGTGCACCTTGCCGGCCGAGACGAACGGAAGCGACTTCCACACCGCATTGTCAGCCAACTGCTCGGTGAAATCGCCATCGGCGTTGTTGGTGATGTAGACGAAGTGGTCGGCGTTGACGGCGGTCAGGCCTTCGACGTCGGTGGAGCCCAGCCCATAGGCCGGATCGCCTTCAACCGTCCAGGGGTTCACAAGGCCCAACTCAGTGTTGATGTCAGCCAGCAGTGAACCCTTGGTGAAGGGACGGATGGAGACCTTGCCGTCAGCAACCCAGCCGTCTGCGA
>NZ_JABMCX010000304.1 GCF_013179505.1 Paenarthrobacter sp. CM16 | reverse complement strand
GGGATGTACTTGAGGGTGGCGCCTGTCCGGAAGGCCAGTTCCTGCCAAGGGATCAGGTTGGCGTGATGCTCCATTTCGGTCACCACGATCTCATCGCCCGGACCAATGGCCAGGTCCTTCAGGCGTGAATCCCCGCGGCCTTGCGCAGCCCACAACCCGGCGTTGGAAAGTGCGTAGCTGATGAGGTTGAGTCCCTCGGTGGCATTGGAGGTCCACACGGTTTCCTCATATTGCGCACCAATGAAGTCCGCCACGGTCTGGCGTGCGTCCTCGAAGACCTCCGTGGCTTCCACGGCAAGGTGGTGGGCGCCCCGGTGAACCGCCGCGTTGCGTTGCTCGTAGTATTCCTGTTCGGCCTCGATGACACTGAGCGGATTTTGCGATGTTGCACCGGAATCCAGGTAGATCAGGGCTTTGCCGTTGACCAACTGGTCCAGCACCGGGAAGTCGTTCCGGATCCGCAACACCTCAGCGTTGTCCATGGCAGGCACGGACCGCAGCAGTGAGGCGGGGGTTGATACGGCAGTCAAGGGGCGCTCCTTGGGAATCCTTCAGGGACTCCCCATTATCCCACGGAGGGCTGCACCGGGCGGTGTGCCGTTGAGCACGTCACCCGCCGGCCCTCCCCGGGACCCAGCCCAGCGGCGGAACGGCCCCGCTGTCGAAGGCGCTGCGCAGCCGCTCAACCAGGGTCGAGGCACGCCGGCTTGCCGCACTCCGGGTTCGTGCTTCGTATCCACTGGCCGCACGGGAGAAGCACACGGCAGCGTGGGCAAACAGCCTGTCGGAAGACAGGCTTCTTCCGGCGGCTTCGAGCGTTTTGGGGTCGTTTTCCAGCAGCGCAGAGGCAAAAGCTCCCAGCGCAGTTCCCCCGGCTCCGTGAATTTCAGTGGCAAGTCCTGCCAGGCGCCGCTGAACCACAAGGTCCTCGACGGCGGCGCTGCTTGCGTTGAGCGTCAGGAGGGACACCGCCTCTGCTTCGAGCAACGTGCTGCCCTGGTGGTGGAACTGATCCGCAAGGGCCAACAGCTGGCCTGGCTTCCCGGCGACTTGGTCCTGTGCGGCGGCCAGGTATACAGAGCTCAGCTGAGGAAGGAGGCCGGCAGTGTCCTGAACGCCCTGCAGTGCAGCGAAGCTCTGCGCACTGCGCGCCATCGCCTGCACAGGGTTCCCGCACAGCGCCTCGGAGTAGGCCAGCATGGCCGCAGCCAACCCAAGGACTGTCGGAAGGCCGGCGTCGGACAGTTCCGCAAGAACCGGTTCCAAGGTGCCGCAGGCAGCGCGGGAAAGCCCTTGACTGAGTTCGGCGTATCCGCGGGCAACGTCCAAGCACACGGCCAAGTACGTGGGGAGCACGAACGCGGACGGACACTCAAGGACTTGGTCCAGGCGGCTCCACGCCAGATTGTTGCGAAGGCAGACGACGTGCCGGAGCAATACTCCAGGCCGGAACATCTCCAAGGCCGGGTCCGCGTCAACGGCCGCCATTGCCGCTGTTGACCTTTCCAACGCCTCCGGGGCAGCTCCGGTGAGCAGGAGACGCTCGGCATCCCCGACGTCCCGCACTACCTGCTTTGAGAATTCGCCGAGGGCCTCCAGCCCGGCCATGGCCTGCAACCGTCCAGCGGTCCGCGGCTCCATTTCGTCCTGCACACGGCTGGCCTGCGGCTGTTGAGCGGTTCCTGAGCCCGCATCCTTCTGTACCCCGGATGCTGCATCACCGGGAACGGCCCCCAGAAGTTCCAGGGCCAACAGGCGATAGCCGGCATCAGCCTTCACCTCCGGTGTTCCTCCGGCGGCCGCCAGCTCCCGTAGTTCCGGGGCCGCTTCGCGCAGCAGGCCTTCGGCAACCAAGGCCCTCGCCCGGAGGAGTCTCGCCTCGTCCTTCCGCTCCGGGCCGGCCACTGCTGCGGCAGCCCGCATGGCCAGCTCTGCTGTTGATGGCCTGTCAGCGGCCGGTGCTGTGGCCAGGAGAAGTTCATCCGAGAGGGTCAAGCCGCAGTCCAGGGTCCAGTTCATCCACCGAAGCAGGGTGGGGGCTGATTCCCGTGTGATGGCCGGTTCCTCGACGCCCAGGCGTAGGGCCAGGCTCCTGGGCCGCGGCACGGCCAGGCGGGTGCCTTCGCCGCGCAACCAGGAACCCGTCCTGACCAGCGGCGGCCTCCCCGCCAACAGCCTGATGTGGTGGTTGGCCAAGAGGTGTTCAACGGCGGTTTGGCCAAAATGATGTTCCACAACATCCAGTGCCACGGGTTCGGCGAGGGCAATGAGCTCCAGCGCGTGCCGTTCCTCTGCTGGCCGGGCGGCATTTTCGGCCTGCACGTGTGCCACCACGCCTGGCCAATCGCAGTGGGCCCGGACATCGATGGTCCAAAAGCCGTCCTTTTGCACCAGCAGTCCTGCACGACGCGCGTCGTTGATGGCAATCGCCAACAGCCCGACGTTGAAACCGCTCATGGCGGCCAGAAGGCTGCTGGCGCGGCGTTGGACCCTGCCACCCAGGACGACCTCAGCCAACGCATGTGCCTCGGTGAAGCTAAAAGGTGGCAGGAAGTACTGTTCCAGGAAGCCGTCTTCCCAAAGTTGGTAGAGATCAGGTGGAAGGGGCCTGCGGCTGTCCGCGGTGGCCACCAAGGTTGCCCCGAACCCAGGGATGAGCTGCAGCAGGACAGCCAGCGAAGCGGGATCGATGTAGTGGATGTCGTCCACCAGCAGCACCAGTGGCGGACGTGCCGCCCGCGCGTGGCGTTTGTTCCGCCGTCGGCCGTTCTGCGGGGTGAACAGGTACTCGGCGGCGCCAAGGGTGCTGGTGAGGGCCCGGAGTACGTTCAGTCCCGGAGGGAGCGTATCTTCGCTGCCGGTATCAGGAGCCGTACCCAAGGCGCCGTAGCTGATGGTTTTGAGCTCGGCCTTGCCCGCGAAGGTTCTGACGTCCATAAATTCCGGGAGGCCGGCTTTGACCGAGAGCAACAAGTGCGTTTTTCCGGATCCCGGGTCTCCTGTTACCACTATCCCGCTGACGGAGGGTGACGGTACTGCCGAAAGGATGATGTCCAGGAGCCTTGCCCGGTCCGGGAGGGGTGATGGCCTCAGCCCGACTGTGACGGTGTCTTCGTCCAGCCAGGGGTCCGGCAGCATGCGCACTCCAATAGCAGCAGTCCCATGATCCGGGAGGTTTGATTTCCGCGAAGTGCGGGCTACCTGGCCTAGAAGCCGGCGGCGGCTGGGGGGAGAGTCTCGGTCTCAGAAGACTCTGTCGCCGCCGGCTTCGTCCAGGGCCGGAACACCTCACGGCGTCCGGTGCATCGGCTTGAAGAGACCACCGATGCGGATGATGCGACTTTCGGAATCCCGGTGATGCTTGGGGCTGAACCGTTCTTCCAAGATCAATACTGCCGGGGTGGCGAACGGGGTACACCAGTAGTTGGTACTCGATTAGTCAGGGGCTTTTTCCGGGCCGATACCTTGTTGTACTCAGTCCCTCGGCGGGGTACTACTTGGTTTCGGGACAACACACCGGTCGATTACTCCACTGATTGGCTAAATTTCCCGCAGGCGCGCGGACAAGTGGCGTGAGAATGCCTGGTGAGTACTGAAGGGGTCTTGCCCTTAATGACCTACAGCAGACCCGAGATCTTCGCGCCGGCGAATGCCCAATTTGGCATAGCTGCGGTACAGGTGGCCCTCAACCGTGCGGACGGAGACCAACAGCTTCTCTGCGATCTGGCGGTCGGTAAGCCCAGAGACTGCCAAGGCAACAATGTCCTGCTCACGGCGGGTCAACGGCACTGAGCGGTCTGCTTCGGCGCTGGGATCATGCATGAGGGCATCACCGAGGCTGGCTTCGCTGACATCGCGGAGCACCGCTGCCTGGCGGGCCTCCGGGCGTTTTCCTTCGGCGTCGAAGGACAGGGCCGCTTTGTCGAAGGCAGCAGCCGCTGGTCCCGGCATCCCGGCGGCCGAAAGAAGGTTACCGGCGTTGACGAAGCCTTGGCCGTCAGCGGCCAGGTGTGCTTCCGCCAGGGAAAGCCAGCCGGCGGACCACGCACCGGACATGGACGCCGTGACGTCCTTGATGGGCTCCATGGCTTGAACATCGCCTAGCTCGGCGCGGAGGACTAGATTCTGCAACAGGACACCTGGATACCGGTGCAGGGGTACGGATTCCGGGAGCTTCCGGAGCTTATCCAGCCCCGAGCCCTTGACCATGAATTCCTGGCCGGCCAACGTATAAAGTTCCGCAATGGCCTCCACGTAGGCTCCCCCGGCAGCGACACCGGGCTCCGCTCCATCATGCTCACCGGCCTGTCCTCCACCCCGTTCACTGGCCAGACGCTCAGCGAGCGCGATATCACCGGCCCTGGCCGCGGCATAGTACGCCAGCGCATTGCCGAGGCTCTTCAGTTGCTGGGGGTCCTTGACCCTCAGTGCCTCGACTGCGGGGGTAACCAGCTCCGCGGCCTGCTCAAGCCGGCCTTGCCGCAGCAGCGACAAACCTTTGAGCGTTTGGATATCGCCACCAAAAACAATCAGCCCCATGGCCGATCGTGCGGAGTAACGTTCAAGGGCAGTTCCGGCGGCAGTCCAGTCCCCCGCTCCCAGCGCGGCCAGGATGTAGCGGGCCAGCACAAAGTCGCTGAAGTACAGGAGGTCATCAGCTTGCTCGTCCAGCAGCACCAACGCCTCACGCCCGGCCTCCAGCGCTTCCAGGGCCCGGCCTTCCACGGTCAGCAGCTCACACCGCATGGCAAGGAGGAAGAGCCGGTTCATGACAAAGTCAGCATCTTCCCCGCTGAGTACTGTCCCAAACCGTTCCAGACCCTCGCGGAGCTCTGCGTAGTGGCCATCGTGGGCAAGCGCTGCCAGTTCCAGTGCAGTGGCATGCCTGGTTACAAGCCCCGTCAGGGGCTCTGACTCCGGCAGGCCTTTGAGGAGGTGCGTAGCCGCGGTCCGGGAATCGGCCACGATCTCTGATGATGGGTCGCCCTGCGCCGCCCGTGCAGCAGCCCACAGCAAACCTGCTCCCAAGGGGCCGGACGGGTCGGCGTCCAAGTACCCCAGGTCCTCCTCCAACAGCCGCACGGCGTTGCGGAAGTCGCCGTCGTTGTAGCTGACCATGGCCATGACAGCGCGGGCGCGGGGACGCAGTGCCTCGGAGCGGACCTTGCCGGCTGCGGCCACCGCCAAGGGGTTCTGGAGCAGTTTTGCAGCCAGGAAGGCTGCTTCCAGCAGCTGTTCATCCTCGACGTCGGCACCGCAGTCCAACGCCCAGCTCACCAACCGGAGGAGCCCCTCGGCCGTGGGCGGCTCTGCGAGCAGGTGCTGAACCATGCGCTGGCGGATCTGCAGGCTCCGGGCCGGCGAAACGATTTGTCGGAGCGCCTCGCTGTACATGGGGTGCCACATTTTCAGG